>JBCBPQ010000012.1:0-75605 GCA_039820645.1 Cyanobacteria bacterium J06633_8 | reverse complement strand
TTCTCTTATTTACGGTGGTCCCAGTCAAATGGTTTTGGGACTAGCACCTGCTTTAGCACGTCAAGGTGTAAAAGTTACTATTTTGACAACCGATAGTAATGGCGATACGGGGCAAAAACCTTTGGATGTAATGTTAAATTCACCCATCGAACAAGATGGTTATGAAATCATTTATTTTAAATGTTCTCCGTTTCGTCGCTATAAGTTTTCTGTTGATTTATTAAAATGGTTAAAAAATCATGCTAACGAATACGATTTAGCTCATATTCATGCCTTATTTTCTCCAGTTAGCAGTACTGCTGCTGCTGTTTGTCGCGCTAAAAAATTACCTTATATTTTACGTCCTTTGGGAACCCTCGACCCAGCAGATTTACGTAAGAAAAAGCAATTAAAACAACTTTATGCAGCAGCTTTAGAACGTCCCAATATTGCCAAAGCTGCTGCAATTCACTTCACCAGCGAACAAGAAGCGAAAGTTTCCCATAGATTTGGAGTGACTACCAGAGATTTAGTAATTCCTCTGGGTGTAAAGGAATGTAGAGACGTTAAACTTAACGTCTCCAATCAATGTAGCGATGTTAACACCAACGTTTCCAGTAAATTTAATATTCCCAAAAACGTACCAAAAGTATTATTTATGTCGCGAATCGATCCTAAAAAAGGATTGGACTTATTAATTCCGGCTTTAGAAAAACTTTTGAGTGAAGGGTTAGAATTTCATTTTGTTTTAGCTGGAACTAATCCTCAAGATCCAAGTTACGAACAAAAAATTCAGTCACAAATTCAGGCTTCACCTTTAAGTCAAAATACTACCATCACTGGTTTTGTCACTGGCGAATTAAAATCAGCTTTACTCGAAGTTGCTGACTTATTTGTTTTACCTTCCTATTACGAAAATTTTGGCATTGCTGTAGCTGAAGCGATGGTAGCGGGAATCCCCGTAGTAATTTCCGACCAAGTGCATATTTGTCAAGATATTAGCGGTAGTGAATCGGGATGGGTAGGTACAACCAATATCGAATCAATTGCAGACTTAATTCGAGAAGCATTGAAATATCCAGAAGAAAGACAGCGTAGGGGATTACAAGCAAGAAAATACGCATTACTCAATTATAGTTGGGATGCGATCGCGCTAAAAATAGTTGAAGCTTACCAAGATATTATTAAGGTTAAAGGTCACTAGATTTTAGATGTTAAAAATAAAGCCACTACATTAAACGAAGCATGAGCGCAAAGCTGTGGTTCTCAAGGGGTTTTGAATCTTATTTACATTTTTTTACTATTCCCCATCTCCCGTTCCCACAACACCTAAAGTAACGCGAAGTCAATACATTAGCTTACCTGTTTCATATAATACTTTCATTACTATCGAAATATGTTTAAATTAATAATCGGAAAATTTAATAAAATACTTGTATCTCAAAAAGTAAGCTGAAATAATGCGGTTTTAATAAAAGGAATTAATTATGAGGAATAAATACAAGGCACAGCAGGTAGAATCGAACCCACGGCGCTGGCTTTTAGAGACTTTATTCCCAGATAAAAAGTTTGACGGACAGTTTCAGAATCCCGGTACGGAAAAGATTTTTGATTTTGATGATGTGATGGCAATTGATAATCCAATTGCTTTTATTAGTCAAGAAATTGCTTATTACCCAGAAGGTGACGACGGTGAATTATTTGCGGTGTTTATTCCTGGTTTGGGACAACCTGAAGAAATATCTTCTAAGAGAAGCCGTAGATACGCACAGACTTTACGAACTGGCGTAGCTAATATGAATAATTCTTCTTTCCTCAAACAAAATCCTATTTTTAGTTTTCTCAATAAATACTTGGATTGGATAGATGCTGCTATACATCGCATCGGTTTAGCTGGAAGCCCTGCAATCAGGAATACTGCTGTTTTAATTCTTTATGCTATCGAAAACGATAAAATTCTGAATTTATCCGGCGATAGTCATGGAACAATTTTATTAGCTCGCGCGATTAATCATGCTAAAAGAAAGTTTATCGCAAAAAAGGCAGCTTTCTGGAATTTTAAAGAGCGAAAAATTCAAGAAACAAGATGGCAAAATCGTACAAATCAATTGATTAATGTCTTTGCTTTCGGTAATAGCTACAATAAATGGGTGAAAGGACCTAAATATATTATGGTCTCAATCAACGGTGATATTATACCAGAAAAATTCGGTATGAATCCCGAGATAGCAAATCAAAAAGGAAGAGATGATATAAAATTTATTATATTTGAGCGGGTATTTGATCAAGGCAATTTTGAAGCTCATAACATGATGTTTACAAATGAACTTTTAAGACAAACATTTATTAAAAATGATATTACAATTGGTGATTTTGCTGGTTTGTATCATCAACTTCAAATGAGTAGTTTAAAACTTGCTACAGCAGCAGAAGTTTCTTGGTCTTCGGATATGAAAAATTATGTATGGAATGAAGAAAGTCTTAAACAGTTATTAGTTAGAAGTTAGGAATTAATCATTTAAATTTTTCTTGTAGGGTGTGTGACACTTCGTTAAATTATGGACGCAATAATAAGACGGTGAGTGTACGGCACCAAGCCAGTATTGTGACACTTACGGCCATTCCTATTTCTAAGTCTTTAACAGGAATAGCCGCAAACAAATTGTAGGGAAGCAATCCCAGCCTCTGGGAAGATGATCCACACCCCCTCGCCGCACTTATTAGTGAATCCGTCGCACAGCGAATAATGACGTAACTTCGTCACTTTTGCGTAAGTCCTATTTAATTGTCTTAGTGCTATCAAAATAGAAAATTCAAAATCCCAATTACGTTTTGTTTCAATCTGCTAGAACCAAATCTGGTAACCCGATAATATGTGATGACTGCTTTTTTAAACACGCAAAACTTTCGGACTATCAGGTAATCTTCATATGGCTCTACGTCTCGGTGATACAGTTCCAAACTTTACTCAAGCTTCCAGCGAAGGGGAAATTGATTTTTACAAGTGGGCTGGGGATAGCTGGGTTGTGCTGTTTTCTCACCCTGCTGACTATACCCCTGTTTGCACTACTGAATTGGGTACCGTTGCTAAGTTAAAGCCGGAATTTGATAAGCGCAATGTTAAGACTATTGCTCTTAGTATTGATGATGTTGAATCTCACAAAGGTTGGATTGGAGATATTGAGGAAACTCAAAGCACTAAACTCAATTATCCAATTTTGGCAGATGATGATAAAAAGGTTTCAGACCTTTATGATATGATTCACCCGAACGCTAACGCTAAGGTAACTGTGCGGACGGTGTTTATTATCGATCCCGAGAAGAAATTACGTTTGAGTTTAACTTATCCTCCCAGTACCGGACGTAATTTTGATGAAATTCTACGGGTAATTGATTCTTTGCAGTTAACCGACAATTACAGCGTTGCGACTCCTGCTGATTGGAAAGACGGCGATGATTGCGTTATTGTCCCCACTCTTAAAGATCCAGATGTTCTCAAGGAGAAATTTCCTAAAGGATACGAAGAAATTAAGTCTTATTTGCGGATGACTCCTCAACCTAATAAATAATGTGTTGTTGAATTACCATTTCAACATCAACTGTAATCAATGAAATGTAGAGACGCGATATATCGCGTCTTTACACATTTTTGGGTTATTTCACGAATTATTTTTTAATTTACGTATGGGAATTTCCTATTCCCTATTATTAAAATTGTCATTCAAAATAGGAAATACAAGTGCAAAGATTACAAACATCATGCTTTCATCTCCTTTATTTTTACAATTTCCTTCTTCAATGACAGATGAGCAGTTTTTGGAATTCTGTCAGATGAATCGCGATTTACGTATCGAAAGAAATCAATATGGAGAAATATCTATCATGCCACCTACAGGATCGGAAACTGGTAATCGCAATTTTAATTTAGCTCTACAGTTGGGAAATTGGTCGGAAAAAGACGGTACTGGTATTTGCTTTGATTCAAGTACGGGTTTTAAATTGTCTACTGGTGCCGAACGTTCTCCTGATGTTTCTTGGATAAGTTTAGAACGTTGGAATGATTTATCACAAGAACAACAAAAAGGATTTGCTCCTATTTGTCCGGATTTTGTCATTGAATTAAGGTCTGCTAGCGACCCTTCGGGTTCACAGTCGCTCCTGGGGGAAACCCCCAAGACCGCGCTGTTTCATAACCTTAAACCATTACAAGAAAAAATGGAAGAATATATGCAGGAGCCTGGCATTCGTTTGGGCTGGTTGATTGACCGCAAAAACCGTCGAGTTTACGTTTATCGTCCACAAATGTCGGTGGAATGTCTGAAAAATCCGGATTCTGTTAGCAGTGAAGATGTATTACCTGGTTTCACATTGAATATGAGCAAGGTGTGGTGAACAGTTATCAGTTAAAAGCAAGCAGTGAATACTTTTATAAATAGTTAACAATAAAGCATTTCAATAAAACTCACGCCGCTGGCACATTTTTCCCCTAGAGTGCTTAGTTTAGAAAAACTCTAAGGTCGTAACGAGTCTTTTAACATCACGCAGCAATCAGCAATGTGACAATACCGTAAGTCCTATTTTAGCTTAATTAACAGTTAAATAAGTTTTAATACCTGAATCTTTAGCCATTAAAGAAGTTTGGTAGATATATTGAAAAATACGACTTTAGGAGTATAGATTTAAAGTCTGTTTTCGGTAATATTAATTTTATAAGTTACGATACCAATAAAATTAATTAGTCTTTTTAATAACAACTATTTTATTTTATAAATCATTATTTTTAACTCAATAGACTTTTTATCAGTTTTTTAACTCTCTCTATAATTATCTTATATTAATCAATTCTTTTGCTCAAAAAATATGCTCGCGCCTTTTATAAAAATCAAACATGCAATAGCCTAATACAAGTTAATACATTACTTGACTTGCTGCTCGCGTTCCTATAGCTGAAATGATAATCGCTGAGATTCTATTAGCCGACGTTATGTTATGACTATTTTTGATAAATATACAGTTGACGTTCTATGCAAACTCATATTACAACAGTAACAACTTGAACCAATGTTAAGGAAAGTATCTATAATCAGCTTGAAAATAAGCTTTGTCTAATTTATTTGAGTACCTGGATAATTTGATATTTAGAATTGTAAAAAGATTATCATTAAAGTTCAAAACAATTGTTATTCTAGTAGAACGATAGATAATTCTACCCGCAGTCGTTTAGGAGATAAAAATGTTAGCAGTTTATCCTGTGCTATTTATTATTGCTTTATGTACTATCTGGCTGGGACTTAAAATAGCCGAGGAAGTCTATCGTATTGCAGTGATTATTACCGGAGCAATACTTTTAGTTATGGCGTTTGTATCGGCTCCTTCATTTGTACAAGTAGGTAGTGTATTGTTGTTGTTAGGAATTTACCAACTCTATGTTTGGCAACCAAAGTTTAATCTGTTTGTGAAAAATGAAGTTGAAGCTGTTAAGACTGTTGAATGTATTGGCCCTGGTTGTAAATGAATATAATTTTAATAAGATGAATAATTAGGTATTGTCAGATTTTTTATGAAAATTGCATAATAAATATGAGTCAGAACTTAGAAATTAATTTTTCTAGCTTCTGACTTTAATTTTTGTGGGAAATCATAGTTAGGGCTGTATGGTGCTGTTGCTCCGCCCAAGGCAATTTCAGTTTTGTTAAAAACAAAGATTAGCCATATCCCCATCAAAGAAAATTCAATAATGTATTCCTAAAACTTTGCATATTGGCATATTGGCATGAGACTCTTAGTAAGCCTTGAAATAATCTCAGCCAATGGATGTAATACAATTAATTTTATATATCGGTCTAATAGCCATTTCTACCGCTGTAGTTTGGAAAGGTAGCTTTATCCTAGAAACGGCTGCCGAGGGTTTATCACAATATTACCGATTACCGCCTATTGTTCAAGGAAGCATTGTTGTAGCGGTAGGCTCTAGTTTTCCTGAATTATCTAGTACGGTACTTGCTACTCTCATTCACCAACAGTTTGATTTGGGTGTTGCAGCCATTGTGGGTTCGGCTATTTTTAATATTCTTGTCATTCCTGGAATTTCTGGTTTGGTAGGGCAACGCTTAAGTGCCGATAGGCTTTTAGTTTATAAGGATGCTCAATTTTATATTACTAGTATTACTGTATTGTTGTTGGCTTTTGCTTTTGCAGTTATTTATAACCCCGTAGAAGGTGTAATGTTGCAGGGTGAAATGAACCGATTAATTGCTTTAATGCCTTTATCTCTTTACGGACTATATTTATTTTTACAGCAGCAAGACACTATAGAAGAAAATCAAACTAATAATCCCCAACCTCCGGAAGATATCCGTATTGGTAGAGAATGGCTGCGATTTTTATTTAGTTTAGTTCTTATTGTTGTCAGCGTTGAAGGATTAGTTTCCGGAGCAATTGGTTTGGGAAAAGTTCTGAATACACCAACTTTTCTTTGGGGTATCACTGTAATCGCTGCCGGTACTAGTTTACCGGATGCTTTCGTTAGTATTCGCGCTGCTCAAAAAGGTGATGCTATTATCAGTCTTGCTAACGTATTAGGCAGCAATATTTTTGATTTACTCGTAGCAATTCCCGTAGGAGTAATGATTGCTGGTGCTTCAATCATTGATTTTGCTGTTGCTGCTCCGATGATGGCTGTATTAACTTTCGCAACTATCGTCTTATTTGCGATGCTTCGCACTGGCTTAGTTTTGAGCAAAAAGGAATGTGTTGTATTGCTGGGGATGTATGGATTATTCGTAATATGGATAGTACTAGAAACTCTTGATATTACTCATGTGATTTGAAATAAATTAGTTGTATAAAGTAACTTGGAAAGCAGATATATTTTTGCTCTATATTTAGGAAATTCTGCTTTCTCAAGATTGTTGTGTTCAAAAAAATAAAATCGAGTCATATTAAATTATTATCAACGATTTTTCCAGGGAATGCTTGCTACTTCGTTGTTTCAAGCCAAATTTATGAAAAAATACATTCACATATTCTTGTTGCTTTTATGGTTGATTATTGGCACTTGTTTGCGCTTTTATGATTTAGCGGCTTTACCTCCTTGGACTGATGAATGTGCCACTATAGTTTTTAGTTTAGGCAATAGTTTTAAAACGGTTCCTTTAAATCAAGTAATCGGTTCAGATTTGTTGTTACAACCATTGCAACAAATGCCTGTAACGGGAATTAGCAATGTTGTAGAGCGCTTATTTGATGAAAGTACTCATCCACCTTTTTACTTTATATTGACGCATCTGTGGATGAAGTTGTTTTCTAATTCTGGAGAAATAGCTTCGATTTGGGCTGCGCGATCGCTAAGTGCATTTTGGGGTGTTGTATCGATTCCGGCTATGTTCTGTTTCGGATATTTGGCTTTTGGTTCTAAGTTGGTGGCTCATATCGCTACGGCTACGATAGCTGTTTCACCATTCACTATTTTTCTTGCTAGGGAAGCACGTCATTATACTTTAATCATTTTGCTTGTAATTGTTTCTCTGTCTTGCTTTGTCAAAGCCATTGAAACTATGCGAAATCAGCGCCCTTTTCCTTTGCTTATAGCTTTTGTTTGGACGATAACAAATATTTTTGGTGTTGCAACTCATTACTTTTTTGCTCTGACTTTATGTACCCAAGGTTTAGTATTATTTACATATATTTGGCAAATCATACGTCAAAGAAAACAAAACCGATTAATCAAAACACGGCTTTACTTATGGCGGATTTTTTGTGTGGCGATCGCCAGTATTACAGCATGTTTAATTTGGTTGCCTATAGTACAAAGTTTTTATGGAAGCGAACCAACAAATTGGGTTTTAGATAGTCGGAATGATAATTTTTTATCGCCCATAGGAAGGCTATTTCTATGGGTAATCAGTATATTTTCTTTATTGCCCTCAGCACCGTTAATTGTACCAATTTGGATTATAGTTGTTTCTGGTATTGCAACTCTTCTGTATTTAATTTGGCTAACACCTTATTTAATGTACGGTTTAAGAGTTTTTTCTCAATCGAACAGTGGTTTACCAACTCAAGTATTAACTAGATACACAATCATAGCAATTGCTTTATTTTTAGTTTGTACTTACTTTTTAGGTATAGATTTAACTCTAGCGGCTCGTTTTATATTTGTTTTTGCTCCAGGGATAATTTTGCTTGTATCGGCTTTATTATCTGTTTGTTGGCAACGGTTGAAAAAGCTACTTAAAAATGGTCAATTCGCAGTGACAATTGTTTGGTTGATAGCTTTGACTGGTGGAATCATAGTAACTATGAATCTAGGCTATCTACAAAATCAGCGTCCCGATTTACTAGCTTCCTTGATTCATAAAACCTCTCAAGCTCCCGTATTGATTGCCACTACTCACAAGCATCACGGACAAACGGGAAGAATGATGGGTTTAGCTTGGGAGTTTAAATATTTATACGCCAAAGAATATATAAATGATTGGCAGTTTTTTCTAGCCCATAGAAACGAGAATACAGAAACTTATACCGATGCAGTCAAAAGGTTACAAAAAAGTATAAGTCAAATAACCCACCCCTTCGACCTTTGGTTAGTAAACTTCAACTCGTCTGTTAATTTAGAATCAGAAATGCTGTCGCCGATATCTATGAAGCCGGACATTCCCGCTGTCATATCGATATTTTGCAGCAGTTCAAGATTCGTGCTTATGCTTTAACTCCAATCTTTATCGGACGAAATCTCTGGGGATTATTAGCAGCTTATCAACACTCAGCCCCCCGCCATTGGGATAAGGTGGAAGTAGAATTTTTAGAACAAGTTGCCAACCAAGTCGGATTAGCAATCCAAAGTTCGGCAACCCTTTCCGAAACTAGAAGCCGTGCCGATGACTTGCAACAAGCCGCAGAACAGCGTCGGATTTTATTTGATGTGGTTGTCAAAATTCGCGAATCCCTTGATTTAGAGACTATTTTCAAGACTACCGTACAGGAAATACGCCGATGGCTCAAAGTCGATAGAGTCGGAATTTTCCGCTTTGATGCCGATGAAAATTTTAGTAGTGGTGAGTTTATTTCTGAAGATGTGCTACCTAAGTTCGATTCTGCTTTAGGAGTAAAGGTACAAGACTATGACTTTGGCGAAAAGTATGCGCCACAGTTTAGTCAAGGTGAAATGCAAGTTATGGCTGCTATCAAGGGTACTGACTTAAAACTACCTTACCGCGATATTGTTGATAGTTTCCGAGTCAAAGCACATATTATCATGCCCCTACTAGAAGGGAATCAACTGTGGGGGTTATTATGCATTCACCAGTGTAGTCGTACCCGTCATTGGAATGAAGCGGAATTAGAATTTGTTAGTCAAGTTGCGGCACAACTTAGCGTAGCACTCCGACAAGCCAACTTATTTCAAAAAGCTAGTTTGTTGGGACAAACTCAAGAAGAAGCTTCACAATTGACAAAAACCCTTCAGGAATTACGCACTGCTCAAACGCAAATAGTTCATGCTGAAAAAATGGCAAGTTTGGGACAGCTTGTTGCCGGAGTTGCCCACGAAATTAACAATCCGATCAATTTTATTCACGGCAATTTGATTCATGCCCAGCAATATACCAAAGACTTGCTTCATTATGCACAACTGTGTCGCAATCAAAATTTCAACCTTGCACCACAATTGCAAGAATTTTGGCAAGAAGCAGACTTAGAGTTTGTCTTTAAGGATTTACCGGAATTATTCCAATCAATGACAGTTGGTACCGGGCGCATCCGCGAAATTGTTACCTCCCTACGAAATTTTTCTCGATTAGATGAAGCCGAATTCAAAGAAGCAGATGTCCATGAAGGTATTGATAGTACATTGATGATTTTGCAACACCGCTTGAAACCCTCAGGTAATAATCTTGGTATTCACATCAAAAAAGATTACAGCGAATTACCTTTGCTTGAATGTTACCCCGGTCAATTAAATCAGGTATTGATGAACTTATTATCTAATGCAATTGACGCTTTAGAAGAGAAAGACAAGCAGCGTACACCTGAAGAAATTCAAAATAATCCCAGCCAAATTCAAATTTCTACATCACTGCTAGCTCAAGACTGGGTGGAAATTCGCATTGCTGACAATGGAAATGGTATTAAAAATGAATTACTCTCGCAGTTATTCGACCCTTTCTTTACCACTAAAGCAGTTGGCAAAGGTACTGGACTTGGACTTTCCATCAGCTATCAAATTATCACCGATAAACACAATGGTAAGTTATACTGCCAATCCGAACTCGGTAAAGGTACTGAGTTTGTCATAGAGATTCCGGTTCGTCAAAATACCAGCAAAACGACGAGTTAATATTTGTTCGTAGTTGCGCTTCAGCGCCAATAATATATGGTATTCGAGCAATAAATCGTGGCACGAAAACCCCTCAAAATTAATGTGGTCGAATACTAGTGGTTTGTTCCATTAATCTTGATGAGTTTTGTTCGTCTACCGACGTAATGTAGAGACGTTATACATAACGTCTCCCTACGTTTGGAAGAAAACGAACCCATCATATTTTATGGGACAAACCACTAGTAGTCCAAATCATTCTTTACCCCGCAATCTTCGAGAGACGTAAAATTTTACGTCTCTACACCTCTTCGGTACGGAATTCCACAAACGCGCTTATTAACTAATACTGATTAAATTAGAACTATATAATAGAATATTTGTCTCTCACACACATTTATGTCCACAAACGTTGCTATCTCGGATAATCCCTTGCTCAAATGTTCGGGTTTACCTCCTTTTACAGAAGTTAAGCCGGAACATGTAGAACCTGCTTTAAATCACCTAATTTCAGAATTAAACGAAGAACTTACTCAATTAGAAGCTAATGTCAAACCTACTTGGGATGATTTAGTAGAACCTTTGGAACGGTTAACCGAACGTTTAACTTGGAGTTGGGGCATTGTTAGCCATTTGATGGGTGTGAAAAATAGCCCGGAATTACGTCAAGCTTATGAAACTTCACAGCCAAAAATAGTCCAGTTTTCTACCCGAATTGGTCAAAGTAAACCCATTTACAACGCTTTTAAAGCTCTGCGAGAAGGCGATGTTTGGAATACTTTGGATTCAGCACAACAGCGAATTGTTGAATCCTCTATCCGCGATGCAGAGCTTGCTGGTATTGGTTTGGAAGGTGAAGCTCAAGAACGTTTCAATGCAATCCAAATGGAAATGGCTGAACTTTCCACCAAGTTCTCTAACCATGTTTTGGATGCCACTAAAGCTTTCAAATTAAAACTTGTAAACCCTGAAGATGTCGAAGGTTTACCTCCTAGTTGGCTGAGTTTAGCAGCACAAGCCGCACGAGATGCAGGTGCCGGCAGTCGCACATCCAGGGAACCTGGTGCAGCGCTGCCTGAGGAAAATGCTACTCCGGAAAATGGTCCCTGGTTGGTTACTTTGGACTTTCCTAGCTATGTTCCTTTTATGCAGCACAGCAAGCGACGGGATTTACGCGAACAACTGTATAAAGCTTTTGTATCTCGCGCATCTACCGGAGAATTAGATAATAGACCAATAATTAAACGTATTTTGGAGTTAAGGCAAGAATTAGCTCAATTACTCGGCTACAAAAACTATGCCGAGGTGAGCTTAGCTAGTAAAATGGCTCCGAATGTAGAAGCAGTAGACAAACTTCTGGAAGAATTGCGTCTCACTAGTTATGATGCTGCACGCAAAGAGTTAGAAGAATTAAAAGAATTTGCAGCTTCTAAGAATGCTCCCGAAGCTAAGGATTTAAAAAACTGGGACATTACCTTTTGGGCAGAACGTCAACGTGAAGAGAAGTTTTCTTTTACACAAGAAGAACTACGTCCTTATTTCCCTCTTCCTCAAGTACTTGACGGTTTATTTGGATTAGTAAAACGTTTATTTAACGTAAGCGTTACTCCCGCAGACGGACAAGCTCCTGTATGGCATGAAAATGTCCGCTATTTTCAAATAGCCGACGAAACAGGAAATCCCATAGCTTATTTTTATTTAGATCCTTACAGCCGTCCAGCGGAAAAACGCGGCGGTGCATGGATGGATACCTGTCTAAATCGCCGTCAAACCAATCAAAACGGTACAACCGATATTCAGTTACCAGTAGCATATTTGATCTGCAACCAAACTCCCCCGGTTGATGATAAACCCAGCTTAATGACCTTTACGGAAGTAGAAACTGTCTTCCACGAATTTGGTCACGGTTTGCAGCATATGCTTACCAAAATTAATTATCCTAGCGCTGCTGGTATTAATAATGTCGAATGGGATGCCGTAGAACTACCCAGCCAGTTTATGGAAAACTGGTGTTACGAACGCCCAACTTTAATGGGAATGGCAAAGCACTATGAAACTGGCGAACCTCTACCAGAACATTATTATCAAAAACTTGTAGCAGCACGTAACTATATGAGCGGCAGTGGCATGTTGCGTCAATTGCACTTTAGCTTGCTAGATATCGAACTACATTACCGCTATCGTGCCGATGGTAGCGAAACTCCAGAAGATGTACGCAACCGCATCGCCGAAAATACTACAATATTGCCACCGCTACCGGAAGATAATTTCCTCTGTGCCTTCGGACATATTTTTGCTGGGGGATATGCAGCCGGTTATTACAGTTATAAGTGGGCTGAAGTATTAAGTGCCGATGCTTTTGCTGCTTTTGAAGAAGCCGGATTAGAAAACGAACAAGCAATTAAAACCACCGGCAAACGCTATCGCGATACTGTACTCGCTTTGGGAGGTAGCAAGCATCCGATGGAAGTATTCAAATCTTTCCGGGGTAGGGAGCCGAGTACCGAACCTTTACTCAAGCACAATGGTTTGAAAAGTGCGGCTTAAATAATTTGGCATTTACGCAACCACAAGGATAAATCAAGTATTTCAGCCGTTTAGATCCCCCCAACCCCCCCTTAAAAAGTGGGGCTTTGGGTAAGTCCTGTAATTAATTTAACTCACCCCTCTCCTTAGAAAGGAGAGGGGAAGGGGTGAGTATAATTCGTAATTCGTAATTCGTAATTCGTAATTAATGCCCCATAAATAAAATTTAGGGGCTTCAACGGAAGCCTAATTGACATCCACGGATAAATCCGGGGGCTTCCAACCATTAATGTTTCCTCGGTGAGGTTCAGAATGTATTACACCCAAGTGAAACCGCTATATTTACGTTTACATCTCAATATTCAACAAATATTCTACCGCTAATAATTAATTCTATATAATCGTCAAATTGTTAATTTTTGTTGATTGAATATCATATTGTACCGATTATATACATCATTTAACAAAAATTTACTTAGTTATAATTAACTTTATTAAACATAGATTACGACTAATAAATTTTATAATTATTCGTTAAGAAAGTAAGGCAAAATAAGAAGTAACATAAATTATATAGAACCATTCATTATAACTTTAGTTAATGCAGGTTCAAATCTACGCAACCCTATGCTTGTCCTTTGTTATTTGCCGATTCATACTGGCAAAGATAGAGTAAATTAGAGCAAGGCGGCGAAAACCTTAGCTAAGCAATAAGCAAAGATGTCCCTATGATGCAGAATATTTTGCTAGCTGTCTCAGGATTGGGACATGCGGAAGAAATGCTCAAACTGATGGAAGCAATACCATCAATTCAACGAGCGAAAGTTAGTATTTTGCACGTTGTTCCTCCACAAACTACCGCCGAAACAATGACACAGAAGTGGGAAGAAGGCGGTAGAATTTTAGCCAGCGCTATTCAAAAATTGCAGCTAAATCCCAATCAAGTTAATTCCGTGCTACGCCAAGGTGAACCTAAGGATGTCGTCTGCCAAGTGGCAGATGAAATCAATGCCGATTTGATTATTATGGGTTCAAGAGGACTCAAGCGCCTGCAATCAATTTTGGCTAATTCAGTTAGTCAGTATGTTTTTCAGCTGTCTTCTCGTCCTATGTTACTGGTTAAGGATGATATTTATGTCAAAGCAATTAACCGGGTGATGGTGGCGGTTGACAAATCTGATGCGTCACAGTATTGCTTAGACTTGGCTTTATTCCTGCTAAAGGGTATCAAAGGTGCTGAATTGATTTTAACTCACGTTATAACCGATTTAAAGAGTCCTTCAGCAGAAACCGCACAGCTTAATGCTGACAAACATCCTATTTTAGAAGCAGCAGCCAAGAAAGCCCAAATGCAAGGTGTTAAATGTCGCAGTACACTCAGCATTGGCAAAGCAGGTGAAAAAATTTGTAATCTGGCAGAAGAGATGAATATAGACTTATTATTAGTCGGTTCTCCAGATCGTCGTCCAACAATCGCTAAAAACTTTGTTGATTTAGATAAACTTTTAGGTGCTTCTCTGTCAGATTATGTCAGAATTAATGCTACCTGTCCAGTTTTATTAGCGCGTACTTCCGCAGATTAAAACCTATTTTACATTCAAATATAGATTTCGCGGTTGATAGATAAAACCCCTACACTCTATACATAGTGCTGGGGTTTTTCCTTTTCAAAATCAGGTATTAATTAACTATCTTTACTTCCGCTTTCACGGCTAACGGTTAGTGTGTAAAGTAATACTAAAAAGATTGCGGGAACTAAGACGAACAAAATGCTCGCAATGAATCCCAAGTCATTAGTTTGCATGATTAAGAAAGCCTCTCTTTTATTTGCAGCCGATAATTTTAGGATACCATTACTGATGCTTAAGTGATGGATATTAAGAAGGTAGGAATCAAGGGATGAATGGAGAAAACGAGAAGAATTTTGTAAGTGGGGTATAAACCGTTAAATACCGAGCTGCTCTCCATTCCATAGTTGTAAAGAACTGTAATTATTAACTATTAAGGTTTGGTTGCAACACTTACAGCACCATTAACCAAAGTTTGGCAAGCAAGACGATAATTTTCTGGCTTTTTTTTCAAAATTTTCTTTTCTACATCCGTGGGAGGTGAGAGATTTTCAATTCCTTCTGTTATCTCTACAATACAGGTGCCACACTGCCCTGCACCTCCGCAATTCATCATTTTTCCCCATACTTTATAAATATCAATATTATTTTGTATGGCTTTTAATCGCAAGTTTGCACCATCAGCCGCTATCACTTCTTTATTCTCTTTTACAAAATTAATGTTACCCATAGAAAATGCCCCCTTAAAATTATTCTGACAATTAAAACTATATATGTACTCTAATTTATTACAAAAAGTTAAGTAATATCAAATTTCGTAAAGAAACGTGGGTAAAAAAATAAGACAGACTTGCGGAGCCTGTCTTGAGAATATTGGCAGGTTAATTTATTTAAAACCTACAGCAGCTTGCCAAACAAAAGCTAGTAACAAGAAGAAAACGGGAATAATTGGGAGAACATCGACTAAGGGGTCAAAAACTTGATAAGCTTCTGGTAATTTCGCTAATAATACTGCTACTTCCATGTTTGTTTAAATCCAAGTATCCAACATAATTTTCATATTTGAGCAATATCTTAACATGATTGGGGTATGGGAAGTAGATTGACACAAATAAGTAATAAGGAATAAGTAATAGATAATTTAACTTGCTATTTTTTGCAGAAAAGCGGTTTTAAATTCAGCTTTTAGGTTATGACAGGAATTTCAATTATGAATTCAGTTTTTTGCCTATATCTGACGATACGCTTAATCATCCTTGATGAGTTTATTCGATAATTTGTTTAGCGATAGCCATTCCTAAGCCGGTACCTTTACCGAGAGGTTTAGTAGTAAAGAGTGGTTCAAATGATTTTTGCTGTACTTCTTGACTCATGCCCATACCGTTGTCGGCGATGCGAATGATTATTTGATAGGAAAATCAGAACTATAAATTAATCAGATTTTATTAGTTTATCTGGTAAGTTAACGGAAAATGGGCTTAAAAGAAAACATGATGGTCTCCTATAACCGCTAAACTCTGCATTAAAATTCTTAGCTCCTTCTTTAGGGAAGTCAAATTGAACAGTTTTATTTTTAGATGCTCCTGGCTCTATATAATATATACGATCAACATGTCTAATTGGATAAGAATTTGCTTGATCGTCCCTGAGAGACATTTTTGTGTACTGATCGCCAATACGTATCTTCTGTTTTACTGAGGTTTTATTTTTAATAGCGAAAACCCAACTCATTCTATAATTGTTCTGGAAGACAATATGATCTAACTTGATTTCTATGTCTGACTTGGCACACTTTTGAGAAGTTAAATCCCTCTTTACTTCTAGATGTATAGGTCTTGTATCTGTCTCAGGGTTTTTACCAGTACCATCAATGATGACAGGTTTTTGTAATTTTACTATTCTCTTTCCAAGTTCTTGGTTCTCCTCTACTACCTTTTGATTTTCCTGTACCACCTCTTCTTTCTCTTTTTCAGTTCTTTCTAATTCCAGCTGAATAGCTTGGACTTGCATATACTGTATGTACAATCCAGTACCTGCACCGAGTACACCCATAAACTCAATTAGTGTACGCATCCAAGACGAACCAGAATCTTTATTACTCATTGATATTCCGAAGCTAATATTTAATGTGATTTATGCCATGCTTGCTCTAGAACAAAATGAAGTTGATTTTGCATAGACTCTAAAGCTGTGGTTTTTCCAAAACTCATACTAATGCACTCGCAGCACTGACAATGTCTTAAAGAAGACATGTACATAAAAGTAAACACAGATGTTTATTTTCTTGTTTAAAACTTGTTGCATTTCTTTTAATTCGAGTCTTAGGCTTCTTTTTGTTTGAGCTAAAACTGAACCAAAATTAAAGTTAGTGTAAATTTATCAATTTTTTATAGTATTCCAACATACAAAAAATGCCGGGTTAGTTTTATGTGAAACCCTAGGAGACGTTATATATAACGTCTCTACAACTGATTACATTGACACTCTGCTGACTAGTTCAACCAATGACCAAATTCTGTAGTAAAGGTATCGTTCAATATACTTTTCCGAATCTTCTGGGTAAACCTAATTAATTCAGTAATATTGTGAATACTTAATAATGTATAAGCCAACATCTCTTGGGAACGTATCAAATGCGATAAATAAGCACGAGTAAAGTTTTGGCAGGTGTAGCAAGGACAAGTTTCATCTAAAGGAGTAAAATCTTCACGAAATTTAGCATTTTTGATATTCCAACGTTCCCCTTTCACCATAGCTGTACCGTGTCTTGCCCAGCGAGTGGGAATAACGCAATCAAATAAATCCACACCCGAGGCGATGGCTACTACCATTTCTTTATGGGTACCCACTCCCATCAAATAACGCGGCTTATGAGCGGGTAATAAAGGTGCTGTTTGTCGGACAATTTCGTGAATTAATTCTGGCTCTTCCCCTACGCTGACACCACCAATTGCGTATCCGGGTAAATCCAATTTAGTTAAAGCATTTGCCGCACTCGAACGTAAATCGGCATAAATGCCACCCTGTACGATTCCAAACAATGCTTGTTCGCTACGATTATGCGCTTCTATGCATCTCAACAACCAACGATAGGTACGCTCTGTTGCGGCTTCTACTTCCGTGCGATTGGCTGTTGCAGGAGGGCATTCGTCGAATGCCATGATTACATCTGCACCCAAAGTATTTTGAATTTCTATTGATTTTTCTGGTGTCAAATTAATGATTTTCCCGTCATGAGGCGAGCGAAAGCTTACTCCTTCTTCAGTAATTTTACGCATCTCACTCAAACTGAAAACTTGAAAGCCGCCAGAATCAGTCAGCATGGGTTTATCCCAACCCATAAACTTATGCAGTCCACCTCCTCCGGCTACAATCGCCTCGCCCGGTTGTAGATGGAGATGATAAGTATTTGACAATACCATCTGCGCTCCAGTTTCCTGTAGTTGGGCTGGAGTTATGGTTTTCACATTTGCCAGCGTTCCCACGGGCATAAAACGCGGTGTTTCTACCACACCGTGAGGCGTAGAGAATATCCCAGCACGCGCTGAAGTATTGCTACATTTAGCAAGACGTTGGTATGAAAAATTTACGCTCAAAATAGAGAATACCGAGACAGTTCTTTTACCGATCTAACTTATTAAACCAAATTTAGAACAAATCGGAACTATCATCATCAATTTCAGCATCCCATTTAGCCGATAACACTTGCTCCATCATTGCTTCGATGGCGTTAGTATTCCAGCAACGTTCTTGCCGCTCCTGCATTGGAGTGGAAAGGGGAATTAAGCGCAAACGCATGTCTTCCTGAACTAGATCAAAGCAAGCTTCCTTTTCAGATGATTGCTGAAGTTCTAAATAGTCAAAACTGTAAACGTTTAAATAAAGAGCATTATTTGCGACTAATGTCGAGCGTCGGGGATTTGCGAAAACTTCCATTACATCCCCTTCACCCTCCCCGCAAACCTCACCATCTTGGGTGTAAGCATAGCGGACACGACCTAAATCCGCCAGTAATCGTCGCATATCAAGTTTATTTACGATGACACCTGTATTGACGATGCATGGAGCTGGTATTTTGGCAGAAGGTAGATGGTGATTCATAATCAAATAGCTTTGTGAGCAAAGGTGAAGTACAACGTTATAGCCTGCATAACTAATGAATCAGCGGTAATCTGTGCCCTGCAATTTATAAATATCAGATATGGTCGGGCAATTGTTTAAACTTGCTGATATTAATTATTTTTTTTTCAAACTACAAAAAACACTACCACCGATTAAAATGCATTTTTTTATGCTTCATTGAAATGTTATAATTTTTACTTTATTGTTTTGTGCTACTTAGATAAGCATAGCAAATTTTTTGGTTTAGTTTCTCATACTAATAAATCTTATTTCAAGTTTTAAAATTTGATACTGTTATTTGTGCGGTTATCGTGAGTGCCATTGTTTTAGTTCTACTTAGGTAATTATTTTGACAAGTATGAATGCTCAATACCTGTGGTGGAAAAATCAACTTTTAAATATGGTTGCAAGTATTATATTTTATACGTCTATACCGGTGCCTTATTTAGAAAGATTGGAGTTTGCTAATGTAGCCCGCTATGTGACCTTGATTGGAATCATAATTGGAGGAATCTTAGGATTATTTGATATTGTAGCCAATTTTTTGGGAATGCCAGTACTTACTCGCAGTTCCTTGGTGGTGGCAATTTGGATTGCGATTACAGGAGGGCTGCATTTAGATGGAGCAATGGATACTGCGGACGGGTTAGCAGTAATGGATAAAGAACGGCGACTGGAGGTAATGAGCGATAGCGCTACGGGAGCCTTCGGAGCAATGGCTGGGATTGTTATAGTCTTGCTTAAAACCTTAGCCCTAACAGAAATACAACAAAATCGTTGGTTAATATTAATGGCTGCTTGTGCCTGGGGACGTTGGGGTCAGATGTTGGCTATACAAAGATATGATTATCTGAAGGCAACTGGTAAGGGTGCATTTCACAAGCAAGCCATTCGCTCTTATGCTGACGTTTTACCTTCAGCTGTACTGTTGGTAAGTTTGAGCTGTGTAAAGCTTATATTTAGCCAATTTAATCAAAACAACCTATTGATAGCAATAAGCATGATAATTACAGGAATTACAATTGCTTTCCTGACGGGTGCTTGGTTTAACTATAAATTAGGTGGTCATACGGGCGATACTTACGGCGCAGTCGTAGAATGGACTGAAGCGCTCTTTGTCTGCGCCATGACTATGCTGTGAGCAGTCAACAGTGAGCAGTCAACAGTGAGCAGTTATCAATTAATAACTTTTCTAATTCTCAATTCCCGCCCTCCTAACTACTAACTACTAACTACTAACTACTAACTACTAACTACTAACTACTAACTACTAACTACTAACTACTAACTACTAACTACTAACTACTAACTACTAACTACTAACTACTTAACTGGCTTTAATCGGGTTACTTTCAATTTAAAGCTGCCGATTCCGGTTTCTCCGAAGGAGCGAACGCGAACAATATAAGTCCCAGCTTTAGTTACACGGGTGAAGAGTAGGGAATTACTACTACCGTCGGGACCATCATCATTTTCTGCGATTGTGGAACCGTCGGGAGCCAGCAGGGTGATAATACTATCAAAGCTATCTGAGGAGAGGTCAATTGCTAAGTTATCACCTTTGGCTAGCTTTACCATATAATCGCGTGCGAAGCCACCTTGCCCTGTAGGAATGTCTTTATCGGAAAGGGCATCGGAAATTTCGTAAGTGGAGGGTAAAGGTATGGGATTATAAAATTTATTCGCTTGTTTACTAGTTTGAGCAAAAGCTGTTGTTGCACTTATACCAAGTACCAGTAATGTAGCAGGAATCAATCCAAATTGTCCTAAACCCAGCGCTTTAGACTTACTCATGATTGTATGTAGTTTTCCTGTAAAAATAATCTTAATGTTGGTTAATTATAATTTTTATTAGGCAACCTTGCCTATGAATTATTTTTATAGTTCCCTTTTGAAGGAACAGCTACTGCTGCAACTCCTGAAACAATAATTTCATATTTACTTAAAGTTTCTATGGCAGATTTGACAGTCGCACCCGTTGTGTAAATATCGTCAACTAAAATTACCGGAACATTTGGAGGTTGGCGAAAATCTTTTCCGATATCAAAGGCTTGATTCAGGTTTTGTTTTCGCTCCGTTGATGATAGTCCAAATAATGCTTCAGTTTCTTTTACCCTTTTTAATCCGTTTAGTTTTAATTTTAACCCAGTTGTCTGACAAAAGCTTTTTGCAATTAGTGCTGCTTGGTTAAAACCTCTTTTTTTTTGTTTATCCGGGTGCATCGGAATCGGAACTACTATGAAAGAATTTTCATTTCCGTATTCTTGCAGCCATGCTTCCCCCAACCATTCACCCAGGGGACGAGCAATTTCTGGGTGATTGTCATATTTCATTGTCGTTATTGCCCGCTTGATAGCTCCTCCATAGGCTCCCCAAGCAATTATTTGTAAAGAATTGTCTTTACGTTGATTTGGGCTGGTTAAACGACACTTTTGTAACTGTTTTTCACAATATTCACAAAATTCTTGCGAAGCTGGGCGCTTACATAAAGGACAATTTGATTGTAAAAAAAGATTAAGAAAGCTTTTCCAAGTTTGCATTTATATAAATCAATTGGGGTATGGGGAATTGGGCATGGGAAGATGAAGCAAAGGTAATTAGTAATTGTTAATTATTAACTCATTACTCATAACTCCTAATTCCTAACTCTTTAAAGTAAACGCGATCGCAGCGTTCTGTTTCTACGCCTGTTGCAGCTTTGTAACCATTGTTTTCATAAAGCTTGACGGCTTCACTCAAGACACTGGCAGTTTCAATCCAAATTTGTTTGAAACCACAACAGGTAATTGCTGCTTCCAACTGTTGTAACAGAAATTTCCCCAATCCAAAACCTCTAGCTTTGGGTAATAAATACATTTTGCGTATCTCTACAGAATTTTCGCCGCGTTCGATGGGATAGTAAGCCCCCGTGCCTACGATTTCACCAAGGTATTCTATTACCCAAAATTCTCCACCTTTATTTAAGTAAAAATCTTCAACTTCCAACACATCTTTATCGGCACCATTCGGCTCCCAACCCAAACCGTATTCTGATAATACAGAACGAATTACCCCAGCAGATGAATCGCGATCGCTTGGCTTCCATTGACGAATTAAAAAATCCCGAAAATAAAGATTTACCATTTCAGTGAGCAGTCAACAGTGAACAGTGAACAGTAAACACTAACCAGTTATTAGTAGCAAGTAATGAGGTAGAAATTACTAATTCCTAATGCCCTATACCCAATTCCCAAATTATTAACTGTGAATCCTTGGCTCATGGTAAAGGGTTGCAAGTATTTCACTTTCTGCAATGGATAATTCATCTAATCTTCGCATGACAATTTCACGGTCATAATAAGTGTCTGCAAGCACCCAGTAAATACCATAATGCCGTGCTTCTGATGCCATTAAACCTTGGTAAAATTTGGCTAAATCTGGCTCGGGACAATGTTGAGCTAATAATCCCAAACGCTCGTGACTGCGAGCTTCAATTAAAGCACTAACAAGTAGAGAATCTAAAAATTTATTGGGTTCGGTGGGACGTACTTGAGCTTTTAGTTTTGCACCATAAGGAGGGGGCGTAACTGGACGTAAAGCAATACCTCGCTTATCTAACCACTGATTAACTTGCTCGAAATGTTCTAATTCTTCTTTGGCAATTTTAGTTAATTCCTTGACCATTTTGGCATTTGAAGGGTAGCGAAACATAAAGTTTATTGCGGCTGATGCTGCTTTACGCTCGCATTGGGAATGATCGAGTAATATTTCGTTTAAGTTAGATATTGCTAAATCTACCCAAGCTGGATTGGTAGGTTGCTTGAGAATATTGATTGTTGGTAGCACGTTTGTTAGCACGCTAATTATTTGAAAATTATAAAGTAATATACAGCTTTCTATTTTATAGGCAATTAGCAGTGACGATAATTGCTGATAGATTTGTCTTCTCAAGCAAGGATTTTATATTACTTCTGTTTTTTATACTACAAAAGTAGTGTTATTGACTAATGTTGATTATGCTCATGTACCGCTTATCACCTATTTTTTGCAGAATATTCGTAATTTATTCGTTGACTCTTGATAAGAAATTAGCACTCAATAATTACAAAAATCAGCTTATGATGCAATTTTAGATATTCTTATTCTTAGTGAAGAAATTTTAAAAAAAATTCAGGAGGGTAATGTTATTGCTAAGCCGATTGAGTAGATTTAATCTAGGTATAAAAATATTTTATTAGTAACAAAATAGGTTACATAATTAATCATATTAATACCTAATTACTGCATCAAAATCCGGAATAATTAGTATATATTTTGTATAATTTATGTAGAGCTTAATAGATACTTGAGGACGCACTAAAAATTGAAATTTGGGCTACCGAATTATCCGCTTACCCAAAGTTCACTTATTAAGAGGAGAATGATGAATTATAATTTTGTTCGTCGCTTAACCTCGTCCATTTTCGCTTCTTTATTTGCTTTGAGTGTTGGGGTTGTTAATGTTAAACCTGTGAATAGTCAAGAAGTCGAAAATACAAAGACTTGCCAGACAAATGCCTCTAAATTTAATATTCCTTTAGCGGATAAACATCCACTTAAAGTTGCTGTAATTAACTCTGCTGATTCGTTAAAAAGTAAAGTAAAGCCTAATAATCCTAGCCCGACAGCTAGACCAACTGAATATGAGTTTAAGGGACTCGGTGATATTCTAGCTGGTAAATTAAGTGAAGATAGCAATTTTAGCGTCACTGATTGGAATCAAATCAAGCCTGTATCTGAAAACCAAACAAATCTGAAAGAGTTGCGTAAACTTCGTGATGAATATGGTATTGAAGCTGTCCTATTTGTCACTGTAAATGAATTTCAAGTAAATGGAACAAAAGCAAGAAACTATTACTTGTTTGGTAAAAATAAACAATTCAACGACGTTTATGTAACATTGAATTTCCGATTAGTAGATACACTTACAGGTAATATTATCGACTCTGGCAAAGGGGAAGGTCATGAAAATAAATCCTACACCAGCAAAATTACAACTCCTACAATTACCGTAGGAGATATTAAGTTAAACCAAAATGTAAGCTGGAAACCTACTATCACTATTAAATTTGATAGCCAAAATCAAATTTTTACAAATACTCAAGAAGGTATTGAGAAGAAGTTATTAGCAGTCGCTGTTGAAGGTGCAATAAATCAGCTTATCGAAGATTTAAGTACTAATTCAAATCAAGCATCTTGTCTGCTAAGAATCCCAACAATGATTGCTGATATTGACGAAAATCAAGTCATCATCAGCAAAGGCAAGTTGCATGGTTATTGTGAAGGAATGACCTTGTCGGTGGAACGTTCTCCTAAAGCTATAATTGACCCTTATAGCGGAAGATTTCTACTTACTAAAACTAAACCAATTCCAGGTATCCAGATTGAAATCATCGAGGTTAAACCTCATTATAGTATAGGTAAAATAACTTATACTTCAGGTAAGGTTCTAACTAAAGTTCTATTTGCAAAGCGCCAACTTTTTGCAAAACTAATCCCATCAAAAGAAGATGTTTGCTCTACAAATCAAACTGAAGAGAAATCAACACAAAATCCAACCATTCCTTCAAACCTCAAAACATCTAAGAATGCTAAGGATTTACAACCCCGCAACAATTCGCCTCAAAGTTAAATAATTAATAAGTCATCACAACCTAACAGATAAGGAAACGTAGCAGTGCTACGTCTCTACATCTGGGATAATTACACAATCAACGAAGAAATGAATATCCTGATTAATAAATCACCAGGGCGCAGAGATTCACTGATGCCGGTAAAACGGGAGTGATGAACCTCGCCAGATTACGATTAATAGTTATCCACGAGCTATTCCCCTCCGCTCTGGTGGCTCTTTGGCGGAGAGTTCCGCCGCAAGTAAAAAGTAAAGGGTCTTGAGATAATATCTCAACTATTTTCGATGAATAGTGTATTTGGTTACAGTTTTGATGGCGTTATCCAATGTAGAGACTACGCTAAATGCATTTTCAAAACACTTCTCGGCGCTTTACGTACTCTCGCTTTTATGTTTTCTTTGCCTAAACGCTGACAAGCCTCGAAACGATGACAACCGGAAAAACCGTAATACTGCCCATCTACTTGTAATAAATCTATCGGTTCTTGCTGACCAATTTCCGCTATTGACTTCATCAAGGCTTTTACTTTCTCTGGGTCATTTTGACGGGGAAGTGGTCTTATAATCCGATCTAATGGGATTTCTTCAACTTTCATAATCTTCTTGAGCTATGCTGCTTCTATCACCTGCTATTAATCATAGTCATTATGACTTTAAGCTGCAACTCGACGATTTGTTAAAAAATTGCTAATGGTATCATTAGGCATTTTATACACTAATAGTATTAAGCTGCGTCTGTTTTTTAAGCAACTCCTTATAGCACGGGCAGGCATCCTTAGTTTTGAATTTCTATGAAAATTTCCTTAGAGCGTTTATCTTGTACCATACTGACAACCTCGTGTCTATTAGGACTTACAGGAGCATCGGTTCCTGCTACGAAGGTTTCTGACGTTGAACTCAAGATTGGGATTGTGCAACGATTCGCCTCGAATCCCGATGATGAGTTGATATTGGAACCCACCAAAGGTGATAAATTAAAATTAACTTTTACTGATGATAAAAGGCAGCAAACTCTTGTAACTAATAAGCCTGTTAAGATACAAACTGCCATGCAGCCTTTAATGCAACCGGTTCTTGATGAGCGGTTAGTTTTAGGAACCTTTCGCACTTTTGAAACTGCTGAAGACAGTGCCGAAATGTGGCGTAAGAAAGGAATAGAGGTAGAAATTGCTCAACCGGAACGTTGGCAGGTATGGGCAAAAAGAGAGGTTTATAATACTCCGTTATTGCGACGCTTGCTATTGAAAAGCGTCAAGGAGTCTGGTAAAAAAACAGCATATGTGGATAGTAAAGTTTTACGTAGAGTTCCCCAAGCAAGCTGGGTGGTGAACGGATATCGCTACAATCGAAATTACTTGAAAATAAGTAGTGATAAAAATTTAATTAAAGTAAATAATAAAAGTGGAGAATCCAATTCTAAGCGTCTTTATGCTGGAAGGCTGCAATTACAGCCAAATGCTTACGGTACCTATTCTTTGGTCAATAATGTACCATTAGAAACTTATTTACGGGGAGTGGTACCTTATGAAATTGGTGCCAAAGCTCCCAAAGCAGCGATGGAAGCGCAGACAGTTATTGCTCGTACCTATGCCTTGAGAAATTTACGTAGATTTGAGGTTGATGACTATCAGTTATGTGCCGATACTCACTGCCAAGTTTATTATGGACTCAAGGGAGCAACCGAAAAAACAGATAAGGCGATCGCTGCCACTAGGGGTATGGTTTTAACTTATAACAACGAGTTAGTAGATGCACTCTATTCTTCGACTACTGGTGGTGTAACTGCTTCTTTTACCAGTGTTTGGAATGGGGAAAATCGTCCTTATCTGAAACCAGTGGTAGATACACCGCAGAATGTTTGGAATTTATCTCAACGCAGCTTGGCGGATGAAAAGAATTTTCGTTTGTTCATGAGTTTAAATCAAGGATTTAACGAAAGCGAGCAAACATGGTTCCGTTGGACTCGAGAAAGTAGTATAGAAAATATTACGAAGGGATTGCAGAAATTTTTAAAAGTTAAAAACAGTCCTTTTGCTAAATTTAAAACTGTTAAAGATATTCAAGTAGTGGAGCGTAGTAAAGGTGGGAGAATTCTTAAGCTAGCTGTAAAAACTGATATCGGTACTTTTCATTTATATAAAGATGAAGTCCGCAGCGCTTTCTTTGCACCTAGAAGCACTTTATTTTATTTAAAAGCACTCAACAAAGGAAAACCCGGACTTTGGGGATATCGATTCGTTGGTGGTGGATTGGGGCATGGAGTTGGCTTGAGTCAAATTGGCGCTCAAAATCTAGCCAATCTAGGTTGGAAGAATGTAGATATTCTTAAATTTTACTATCCCGGTACTCAGGTTCAGATGCTCAGTAATGCGGTGCGGGTTGGGAAATAATTAATGGGTAATAGAATAGGGAATAGGGCATAGGGCATAGGGCATTGGTAAGAGTGAGCAGAAAGTAGCACTAGCAAGTCAATTATCTTCAAGATTAATTTTTATCTGTACTGCTCAATGTTTCATTCCAACTCATTACTCATTACTTATTACTCATTACTCGCTACTTGCCCGAATGCCCAATTACCATTTTTAATAAAAAAGCAGCCACTGCAAGAGGAACATTTTCCCAATACAGTGCTGCTTTCAAAGAAGTACTTAACTATAATGCTAACTCTTACATTTATGTTATGAGTTGTCTTTATTTTTAGTAAAGTTCTTCTTCTTTGTGAGTTTCGATGGTACAGTCGGAAGTTGGATAAGCAACACAAGTTAGTACATATCCACCTTCCATCTGGTCATCATCCAAGAAAGATTGGTCGGATTGGTCTACACTACCTGCAGTAATCTTGCCTGCACAGGTGGAACAAGCACCAGCGCGACAAGAGTAAGGCAAGTCTAAACCAGCTTCTTCAGCTGCGTCTAAGATATAACTATCGTCATCACAGTCGATGGTGGTGTTTATACCTTCGGCTTCGCTGACGAGTGTCACTTTGAATGTTGCCATTTTGTAAATCCTCTCTTTTTTTGCAAACGGCAGTATAAGCTATCCTAAAGCAAACCATGCGGCTTCTCCTTAAGGAATAGCCGTTTTTTTTTAAATTCGCTTCAATTCTGATACTACGAGATAAATCGGACTTTGTTACTAGTTTTTTGTCCCGATTAGTAAAGAAATAAGGACAGTCTAGATAGATAAGCTAAAGTTATGGTTTTTCGCCGGTTTTTCCTCGGCTATTAAAAAAATTTATATGAATGAAAAAATTTTGTTATTTTGTAAGTTATCTATCGTGACGATTATTAAAATTAATGGTATATATAAATATTTGGCTATTTTGCTTAAGAGGAAGGATAATTGTGCAAGCTTCTGAGCAGTAATAATATATAATCCTGTAACGGTTTGGGCTGTAGAGGATTTTCAAAGTGCGAGTAGGCTTAGTTGGTACTGGCTATGCAGCAAAATTAAGGGCGCAGACGCTCTTAAAGGATGAAAGAACTGATTTAATTGCGGTGGTAGGTAATAAATCTTCAAAAACAGAAGCTTTTGCTCGGGATTTTCAGTTAATGGTTTTAGATTCTCCACGGCAGCTGATAGAAGAAGATATTGAATTAGTAGTAATTAGCAATGTTAATAGCGAACATGCTGCTGTAGCGCGTGCAGCTTTGGAAGCGGATAAACATGTTGTTGTGGAATATCCGATGAGTTTAGACTTAGTAGAAGCATCGGAATTGATAAATTTAGCAAAGTCTAAAAATAAACTACTGCATGTTGAGCATATCGAACTTTTAGGTGGTTTGCATCAAGCTTTAAAGCAGCATTTAGATAAAGTTGGCAAAGTGTTTTACGTGCGATACAGCACTATAAAGCCGGAAAATCCAGCACCCCGCAAGTGGACTTACAGTCATGATTTGTTTGGTTTCCCCTTGATGGCTGCCCTTTCAAGGTTGCATCGACTAACAAATTTATTTGGTGAAGTGATGGCTGTTAATTGTCACAATCGATTTTGGGCAACGGAAGTTGAATTTTACCAATCTTGTTTTTGTACTACTCAACTGAACTTTACCAGCGGGCTTTTAGCTGAAGTTATATACGCTAAAGGTGAAACGATGTGGGAAGCAGAACGAAAATTTGAAGTACACGGTGAAAATGGGGCATTGATTTTCAATGGCTCTGAAGGTGTTTTTATTAATTCACAAGCAACAACACCGATAGAAGTTGGTAGTCGTCGCGGTTTATTCGCTCAAGATACAACGATGGTTTTAGATTACCTTTTCGATGGAATTCCTTTGTATGTAACTCCGGAAGAAAGTTTGTATGCTCTTAAGGTTGCTGATGCTGCAAGAGAATCGGCTGAAACTGGAATTACTATCGCGGTTTAAGAAAAATCAAGAGGGCAAGAGTTATTATCTATCCTCGCCATCTCCTGGTGGGAAAACTCAGCACTGTATCGGGATAATAAATTCCTAATACAGTGCTGGGTTTAAATCAGTACGAAGAGTGCAAAGTCAACTCGTGAATTCTTATTATGAGTAGTCTTCGTTTTGATTACAGATCGTCTTCTTTATGAGTTTCGATTTTGCAGTCAGAAGTTGGCTTAGCTACACAAGTCAATACCCATCCTTGTTCTATCAGATCGTCATCTAAGAAAGTTTGATCGTCTTGGTCTACGGTGCCTTCTACAATTTTACCAGCACAGCTGGAGCAGGCACCAGCACGGCAAGAGGAAGGTAAATCTAACTCTAGCTCTTCAGCTACGTCTAAAATAATCTCATCTTCAGGGCATTCAATAGTTTGTTCACCATCAGGGGTGACGAGTGTAACTTTGTAAGTTGCCATTTTGTAATCCTCTCTTTTTGCAAACGGTTGTATTAGTTATCTATCCAGCAAAGTTTGTGGCGGCATTCTTAAGAAATAGCCGTTTTGTTAAATTCGCTTCAATTGTGATATTACGAGAAAATTATGACGTTTTACAAAATTTTTGTCTCTATTAGTAATCAAGTTAGGATTGTTCCGATTAATAAGTTTAGCTTATGTATTTTTTTTACTCACATCCATAAAATTCTAATATCCCCCGCTAAATTGAAAGGACTTTAACCCCCCTTTTTAGGGAGAAAGGGGGGATAAGCCTAGTTTGGAGTTAAAAACTATACTTTTCAAACATCCTCTTAGTATGCTGTATTTTATACTACGCAAATACATTTGCGGTAAACACAGCTTTGCGATTTTTTTTATAAGTGTAAATATTTCGATTTATAACATCTTGATAATTAAGCATTTTTCTTCATTGCTACTTTACTCAAATTTTACATAATACTACTAAGAGATTTATTTTTCTTTTATGTTAGAAAAAAGACGTGTAGTATTGAGGAATGTGGGATGAAGTCGTTAGTAAGAGTAGGAGCAATAGTAACATTTAATTTGCTCTGCTGTTCAAGTTTTGCACAAGCATTAGATGTTACAAATAATATCGAATTACAATCAAATATTTCTCAAAGAAAAGTATTTAAAAATACCCTAGCTCAAAATGCAATACCTGGGGAATTGAAGACTCGATGGCAGTCAACAGCTACAAATACAAAGTTTGCGAATTTTCTACCAAAAGATGCACCATTGGTAGCGATGGTTGATACGTCTTCAGAAACTTGGAGAAAAGCTGGTAAATTTCAATTGTTTCAAGCTGCTTGGAATGGCATATCTTTTTTGATACCACCGCAATTTAAAATTGGATATGCAACAGAGATTGAACCTTGGTTAGGGGAGCAAATAGCTGTTGCATTTTTACCAAAACGTGGTTCTTCTCAAGTAACTGTCGAGTCCAATTTTGTTACCTTGATTCCGGTGAAAGACGAAGTTGCTTTGCAAAGATTTTTGAAAAAGCTTAAAGCTGGTGGAAATTTGAACCAGCGACAATATAAAGGAATTACTATTTTAGAAACCAAAGCAGGTTTGTCTTCGCAAGATAATACAATACCCCCGGTTCCTAAATCTCCTATAAATAAAGCTATTAAACCAAGTATTTTTCAAAAACCAATTAAAAATCCAACCTTAAAAAAACCAAATTTAAGAAGGCAAAACAGTTTCGCTATAGCTATTTTACCGGGACATTTGGCAATTGCTTATTCAAATCAATCAATTGAAAGAGTTATTAATACCAATGAACAAAAAACTGCAACTTTAGCACAAAATTCTCAGTTTCAGAAAACAATTAAACAATCTCAAACAGGAAAACCACTGTTTGCAATGTATCAAGATCCAATTGGTTATCTTGATTTTGTCAAAGATATAATAAAAGACCCTAATTTAGGTTTACCCAATATTAATTTAGAGGATATTCTTTCTTCAAGGCAACTCAAACAATATAAAAGTATTGGTTCCTTCGTTACAGTTCAAAAAGAAGGAATTCGTTTTCAATTAAATACTTATCCTTCCCCTGAATTTAAAAGCAATAAACTTGCCGATAATATTCAAACACAAACTATTTTATCTCGAATGCCAGCAGCAACATACTCTGCTGTTAACGGAAAGAATCTGAATCTAAGATGGCAAGCTATAGCCAAATTATTAAGCTCTCAGAAAGAATTGAAAAATGGTTTAACAATTTTACGCGGGCTTATCCGTAGCAATACTGGGCTGGATTTAGATCGCGATATTATTAGCTGGATGGATGGGGAATTTGCATTTTTTATGTATCCTACCAAGGGCGGATTTTTTCACGCTATAGATCCTAACTTAAAAATGGGAATCGGTTTAGCTGTTCAAACAAGCAATCGCAGCGCAGCAGAAAATACTTTAAATAAGTTAGGAGATTTGATTGCATCTGTATCCAAGGGAGAAGTAGAAGTTGTTCAGAAGAGCATCAAAAATCAAGCCGTAACTAGTTGGGATGCTGAGGGAGATTCTGCTAAAAGCTTGCTGGCTTACAGTTGGGTAGATGACAATACATTGATTTTGACAACGGGATATGGAGCGATTGCAGATTTAGTACCCCAGCCTTATGTAGCTCTACCTTCGGCTTATAATTTTAATACGGCAACCATTAGTCTTCCTAGCCCAAATTCTGGTTATTTTTACATGAATATGGGTTCTTTGCTGTCTTGGATTTATGGTTTTGTGCCGCAAGAATATAGCAATAATCTATATTTTAATATGTTTAAACAAGCTATTGGTTCGGTTTATAGTGTTAGTGCGACAACCTCTTCTCATGTGGATCGCGAACAAGCTGATTTCTTAATTGTTTTAGCGCCTGTGAGGAAAAAGATAAAGTAATTGTTTTGTTTTTATTTCTAAACTTCCGCCCTAGTGAATAATAGTACTTTTCAAAGGATTCAACAAAACCAGGAATATCTAGCAATTCTCTAGTACAACACGGCGTAAATAAGACAACCATTAAAAATCCCTGAAAAGCCTAAAAAATCAAACTTCTTACTTCTTACTTCTTACTTCTTACGAACGCAAGCGGTACTAGTTGCCGATTTACTTTCTTTCTCTTCCTGGGGAAGATAAAAATTCGGCTACCATCTGCAAGGGTTCTGAAGTTAAACCATCAAGATATTTATTAATTTGTTCACGAATTTCAGTAGTATTCATAGATTAAAATTTTTGTTAATTGTATATTTTTACTTTTATGCCACTTTAAATGATTGTCCCCATGTTTTAGGTTCTGGTAAAGATTCACCATTTTCTAAAGCTGATTCAATGAGCATTTCTAAAACTTCTTGAGCATTTTTTACTGCTTCTTCATAAGTATCGCCGTGGGTACAAGGTTGTAATATATTTTCAAATTCTGGTAGTGAAACTACATAACATTGGTCTTCGTTTGACCATTGGACAATTATGGTATATTTCATTCTTCTGTTTACTCGGCTTCCTCTTCTTCTAAGTTTGTTAATGCTTCGAGGGATTCATTCACTTGTTTTTCTAAATAGGTTTTTGCATCATCGCCATCTTTACCTGCAATAATGATAGCTTTAGATAATTTAGGATGCTTCCATTTCGTATGACTACCTTTTGCCGGTTCATAAGTAAATCCTGCTTTACGTAACAAACTTTTCAATTCCCTAATTTTTTTAGGCATATCATCGATTTACATTTTCTCTCCATATCTTCCTATAATTCCGAATTCTTCCAATCTTAATTCTCTGCCTAAAAGAATTACTCCTAACAGACGTAGCAGTGCTACGTCTCTACACTTATAACTAATTACTATTGGGGAATTTCCGTACCTGATATTCGGATGACTCTACCATCTCGTAAGTAAATTCCAAGTCTTTATCAAACTTTTCAGCAATAGCGTCTATCTCTTCTTGCAGAATCGACTTCCACTGTTGTCGCGTTTCCCAACGGATTACCATAACAAGCTCTTCGGGGTTGTTTGGGTTAATCCACAGTTCTTTTCCAAGAAATCCGGGATAGTCAGCCAAGGCTGCTGTCCAAATTTCTGCGTCTCTTTGAATGTATTTTTCTCGATCTTTGGGCGATATTTTAAACTTAAGTAACTCAATTACCACCTGCTTTCATTCCCCGTACTACTTTGCCACAATAGAATTAGCATCTAATGCTAAAGTTTAATTCCCAGCATAGCTTTATTGTTACAAATAAGAGCTTACTGAGAAAATAAAGAAGGGAGAATTAGTAGGAGCGCGGTATGGAAAACAATAATTGGATGCAGCAATTGTTAATGCTCGGTATTGGTACAACTTCGGTAATGGCGGATAAGCTCAAGGAAGCAAGCGAGCAATTGGTTAAAGACGGCAAACTCGATCCAGAACAAGCGAAAGCTGTGATGGATGACATGGTAGAGGAGTTAAAGTCCGAGCAAGGCAATTGGGACAAAAATATGCAGCGACAAATGAAAAATATATTACAAGATTTGGGAGTTGCACGTCAGTCAGAAGTGGATGAGTTGCGCGGTAGAATTGACCGTTTAGAGCGTCAAGTACGCGACTTAGAGAACAAGCTTTGGAATTGAGTTTTTAAACAAAGATGGGAAGGGGAAAAGGAGATGGGGAGGTTTTATGTTTTATATATTCATTTTTAATTACTTGTAACCTTTAACCTTTAACCTTTAACCTTAATATTTGTTCACTGGTTACTGTTCTGATTTAAACTAAGTTTTGTTCTATTGGTAATCCTATTTTTGGAATATAAGACGATGGCAAGGATACCTCAATTGAAGGCAATTTTTAAGCGTGTAAGTTTTTTGCTGCTTTGCGTTGTGTTTTTCGGGTGCGCTCAAATAAATACCGAAGCACTACTGAGTAATGCTTCCCAAAACACTATTCAAGAATCACCAGCGTCTACTACAGTAGCTGATAGTACCACTACAAAAGCGAGCGATAATATGTCTGAGACAGTTACTACTCCTTCGGGATTAAAGTATGAAGTTATCAAGGAAGGAACTGGAGAAACTCCTCAAACTGGACAAACTGTAACCGTTCACTATACGGGTACTTTAGAAGATGGAAGCAAGTTCGATAGCTCTCGCGATCGCGGTCAACCTTTCCAATTTAAAATCGGTAAAGGACAAGTAATTAAGGGTTGGGATGAAGGACTCAGTATTATGAAAGTTGGCGATCGTCGTAAATTAATCATCCCCCCTGATTTAGGTTATGGTTCTCGCGGTGCGGGTGGTGTTATTCCCCCTAATGCAACTCTGATTTTTGATGTGGAATTATTGGGAGTTAGTTAATAATAAGTGGGCATAGGAAATTGGGCATGGGGCATTGGGAATGGAGAGTTAAAAGTTAGGAGTTAGCTGTTAAGAATTAGTTTGATTGATTAAAAAACCCGGTTGTTTACAAAAAACCGGGTTTTTCTGCTTCTAATTCCCAGCGAACACCCATTACTAATCCCCAATCCCCTATGCCCAATCCCCTATTCCCAATTATGAATAATGACTCGGTTGCGCTAAGTTTTTAAATTTGGTAAATTGCGGGTCAAATAATAATTTAATGGTTCCGGTGGGGCCATTTCTATGTTTGGCAATTATTACTTCCCCAATTCCTCTATCGGGACTGTCGGTATTATAGTATTCATCACGATACAGCATCATTACTAGGTCGGCATCTTGTTCGATACTGCCGCTTTCTCTGAGGTCTGATAGCATGGGACGTTTATTAGTACGGGCTTCTACGCCTCTACTTAACTGAGATAATGCAATGACGGGAGCGCTTAATTCTCTTGCTAATCCTTTAATACTTCTGGTAATTTTTGATAGCTCCTGTACGCGGTTATCGCCACCTCCTTCCATTAATTGCAGGTAATCAATAATAACTAAACCTATATCGGTTCCGGCTTCTGCTTGCAAGCGTCTTGCCTGACTACGCATTTCTGTTACTGTAATATTAGGAGTGTCGTCAATAAAAATCGGCATTTCTGAAAGTACGCTTATTGCTTTACTCAAGGGTTCCCACTGAGTTTGACTGATGCGTCCGGTTCTTAGATAAGTACTTTCAATTTCGGCTTCACTAGACAATAGTCGCTGTACCAACTGGTCTTTTGACATCTCTAAACTGAAAACAGCAACTGGTAGCTTATATAATGATGCGATATTGTGAGCTATGTTAAGACAGAATGCTGTGTTGTGTACGCAAATGTCGTTAGCAACGAAGTTATGGGTGTGTGGGATTGTCAAATCATAAACTTGTTTGCTTCCCCGAGACTCTATAGAAACAATTTCATCCCAATATATATCGCTACTTGCTAATTGCTGTAATCGTAAATTTTCCAATGCTGTTGCTAATTGAAAAAGCCTTTCTCGCGATAAAGCACGTTTACCAACATGAATATTTGAATAACCTTTAATTCCTGCCCGTTTAGCTAAACCAGTCCAAGTCTCTTCTTCTTTTGCGACTGCTAACTGCTTCCAAACCTCTATAGGTATTAGATCGCGATTTGTTTGGTATCTTTTTTGCAATAATGCTGCTTTTACTTTTACCAATATTTCTTGTTTTCCAAAAATACCAATTTCTGATACAAAGTTTTTGATGGCACGAGCATTGGTAATATCGAGTTGCCAAGCGGTTCTAATAGTATCTTTATACTTAATCGACCGGGTTTTTAAGGTGGCAATAATACCAAATCTCAGTAATAAATGCTGTATCTGTCGAGAAAACTTTTCGTTAACGCAGTAGCAACCTAGCTGCACTTGCCCGCTTTTTAATACACTAGCCCAACCGTCAATGGCAAATAAGCGATTCAGAAATAAAGCTATTTGCTGACGCTCTAATGTGAAAACAAAACCAGGAAGTGTTCTTTCCTCGGCTTTTTTACCCCATAATTCTAATTCTTGCAGCCACAGAATCAGAGGATTATCTTTTGCTTCACATGTCTCAACATTAAGAATCGGCGATCGCTTCGAGCGTCTTTTCTCTTTAATCCTTAGCTGAGGAGAAAATTCAGTAACAGATAAGGTAAAGTCTTGCACAATTGAAGGGTTATTGTTGCTGAATTTGGGGGTTGCATCTGTTAAACAACCATCACCAATTAAGTAGGCTAATAGTTTTACCTCGCATTCCCGAATTTGTTGCTTACCAAATACATTTATCTTCCGAGGTACGGCAATTTTATCGCCTACTTTCAATTCAGATAGTTTTCGCCATCCGTTAATAGTTAAGTAAGGATGGGTAATAGTTGTCTCAATATACCTTCCCAAACGAGTTTTTACGCCAAATACCGGCTTAATCCCATCATCAATAAATGCCTCTGGCTTCGTATAACCAAATTTCCAATTTTTTTGCAGCGTTAGCAATTCTGCTTGACGACTATTATATATTTCTTTAATCGTAGAAATACTGCCATCACTCAAAACTAATTCGGCATCTTCTTGCAAGCATTTTCCCATTGACGGACGACCAGCGATGATAATTAAGTCTGAGCGTCCAAATCCACTAGTCATTGCATCTAAATCGTAGAATCCGCAGGGTATGCCCGGTAATGCTACTCCTTCACTCAGTTCTTCAATATCTGTGAAGGTATTAATCAGAGTATTCGATATATGAACTAAGCCGCTTGTATTGCGTGCTTGGGCGATTCCAAAAACCTTTTGCTCGGCTTTGTCGATAACAGTGCGAAATTCGGTTTCAGTTTCGTAACCTAATGAAACTATTTCATTGCCTGCTCTAATTAACTGCCGTCGTCGATACTTTTCTACTACTAAGGCTGCTAAAGCATCGATATTAACAGCTGAAACAGTTCTATCTATTAAGGAAGCTAGTTTATTTCTACCACCAACCTTTTCCAGTAATTCGTGGTCATTTAACCAACTGAGAACTGAAAGTAAATCGGTGGGTTTTCCTTGGGTTTGCAGCTGCAACATCCCCATATAAATATCTTTATGGGCGCTGATATAAAAAGCTTCCGGCTTGAGGATATCGCTAATTCTGCTAATGGCTTCGGGATCTAATAAAACTCCACCTAATATGGCTTCTTCTGCTTCTATATTTTGTGGTGGCAGCCGCTCGGCATTCCCTTGAAAATTTAATTCTTCAGACATGAACCCGTAAGATATTTTGTAATATACAGAACATTTTAACTATTACATTCGTAGAACAAATAGTCCGTAAAGAATATGTAGAGACATTGCGCCGCAACGTCTCTACACATAATGAATAATTTTGAAATAATTAAACCATAGATTTTATGAAAAAATACAAATGTATCTAATTTATCTATGGTTTATCGTAATTATCCGTAGTAACAAAGTTTGAGCAATCAAGATTACTCGCTGGCTACAACTTCAATATTTACTTTTGCGCTTACGTCAGAGTGTAGTTTGATTTCGGCTTCGTATGTACCCAAACTGCCGATATCTGGGATAGTAATACCGCGTTTATCTACTTCCATTTCGGTGGAGCCTTGAATAATATCAGCCACATCTTGGCTGGTGACGGTACCAAAAATGGCGTTGTTTTCACCAACTTGCTTAGCAATCTTCAAGTTACCAAGTTTTTCCAAAGTTGCTTTTTGTTCGACAGCTTGTTTCTTTAGTTCTTCTTGACGCTGGCGTTCTAATTCTCTACGACGTTCGACTTGTTTAAGGATACCGGGAGTTACAAAAGTTGCCAAATTTTTAGGAAGCAAGTAATTACGAGCATAACCGGGGGCTACTTCTACTAAATCGCCAAATTTCCCTAATTTGTAAATATCTTGATTTAATACTAACTGTATGCGTTTCGCCATCTTTCTTTTTCTTCTATTTACTGCGATCTCAAGCACCAATTCGGCATTGTTCCAATATTTCGGCGAACAGCCAATAAATCCGACGGTGCTTACCTAAAGCCTACAGATTCTAGCGAAATGCAAGGGACATTGGCAATAGTTTATATAAGTTAAGCAAAAATTAATTATTTTCGCTTATATCTGACTTAAATTATCAAGAGTCAGAATAAGCCATACCGTTAGCATCAGCGTAGCGATGCATAAAACGCATAAATCTTTCCCAATGGTCATCTTGTTCAATTTCAATTTGGCAGTCAACTCTTCTTAACTCATCTCCTTCATCACCACCAAAAATAAATTTAGTAGAGGAAGGAGTAACGTTAATTTCACCTTCTTCATCGGTCAAAAGCATTGTATTTAAGGATTGTTTGGTAAAGCTATTAAATTTTTCTAATGCTTGTAATTGGTCGAATGTCATTAATACTATGCGTTTCCCGGTGTTCGGATTGCGTCGCAGGCTGACGTTTCCTAATTTTTCGTTTATGCCAGAAAAAAATTGAATTGAAGGACTAGACATGGTAATTGGTAATTGGTAATGGGTAATTGGTAAAAGGTGATAAGCCTATGTGCAACCGTCATTATATAAATACGCAACAGCTTATCAATGACTATGCCAACAAGGATATATGAAGCTGCATATGTTTGATAATTAATAACCCATTATTAATTAGCAATTACTCATTACCTATTAAATTTATCTTCTATAAGGATAATGATACTGTGAATTGTACCGATTATTTGGATAAGTTGTTGTGGGTATTGTATTATTTACACCGTTGGGAATGGGATTCGGTAGCGGGGGTTGATAAGTATTGATTCCTGTAGGTAGATTATTTAAATAGGGAGAGTTGCTACTGGGTGGAAGAATATTATTTCTTGGTGTTACCGGCATGGGAGCTGGTTGATTAAAGTGTTGGTATGCCGAACGAGAAACGGAAGTAATCAAAGTGTCTGCACGAGAATCGTTTCTAGGACGCTTTACCATGACGGCTGCAATGTAGCGTTTACCGGATGGTAATTCAATTAAACCTACGTCACCTAACATTGCGCCAATATACCCAGTTTTATTGGCTATTCTGGCTCCGGCACCTAAACCTTTGGGTAACAAATGTCGTCTTTGATTGCGACGCATGATGTCAAATATTTGTTGGGAGCCCCGGTTTGAAACTAACTGTCCTTTACTCACCATTGCTATTATTTCTGCCAATTCTCTGGGGCTGGTGGTATTGGTTCCTGGAATGTCGGGTAGTGGATTTTGTAGCGAAGTCCTTGTTAATCCCCAACTGCGAAATCTTTGATTTAAAACTTCGATGCCACCCATGCGGGCAATTAACATATTTGTAGCGGTATTATCGCTAATTACCATCATTTTATCTGCGACTTCCAATGCAGTGAATTGGCTTCCTACTGGTTTGCTTCGCATATCGCCGGAACCACCTACAATCATGTCTTTAGTCATGGTTAGTGGTTCGTTTAGTTTAATTTTTCCTGCTTCTACATCTTGGAAAAATGCAACTAATATGGGTATTTTAATGGTGCTGGCTGCTGAAAATGAAGTAAGGGCGTTGATATCTACATAATTACCCCTATCTAAATCTGCTATGAAAATTCCTGGTGTCAGATTTGGTGTAGCTGCTAAAAGGGTTTGTATATTGCTTTTTAAAGGAATTATTTCTTGAGTTAAATATAAACCTCGGGTATTAGCAGGTGTTTGAGGCTGATTTTGTTCAATTTGAGTTGGGTTGGAAGCTGTAGTGTGTTGATTTGCGGGGTCTAATACTGATAATGCCGTACCTACAATTGCGCCAATTCCTACTCCTACAATTAATAAGCGCAATATATAAAGCATTGTCCTCGCCATTGGTTTGAGGCGAGTTTTGTTAGATACTTTGACTCTTTTAGTAACTCGTTTATTAAATTTTAAAGGCGGAATCTTACCGTTTACCGCAGCAGATTTCATGCCTTTAGATCCTGCTTGCGATGCTTTCTTTTTTCTCAGCCAGGTTTCTGCTGGTGCTTCTACTCTTTGCCGCTTTCGAGGTTTTTTTGCGTTGTTGGAGGCAGGATTAATTGTTACACGTGAAACTGTTCCACCTTGTTGGGGTGGACGCTGTTTTCCTACTGTTTTGACTCTACTGTTTCCCGGCTTTTGGACTTTACGTACTCGTTGACGGCCCTTTGTGGGTTGTCGCCGTCCAGAAGCTGTAAATTTGTAACTTGATTCTGACACCGCTACTCCTTCTCACCCACTAATTCTGTTAATACGCTACTAACTCTCGAACCCAATTTTTTTTAGTGCCCCTTCACAAATTGCCTTTCCTACCATTTTTGTGTTTAGTTTAAGCCATTGTTCTTAACTTTGGGGAACAATAGTATATATGGTTAATATTCTTTCATCTATTTCTATAACTTTCCGGATTGGCTAAGTGCCCATTGCATTTGCCTTAAGATACCTCTTAGCATAGCGACTTCTGTTGTCTGTAGTTGGGCGCGATTATACAATTGCCTAAATTTTTCCATACGACGAGCAGCGGTATGAGGATAAAGATACTCAATAGATAGCAGTAGCGATTCTAACTGTTCGTAGTAGCCTTCGACAACCTCTATCGGTGCAACTTCGCTATTTAATTGGTTGTTTTCTATTGTAAGTGGTTGATGTTGTGTTAATTCGTAACAGCTAATTGCTACAGCGGAGGCTAAATTTAAGGATGCATATCCGGAATCCGTAGGAATACGCATAAATTTTTGAGCGTAGTTTAATTCTTCGTTGCTTAATCCTCGGTCTTCTCTACCAAATATCAATGCTGCTGGTTGTGAATCAGCTTCTAATAACCAAGGTAATACTTCGCGAGGACTTTCTAGAGGACAATTATCTCGGGTTCTGGCTGTTGTGGCGATCGCTCTTTTGCACCCTTTTAATGCTTGGGGCAATGTTGGAACTGATACTGCGGCTTTCAACACATCTTTGGCATGAACTGCCATAATCATGGCTTCTTCTCCCAAATAATCGCATTGGGGATTTACTAATACCAGTTGTTTAAGCGCAAAGTTTTTCATCACTCGCGCTATGGAACCAACGTTTAATGGCCCTGCTGGTTCTACTAAAATGATTTTTACCCCTGATGCGTTCATTTTTATTTCTCCGAATGGATTGGGAATTTGGGATAGGTATTAGGGAGTAGGGAGTAGAAAATTTAATTGGTAATTAAAAAAATATCTGGACTAAATATAATTTATCAACACACCAGAATGCACCTTGGTTTATTGCGAATATTAAACCGTCAAAACTCTCTATGCTTGTTGATAATGGTGCAATATATGAATCAACTGTTTCATCTCGATTGATAAGATTATTCGATACCTTTTATAAAATTTTTTCTGACTCAAGTTATTACTTTTTCACTTTTACCATTATTACCTATTCTCCGTTTCCTTCATTACTGATTTTAAAACGTCCCCAATAATGGCAAAACTCGATTTTTCAAAATTTTAATTAATTCTGGCTGCATATAGTCATATTCGTCATAAATATCCAAACATACTACTCTTTTGCCTTTCATAAACGATTTAAAGTTTTTCGATAATTTATTTCTGTGTGCTTTCTCCATTACAAAAATAATATCAGCCCATTCAATCATTTCTGTTGATAAAATATTTTCTGTACCTTTATTTAAACCAGCAGATTCTACTTCTAGCCCTTCATATTCAGAAAAAATTACTTCTGCTGTAGGGCTGCGTAATTTATTTTGGCTACATAGAAATAATAGTTTCATTCTCTGGGAATAAGGAACATGACATCTTGCACCAATATTAACAAGCCCACATAACTCGTTCCAAGGTTCTACCTTGGAATGTCGTTTCAAGAGGCTCCCGCCTCTCATATAGAAAGGAGGCAGAGCCTTCCACCAAGCAAGCGTACCAAGGCAGAGCTTTGGCACGAGAATGAACCGCTATAGTCTGAATTTTCAATTAAATCTACAAGCCGTAAAATAACCTACCTACAATCTTTGGCGCTAAAGCGCAACTACAAACATGAAAAAAACCGGGTTTTAAATTAAAACCCGGTTGCTCAATATTTCTACAAAAGATTTTGCAATTCTTAACCTAACATTTACACCATCTGCGATGTTTCTACTGTAGGCTGTGGCTGTGGTTGGAACATGAACAAGGAGTAAACTACATCGCGACGGATGTTTGTCATCATATCCAGGAATAGTTCGTAACCTTCGCTCTTATATTCAATTAATGGGTCTTTTTGACCGTAACCGCGCAATCCTACTGATTCTCTCAAGGCTTCCATTTGCTGCAAATGCTCGCGCCATAAGGTATCAATTCGCTGCAAGATAAAGAATCGCTCTGCTTGACGCATCAATCCTGGTTGAATTTGGTCAACTTCGGCTTCTTTCATGTCGTAAGCGATGCGAACTTGCTCGTGTAGAAAGGCTTTGATTTCGCTCATGGACATGTCTTCTAAATGAGAAGGCTGTAAGTCCGATAATAAATAAACGAATTCTTTGACTTTTTCGGCTAATTTATCTAGCTCCCATTCTTCTGATGGTAAGTCTGGATTAACGTAATAATCAACGATGTCATCCATCGTTTTCTCAGCATATTTAATTACCTGCTCTTTTAAGTCTTGCCCTTCTAATACTCTACGACGTTCGGCGTAAATTGCTCGACGCTGATTGTTCATTACTTCGTCGTACTCGAATACCTGTTTACGAATGTCGTAATAATAGGTTTCGACTTTTTTCTGGGCACCTTCTAAGCTACGAGTTAGCATACCCGATTCAATGGGCATGTCTTCTTCTACTCGGAACATGTTCATTAATCCAGCCACGCGATCGCCGCCGAATATTCTCATTAAGTTGTCTTCTAAACTTAAGAAAAATCTGGTGGAACCGGGGTCACCTTGTCTTCCGGCGCGCCCTCTTAACTGGTTGTCAATGCGTCGCGATTCGTGACGTTCGGTACCAATTACGTGCAAACCGCCTAAGGAGATGATTTTGTCGTGTTCTTTATCGGTAAATGCTTCGTATTCTTCTTTTACGCGGTTGTATGCTTCCCGCAGTTTCTGAATTACTGGATTTTCAGTTGGTGCTTTCTCGGCTGCAACCGCAATTTTATCTTCAGCTTCTAATTCGGATAAACTTCGTTCGCCAAATTCTTTGACAGCAGCTTCGACTGCTTGTTTGAGAATATTTTCGGCTTCTTTACTTATCTGAGTGGGAAATACTTTCGGCGAAGCTTTCCAAGTTTTAACTTTTTTTCCGGGGACAAAACCTTGTCCACCACCGGGATTAGTTGGTAATGTTGCTTTATGTGGGGAAAATGTATCTTCGTCTTCTGGCTTAACGATACGTGGCATTAAAAATTCACGAACTTTTAAACGTGCCATGTATTCGGCGTTACCACCCAAGATAATATCGGTACCTCTACCAGCCATATTGGTGGCGATGGTTACCATACCGCCGCGTCCAGCTTGAGCGACAATTTCAGCTTCCCTTTCTACGTTTTCGGGTCTGGCGTTAAGCAGTTCGTGAGCAATACCAATTTGCTTGAGTAATTGGCTGAGATATTCGGATTTTTCTACACTTGTGGTTCCTACTAAAACAGGTCTACCGGTTTCGTGCATTTCGGCACATTCTTTGGCAATAGCTTTCCATTTACCAACTTCTGTTTTAAATACCATGTCAGGCAAATCTTTACGTTGCCTAATTCGGTTGGTAGGAATTATGGTTACTTCTAATTTGTAAATTTTTTCAAATTCAACTTCTTCTGTTTTTGCAGTACCTGTCATTCCACCTAATTTGGGATACAGCAAAAACAAGTTTTGGTAGGTAATCGAAGCTAAGGTTTGAGTTTCGGGCTGAATATCTACACTTTCTTTAGCTTCAATTGCTTGGTGTAAACCGTCACTCCAACGTCTTCCCGGTAATACCCTACCGGTTGATTCATCGACAATAACTACTTCCCCATTACGAAGGATATAGTTTACATCTGGTAAAAATAATTCCTTGGCTTTAATTGCATTAAACATGAAATGCGCCCAAGGATCTTCCGGATCGAATAAATCGGTTACTTCTAAAAGTTCTTCTGCATGGGCAAAACCTTCATCGGTTAAAAGAACGTTACGAGCTTTTTCGTCTACTTCGTAATCTTCTTCTTTAAGCAGCGCTCTAGCAATTTGAGCCGCTTTGACGTATTTCTCAGTTGGTCTTTCAACCTGACCGGAAATAATCAAAGGAGTCCGCGCTTCATCAATTAAAATCGAATCAACTTCGTCAATTACACAATAATTAAACGGACGCTGCACTACATCCGCCATTGACGTTGCCATGTTATCCCGGAGATAATCGAAACCTATTTCACTGTTGGTAACATAGGTGATATCGCATTCATAATTTTTCTTCCGTTCTACGGGAGTCATGCTTGACTGAATTAGTCCTACAGTCAATCCTAAGAAACGATGCACCTGTCCCATCCATTCAGCATCGCGTCGGGCTAAGTAATCGTTTACGGTGATGACGTGTACGCCTTTACCAGTTAATGCGTTTAAATAACTAGGTAATGTGGCAACCAGGGTTTTACCTTCCCCGGTTTTCATTTCTGCAATTTGTCCCTTGTGCAGAATCATCCCACCCAACAACTGCACGTCAAAGTGACGCATCCCCAAAACTCGTCTTCCGGCTTCCCTAGTTACGGCAAAAGCTTCTGGCAGGATATCATCAAGGGACTCACCTTTACGAAGGCGCTCTTTGAACTCTACTGTTTTAGCTTTAAGCTCTTCATCAGAAAGAACTTTAATTTCTTCCTCTAAGAGATTAACTTCAGTAATTAATGGTTGGTATTTTTTTAGCTTACGAGCGTTGGGGTCGCCCAACAAGGTTTTTAACATGGCAACTTTGAATTTAACTAAACCAAGGAAGAAAGATTTTATCGACGATGGCAATTATTATAAGTACCCGTTGCCTTTGATTAGCCTTTTTTCGGCTTTGCAAAGACACATTCCAAAAGAATTAACTCAAAATTAGTAAAAATACCAGCCCGAGAGCTGACCTTACAATTGGTTTTAACAAAGAACTTATATTTATCTAAGTTAATAGTATCATTTTGTCCCGAATCCAGCGCCGTAAAGCCCGACCACTCGAAGGTTGGTTTTCCGTCTTTAATGAGTTAGGAGTGTAGAGACGTAGCATTGCTACGTCTTTACAGTTAAGAGTTAGGAGTTAGGAGTTAGGAGTTAGGAGTTTTGGATTTCCACCTTTAACCTTGAAACTTTGACCTGATTTGCCGGAAGTTGTTTTCTCTAGCACCTGGATGACAACTGAAGGCATTCTGCAATTAATTATACCTAATATCAGTATGACCGCTTATCTAAAAACAAACAACTCTTTCTTAATACCAAAAAAGCGGATTGAGAAAGAGTTGTTTTTTTTTATTTTACTATTCTGCCGAGTGACGTAAATCTTAACTAGGTAGAATTGTTTTTTCGGGCATCATAGTATTCTTCTGCCTAATTTGATTTCAATTATTGGCTGCTTGTAAACTCTGCTTATATTTTTCTGGGGTATTTTCTAATCTTACGTAAAGCGCATCAATTCCTTCTTTCTCCAGTAATTCTAAGATGGCTATATTCAAGCCTCTTTCAATATCATTGTAGAGATTTGTATCATTCACAAATGCTACAATTTTAATTACACGGGCATTATCCTCAATTCCGCTGAACCGAACCATGAATGATTCAGAAAGACCCAAAAACGACTTGGGAAATTCTTGAATAGCATTGCAAATTCTGGTAGTTTGCTGTGCGGAAATACCGTCTATTTTAAGAGTTAAATTAATCCCCCACTTTAATTCTTCTCCAGCATCCTGTGACCAATTTTCAACAATTCCAGAAATCATTTTTGAATTGGGCATTTTAACGATGGAACCCCAAAGACATAGATGGAGGGTTGTGCTTCTAAATCCAATACTCACTATCTGCACAAAACCATTTATTCCCTGCACTGCTACCCAGTCACCTTCTCGATAGAGATTATCCGAGTAGATAATGATTGTACAAAACCAATCATAAACAACGTCTTTGAACAGCAAACCTAAAGTAAGACCTGCACCACCTAATAACCCAGCCAATGCAGCTGCTGATTGCCCTAAAAATAATTCACTAACCTTGATTCCCAATATAATAATTGATGCTGATTGAAAAATCTTCGGCATCAAAGGTCTCAGCAATTCATCGAGTTCAGTGTCACTGCCTAACAATACGCTGCCAAGTAACCGACCTAAAATAGAAGAAGAACGGTAAACAACGTATGCAACAATAAAAACGACTATAAAGTTGAGTGTTTGACCAATCGTTTTGCTTAATTCAGCTGATAATTCATCTGCGAAAATTTGCTTGACTATCCAAAATCCACCAATCTGAATCAGCCAGCTGAAAGCAGGCTCCATCACCAGTATCAATTCATCATCAAGGGTAGTTTCTGTTTTGCGAGTCAACCGCTTAATGGTTTTAACAATGACTCCAACAACAAAATTTTTCAGCACCTGTGTCACTGTCAAGACAACAAGAGCGGCAGCGATTTTGCTAATCGGTATGCCCATTAAATTCAACTTGTTGAGGGCGCTCAAAACTGCTTCCATAGGTTCGTTAAAAAGTAATTGAGAGTTTTTAAGTAAGTAATCGGGGGTTAAGAGCCTTCAAAGGAAGGTCAACATTCAGCTCGTGAAAAGGGTTTTAAGCTAACTCCTCCAAGCTGTTTGATGAGCGTCCTGTGTAGATTCGGTTGTTTGATTCTTGTTACCCAAAGGTATGTCCGGTTGAGCAATCAGGCACACCGCCACTGCCAACTACGGAAAAAACCGGGTGCTATCAAGTGTCTCCCCAGCTACAAGATTTAGGTAATTTTATATCTCAAAGAGAATTAACGATAGTATTTATAATAATTTTTTATGAATTCTACCTTTTTGTACTACCGCTGTATATAATTTTCATCTCCTGTGGCTACAATATGCTGGCTCAATTTGTCAGTGAGAAAAAGATTATATCAATAAAGTTCATCAAAATCGGATTAATATCCGTTTCTTGGCAAAAATATAGACAGTAAGCTCTCTTCATGCCCCAGGCTGATGGCTTGAAGCCGTACCAAAATAAATCTCCCGGTTTAATTGAGTATTTTTTTGCTTATTTACCATCCGTTTTGTGAATATTTATCTAAATGTATTTACCTTGATTTGTCTCATTGATTAGTTTTTTTTTACACAAGAAAAATATTGCAGGTATTCAATGTAATACATCAGGAGGAAAATCAACACAAAAGCCTTCTTGACAAAGAACGGTTAGGGGGATATTAGATTATTTTTCAAACAAGAGCGTAACTTATACAAGTATTAGCACTTACGCAATTGTCACAATATTTATGTTGGTGCCGTACCTCATATCTTGCAGCAATATCAAAAACCCGGTTTCTTTTTATTACAACGAAATAATGATGCTTTCACCAGGAAAAACCGGGTTTCTTTGGGCTTCTTGAAAAAGTCCTCAAAAATTTAAATAATATCTAGATACTGTTTACCAGTTATAATTTATTTTTTATCAGCAAAACATTTCACCCCGAACAAGTTGATTGAGAAAAAAGATGTCCCTGATGACCTTCGGAAATTCCAAAACTGTGCATAGCAACTCTTACAAACGATACATAGCTTAACTACAGAATTTTACCCATACAACAGCAATTTCCACTAGGTAATCTTACTCTAATTATTTATACCTATGTAAATTTACTAAGATTGATTTGGGAAATTTCCCTCCAATTTATGAGAAAATTTTTATTTATCAAGTTGCAGTTCGCAATACAATCTAAAACTCAAAATGTCTCACTATCAAAAGTTACTCAGAGTTTCAACCCTTGGTAAGTCTTTGTACAACATTACTCCTAAAATTGAAGCAATTGTTGCTGATTCGGGAGTAGAAACCGGGCTTTGTACTTTATTTTTACGCCACACTTCTGCTAGTTTATTGATTCAAGAAAATGCAGATCCTAACGTATTAGAAGATTTAGCTAATTTTATGGCTAAACTTGTCCCTGAATCGGCAAACTATATACATGATGATGAAGGTCCAGATGATATGCCAGCACATATACGTACTGCAATTACTCATACCTCAGAACATATTCCTATTAATCGAGGACATTTAGTTTTAGGTACTTGGCAAGGCATTTACATTTGGGAACATCGACAGCGCAATCACTCTAGAGAGTTAGTTATACATATTTCTGGATAATTCTGATAAGGAAGTAAAATTAATAATGAGTCATATTCTACAGTCGTAGTTGGTGTATTTTTGGTTCTTGAAATGTGTAATTGAATGCAATATTAAGTTAATTATTAAGTTTGTTTATTGCTTAATGTTTGTATTTGCTTTTTACAATAAAGTAAAAATATAATTTGCTTTGATAATTGGCTTGTAAATACGGGTATCAAAAAGCAGTATATTAATTTCTATGGAACCAAATTTTATACCTAATAGTTCTTTTCAAGTTTTGGATGATATTCTTGCTCAAAAAGTTGTAAAACCCTTTTCCTTGAATCCAAATAAATTATTTATTACTAGTTTCGCCGAATTAGAGATAAAGGTTGTTCAACAAGTTTCAGATTCCTACTTGGTGACAATTATTTATGATACTTTGCACAAAGTACTTGATGCTTTATTGCATAATTTTCCAGAAAATATTTTTTGGGATTTTGATTTTATAGTTAGTAGTTTAGTTAAGTTAGCTTTATCTGCTGAAAAGAAAGTAGAGATTTTAGAAGATTTCGGCAACAAAATAGTTTCACTGATGAGCATGTGTGGCAAGGAATCAGAAATACGCTTTCGATACGTGCATGATTTTATATATGGATTTGACTGGGCTAGGTGGGTAAAAAAGAAACCCAAGCACAGAGCAAATTCAAATCCTTTCTGTATTCATTTCCTCGATTATCTACTGTGTAAAGGCGAAGAAATTTTATACAGTATCAAGAAGAATGATGCTAAATATCCTCAAATATCTGGAAAACGTTATCGCAATCCTTTTCGCTTTTCCCGAGAGCCACAAGACGAATATCGTTTGTTAAATTATCTTGCGGCTTGTGAATCTATTCCAGTTGCAGCATGGGAATGGAATACTGTTGGGGTATGGGATAAACCTTTTTATCAGCTTCGCGAAGATGCTTCGCAAAAGTTAAATATTGCAAAAAAGTAATTCGCTCCCTAGTAGTCTGTCTCAGAAGTTTTGATGGGTTTGTTTTCTTCCTAACGTCGGGAGACGTAGCAATGCTACGTCTCTACAACCCGTCAGAATTAATGGGATAGACTACTAGTACTCCACCACAATAAATATGATGGGTGAGACAAGCAGGGGGAGCGGGGGAAGCGGAGGAAGCAGGGGGAGATGAGTATTTTTAAGATTTACACAAACCCCTCAAAATTAATGTGGTGGACTACTAGCCAAGAAACAAAAAGAAAAATAAGTCAATTAATATAGTCAATGAAAGTTAACGATTTAATAACCTGGTTTGAAGAATGGGCAAATCCAGCATGGCAAGAAAAATGGGATAATTGCGGTTGGCAGGTAGAACCAGGAGTGTTAGATGAAGATGCAGGGGTTCTAGTTTGTCTAACTCCTACTTTGGCTGTGATGGAAGAAGCCATTAGTTTAAAAAAATCCGGTCATCCGGTAAATTTAATCTTTGCTCATCACCCTTTAATTTTCAATCCCCCTAAATCCCTACTTACTGGTGATGCAATTGGTGAAATGGTACGTTTAGCGTTTATTCATCAAATTGGTATATACAGCGCTCATACTAATTTCGATCAGGTGAATGATGGTACTGCTGATGTTTTAGCGCAACTTTTAAATCTTAAGGATGTGTTTCCTATAGTAAATACTCAACCTGGCTTAGGGTATGGGCGTGTTGGTGTCCTCCAACCTAGTTTAAGCTTGCGGGAATTACTTAAAAATATTCAATCTTCGTTAAAACAATCAAATTTAGTTCTTTCTCCACATACGGACTTAGATATATCGGTAAACAAAGTTGCTGTTTTAGGTGGCTCGGGAGCTAGTTTTATTCAATCAGTTAAAAAAACTGGTGCGACAGTATATTTGACTTCTGACTGTAAATTTCACCAGTTTCAAGAAAGTCGCGATGCTGGAATTATTTTAGTTGATGCCGGACATTATGCTACCGAACGTCCTGCATGTGAAGCTTTAACCGCTAAATTTGCTTCTTTTAATCTCCCTTTTGTTCGTTTAAGCAGCTTTGATGAGGATTTTCGCCAATTTTTTCTCTAGTGTTTTATCAGTTTTTTATCACACTTAGTAATTACTTTTACTTTAACTATAATTCATATTATTCAAAATTTGTACAAAAAAACACATTATATATTTTTGTATACAGATTTAAAGAAAAATATATTTCAATGTGTTTTCATTATTACATCAAGGTTTTAGATTCTTTACGCTATTAACCTTTGTTGTAAGTCTGTGATTTTAATCACAGCTATGTCGTGATTATATTCACTTAATGATAGATGTAATTGTTTCATGATAAAAAATAACGAAATGCTAATTTAGCTTTAAACAATCATGATTCGCGCACTTGTTGAATCTGCTTTTCAAACTGGATATTTAAGTGTTGAGTCGGAAGGTTTGCTGCATCAGATGCTTGCCAACAGAATATTCCGAAATGAAGATACTGCTGCATTGACGCGATTGTGCGACGCTGTTCGTGAGGGGCTAATTAAAAGAGAAGCGTCTTCGGAAATTTCTATGGAGTTTCTCGCTCTAAAAAAATAAAGATAATATTGATTGTAGTCAAGCATTATGTTGGTCTAAAACATCTTGCCGATCAAAAAGTTGATGTAATTTTTCAACAGTAGGTGAAGGTTAGCCAGAGAATGAGTTAAGATCGATAACATAGAGGTGAATAATTGCATAATCACCCCTCACTAGTAACCCCGATGATTATAAGTAGGCAAAATAAACAACCTCGATATTCACTTGCTTTGGAGTATCATTTAATTCATAATGATAGATATCATGTACCAGCAAAATTTGACCTGGTCGGCGAGAAACCCAAGCTATTTCACTTCTATGAAGCAAATATTCCTTGAATAATTAGTTCAGAATTTTATTTTTTTGGTGCGGCAAGCAATATAATTCTATTAAACCCAAAATTTATTGCCCTGTCTGCCGGTTTGGGTTCAATCACCGCACAACAATCATGGGTGTTATCTTGTATAGGGTTTATCCCAAGTTTTTACAGATTTTTAGTACGTTGAGAAAAAGGTAGAAGCACGCGAATGCTACACCGTAAGATTTATCAACTATGCTGTGATGCGCGGGAAATATGTATTTTCTTGCGGGACCAGCAACGCTGGATCGAACGCGCCCGCATTATAGATATTGAGGGAGATTTGGTCACCCTGCGCTATGAAACAGAAGAAGATGATGAAATTTGTTCTTGGGAGGAGATGGTTCGACTTGAAAGTATTGGTGCAGTAACTCAAAAGCTTGCTTCAGTTCCACGAGGTAATGTCGAGCCTCTATTAACGGAAGATTGTCCGGAATCAGAACGTATTCGTAATCCGTCTAATGATTCTAATCCAGAGTAAGTTATAGCAAATTCGAGTTACTGTTCTTCTCTTTCAAAAGCTGGACAGTAACCTTCTAAAGTCACTTTAAAGTTATACAAGGGGGACGCGGTATTCCAACACCGTTGTCCTCTTTGATGTTTGCAGGTTCCACAGCAATCTAATGATGACCAAATGTTGCGATCGCTATTTTGGTTGAGTAATTCTCTAGGGGATAAACCACGCAATACTAATTCTTCTCCTTGCCAACGCGCTTCAATTAATCCGGTGTCAGCGAATTGTTGCCAGCGGGGGTCGTTTTTTATTTGGTCGGAAAGTGTCATTAGAATTGCTGTATCTAATTGAGTAAGTTCTCCTTCGTAGTTTGTATCTGGTGCTGCTGGTTGTAAAAATGTGTCGCCAATAGGAAGCTGAACTAAAGTTTCAATTTCGGGAGAATGTAGGTGATAGCGGTTCTGCAATTCTTCTAATCCCGTTAAATCTGCTAGATAAGCTGCACAACCATGAACAAAAACAACGTGTTGCGGTCTTAAGTTGTGTATTAACTGAGTTGTACCTGGACCATCACTATGTTGTGCTAGGAGATAGCTTTCTACAGTACCCAATTTAGAATAATGGTCTGCTTTAATTTCAGTTTTTTCTGGCTGTAAAATAAGCCAAGAGCTATTTTGTTGTCGGCAATATTTGCTTAAATCAGTTTTAGACTCTGTAAGAATTATACAGGGCGATTTGACCATATTATCCCTTTGATATTTTTCTAAACGACGCACCCGAGGACGCACTCTTTCATCCCAAAATAATGGTTGATGGCGAGCAAAATTCTGCACTGAAGGCGGTAAATAGGGCATTAATTCTAAATAAGCGTCGCATCCGGCAGCTACATTTCCATCAACCCAAATATCTATATCCCTGCCAGTAAAATGATGGTGGCTGCGAAGAAGCATGAGCAATTCTTGACCTAATCCTAATGCTGGAGTGGGCATTAATACTGAAGAACCATTCACAATTGCTCGATTAATTCTTTCTGCAAGTTGATTTTCTTGATTGCGCCGATGTGGATGACGAGCAGTACCGTAGCTACCTTCAATTATCAAGACATCTAACTCGATTCCGCGTAATTCTTCTAAACGAAAACCTTCTACTAATCGCGAATTTGACAGGAAAAAGTCTCCTGTATAAAGCAATTTATAAGAACGTTCGGAAGTTGTATAAGTAAGTAAAAAGGCGACTGCACCCGGTAAGTGTCCGCAAGGAAACAGTTCTACGGTAAGGTTTTCTTTTAGCTCTATTGTTGTACGCAGTTCTAAAGGTTGGAAGAGTGGGCGATTTTCTTTTTTATTTTTATCCAGCCAATTTAACGGTAATAGCTTACAAGTGACAACCGAAGCGTAAATTGGTAGCAGAGGAAATGTTTCATGTAGTGCCAATAATCCTCTGGCATGATCTGGATGAGCATGAGTTACTAATACAATGTCTGCTGGTAAGGGGGTACTATCGGGACGTGCTGACTTTTTTAACTTTTTTGTTAAGGGCGAAATATCTGATAAGCCGCAATCGAGCATAATCCGATGAGGTCCCATTCGTACTAATAGACAAATACCTTCACCATCATGATGAACTCCGTAAGGTAAGCATTCTAATTCGCTTTGGCTTTCCCCTTCACCAAGAGAGACTATTGAATAGCCTTCGCTCATATCTTCCCCCGTATATTAGATTCAACAAAAGTCTTTGTAGATGCTCCAACACCAATGGAGCATTCGGTCACAATTCCTCTGTAAAAAATGGGCAGGGGCACCCCGCAAAATTGTTTGGGGAGCCCAGGTAGGCTTTAAAATAAGTTAACTAGTCTTGTAATCCCGCATTTAAGAATAATTAAGCCTGCCGTCTTTCTAAGACTAGAGTCTAAAACTCCTGCATTTTAGGAGTAGGTCGGTAAAGTAGAAAATGAATTGGCCAAATTTCTTTTCTACTGAACCCTATTACTGCAATAAAGAGGAGAGGAAGCAGAGGAATGTGTTACGTCTCTACCCCATTCCTCTGTATCTACTTTTTACATAAGTATCAATTTATGTCCGTAAGTAGAAATCCACTCCTTCTACATCTTTAATGAGCCGAACCATTTCCGTGATAGTTGTCAGAATCATAAAAACCATTCTTGGTTCCAAAAATTAAGCATGACACGCTAAACACGATTGTAAGTACAACTAAAATTAGCTTCACATCCATATTACTTACCTTCAACTTTCATATGTTCCTACCTATATAGGATACTTCTGCTCTCAAGTAGATGACAGAAAAATATTGTTTAACATATGATGCTATATTTTGCAATGAGTAAACTTACTACAATTAATCAGATTGTAGGACATTTGCATCTGGAGTGTCTATCTGCTTTTGTTACATCTGAGTAAATTTGCTATATATACCATTCTTATGTTTTTAGTCTTATTCTTTTTTCCCTTTTACCCTTAATTTCAAGTTGATATTGGGGTTTTTATCAAGGTATAACGGCATTTAAATATGCTTCGATGTTTAATTATTTAGAGCTTAAATATCTATACATCAATATTACAGTTTTTAATTTTTCACTTAATAAACATTTAAATGATTAAACATCTAGATTTATAAGCAATTCAACGCTTAAACATCTTTTAAATATCTAAAATTTTATGCATTCAGATGTTTAAATATTTATTGTAATATTTTGAGTGTGTGTATAAATTTAATGTTGGAAAATGATAATTACTGTAACGGCTTTTAAGGGAGGCGTGGGTAAATCTATAACAGCGTTACACCTTGCTACGTATCTACAAACTAATGCTGATACGCTGTTAGTAGACGGAGACTTGAATCGTAGTGCTTTAGACTGGTCTAATCGTGGTAGTTTACCATTTAAGGTAGCTAGTGAAGATGATGGGGTTGCTTTGGCTCCTTTATACGAGCATATAGTAATTGATACTCCGACTAAACCTAGTTTTGACGAGCTTAAAAGTATTGCGAATGGGTGTGATTTAGTAGTTGTACCAACAACTCCAGATGCAATTGCATTAGCTGCTACTATGCAGATGGTTGAGTTACTTAATAAATTAAAGGCTAATTATCGTATTTTATTGACTATTATTCCTCCTGGTCCAAATAGATCGGGGAAAGAGGCTAAATTAGCTTTAAAAAATGCTAAGCTACCTATTTTTAAAACAGGAATTAAGCGACTTGCGGTATTTCAAAGGGCTGCTTTAGAAGGGGTACCAGTTAATGCTGTAAATGACTCTTACGCGCAAGTTGCATGGAAATGTTATTCTGATGTTGGTAAGGAGATTTTATCTTGAGTAAGAAGAAAACTGGTCGTTTTGATGAATTAATTGATGCTGCTCGTTCTCGTCAAAAACGAGATAAGCCACAGGAATTTATTGAAGAAAAAGTTAGTTTTAAAAGCAAAAGTACTGACCCAGATTACGTTCGGACTACTGTATATTTGCCAAAGAAATTGCATCGGAGTTTGAAATTAGCTGCTGCTGCTGATGACCGCCAAATGAGTGATATTATGACTGAATTACTGGAAAAGTGGCTTTCACAGAAGAGTTAGTAGTTAGTGGTTGGTGGTTAGGTATTAATCTGCAATATTGATTATTGAACAGTAATGATGGTGCATGATTCTAAAAATATGGTAATCATGAATAATTGTGCTTAATGCGTCAACACACCCCATAAATTCAAAAAATAATAAACCCTGGTTTTCATCAAACCGGGTTTATGAATAACTATACTAACCACTAACCACTAACCACTAACCACTAACCACTAACCACTAACTACTAACCACTAACTACTAACTACTTATAAATAAATTTCTTTACCAGATTGAGTAAAACGAACGTTTTTGACGTTCCATTTGGGGTTGCTTGTTAGGGTTTTTTGAATGCTTTGGAATAAGGTGAATTGCTCGCAACTAGAAAGAGAAACTAGTTGCCTCCTAGAATTGGGAGATAAGCGGAAGTCTACTGTTGCAGTTCCCTTATTAAAATTGACTCGATAGTTGGCGATATTTAAATCGGCTGTATTTTTGGATGCAATGATTCTACCTACTGCATCTTTCATCGGTTCGTTTGCTGATACGGATACTTTTTGAGGTACTAATTTCTGACACTGCAAGTCGCTGGTGTATACGGTTATATTTGAATTTTTCAGATTCCCGGTTTTATTTCGATTAAGGGTTTGTGATGATGGGGTTGTTGTTCCAAATGGCGCTGCTTTAGTTTTTGGTGATGGTTTAGTACTAATTTCTATTTCTGGGGTTTCGAGTGCCCTCTTACGGGTTGTAAGGGGGTTGTCAGCAACTGGGGATTGATTGGATGGTGATTCCTCTAGGTTGTTAACTGTAGAATCTGAGCCACAACTGCTAATGGCGATCGCCATTGCTGATAACATCAAAGGGGAAATATATTTTTGATTGCGACGGATAATTTTGTTCATAGTCTTATGCTTTAAGTGTTTCTTCTTATTGTTTCAGTATTTTTTATATCTGTTCCGTATCAATTTATAGCTGATATCCGATATTTTTTTAATGTTAGTGAGTTGCAATTTGACGAGGCTAATGGCGATTATTTTTCCTTTGGTTAGAAAAAAATATAAGGGAGTAGGAGTGTATAAGTAGGAGATGAGAAGATAAGGAGATAAGTTAATTGTTTCAAGGATAGGGAAATAACTTATGTCAAAGAATCAATCTAGTATTTATAATCTACGTAAAGCTGAATGGGAAGGTATACCTATAGATAAATGGGAGCCTGGGAAATGGAAGCAGTGGAAGGCTAAAGTATCTAAATCGGATGAATTTGTTAAGTTAGAGCGCGAGTATTTGCGAATTAAATATAGCGTAAGCCAAGCTAATTTGGCTTTAAGTTTAGATAGAGTCAAAGTTAAGCTTAAATTAACGAACGGCAAAACTATCGCGTTGCAAGGTACTTTTCCCTGTAAATCAGGAGATATTGGTAAGAATAATAGTTCTAATAAGCAGTATACCATTTCATTAGGTTTTGCGGCTAATGATGTAGGTTTAAAAGCGGCTGTTGCTAAGGCTCGGGAATTGGATTTGTTGTTGATGACAAAGCAATTTAAATGGACTCCTGAGTTATTAGGTAAAAAGGCTCAGAAGCAGAGTTCAAATAGAGATGAAAATTCGGTTAAAACGATTGGGGAATTAATTGAGAATTTTCAACAGGAGTTTTGGAAGACTCATGAGAAAAATAGGCAGGGTATTAAAACTTGGGAAAGTCATTATTTACGACATTTAAAGAAGTTGCCTCAAGATAAGCCTTTAACTAAGGATGCTTTAGAGTATGCTTTGAAGAATACTAAGCCTAGTAGTAATTCTAGATTTTATTTGGCTTGGCAGTTAAAAAAGTTCTGTCAGTTTTGTGAATTTGATGGTAGTAAGATTATTGATTCTTATGCGACTCCGTTACCGCAACCTACTTTACGTAAAATTCCTACTGATGAGGAGGTTATCAAGGGTTTTTCTAATATTGGAGAAGCGTTATCTAGTCATGCTAGTAAGGAGGTAACGCAACCGGAGCAATGGCAGTGGTTGTATGGTATGTTAGCTACTTATGGTTTAAGACCTCATGAACTATTTGCTATTGATTTACAGTCTTTTGCTGACAAGAATAATAAGTTTCATTTAGTTTATTTAAATCCTAGTTTGACTGAAGGAACAAAGACTGGTGAAAGAAGTTGTGGTATTCCTCCTTTGTATCCTCATTGGATAGAATTATTTGATTTGAAGAATGTTAAATTACCATCTGCTGGTGGAAGTTTGAGTAATAAAACGGCTTTAATTCATATCAAGTTTAGGAATATTGGTATCGGTTTTAAACCTTACGATTTGCGTCATGCTTTTGCAATTCGGGGACATCGGTTGCAAGTACCAATTAAGACAATGGCTGATTATATGGGGCATACGGTACTAGAGCATACTAAAACTTATCAGCGTTGGATGAATGAGGATACCAATTTACAAATTTATCAGGAGGTAGTTATTCATCGGAATGGAACTAGTAAGGAAGCTTTGAAGGAGAGAATTAAGGAGTTGGAAGCTGAGAATTTGTCTTTAAGGGCAGAAAATGAGTCTTTGAAGGGGATTTTAGTTAAGCATCAGTTGGGGGAGTTGTTGAATTGAGAAGTTTTAGGGGTTAGGAGTTAGAAATAAATCAAAATAAATAATAATAACTAAATTTATTGCAGCGTGTGTTAGACCCACGACTATATTATAGGAAAATAAATAATTTTGATTCGTCTAACGCACCGATTATATGAATGTTTTACAGATAATTTGATTTGTTTGAAATTATAATGGTGCCGTAGAGTTAATTTACATACTTTACAATTTTTTCTTGTTTGTTGAAATTATAAATTGCAGGAAAGCAGAGTAAGCAGATGTAAGATGGAATAAGAATAATTTTTTGTATTAATTTGAGACTTGAAGCTATAAAATAATATTTTTTGAACTATTTAGCTAATATTATTTCTCTTCTATTCTTTTTTTCGTAGGTTTTACCCAAGCCAGGATAATAGTGCATCAGCTATGTTGGATTTTTACTTTCCTGGTGCATGGAAATGACTTTTAATCAAGAGAAATTTGATATTCTTATTCAGAAATTAGAGGTATTTGCCCGCAAGCAGCCAAGTGCGTATAAATTGCGCGTCGCATTAATAGCAATACTAGGTTATGCCTATATTTTTGTAATACTAGCTGCAACGTTAGCTTTATTAACGGGTATTATTTGGTTGATGCTTACTAGTAGGTCATTTAATGCTAGAGCGATACAGGTTACTATTTTTCTACTGGCATTTGGACTGATTTTGCTGCGCTCTTTATGGGTATCTTTTCCACCACCTAAAGGTTTGTATTTGAAACGCGAAGATTTTCCTTCTTTGTATGCTTTTGTTGATGAATTATCATCCAAATTACAAGCACCGTGTTTTCATTCTATTTTGATTACGGATGATTTTAATGCTGCTGTGATGCAAAGACCGCGTTTAGGTGTATTAGGATGGCAGCAAAATTATTTGATTATTGGCTTACCTTTAATGTTAGCGCTGACAAAAGAACAGTTTCGTGCAGTACTAGCACATGAACTTGGTCATTTATCGGGAAATCATAGTCGCTTCAGTGCTTGGATTTATCGTCAACGCTCAACATGGTATCGACTTGCCAAGGAGTTAGGTGAAGGTGGTAATGAAACCTCATGGTTTATCTTTGAACAGTTTCTGAAATGGTATGTACCGTTTTTTAATGCTTATTCGTTTGTACTTGCTCGTATGAACGAGTACGAAGCCGATAAATGTGCTTTAGAAATAGCAGGAACTAAAAATACTGCTGAAGCTTTAATTAATGCTGAGATTAAAGCTAGATTTTTAGAAAGTTCTTTTTTCTCTAATATTTACAAACGAGTTAATACAGAGGTTGAGCCACCTAAATCAGTTTTTATAGAGATGAAAGCAGCGTTTCTCAAAGAAATTGAATCAACAGAAAGTAACTTATATTTGAAACAAGCTTTGGCAGAAAAAACGAATAATAGCGATACTCATCCATGTTTGAGCGATAGGCTAAATGCTTTGCAAGGTCTTCCTAAAAATCTGGAACAAATACCTTTACCAAATACAATAACAGCTAGTGCGGCAAGAGAAGTTTTAGGAACAGGTTTAGATAAACTAATTGAGCATTTTAATCAAATTTGGTACGACCAAATTGCCACACCTTGGCGACAGCAATACGCTCAATTACAAGAGTCGCTTTCTGCATTAAATGAATTAGATAAAAAATCTCACAAGCACAAATTGAATGTGGAAGAATCTTGGCAAAGAATTCAATTAACTTTCAATCTTAAAGATGAGTCTTCTACATTACCTTTATTACAGGATTTTTTAGATATCAATGAAAATCATGCTTTAGCCAATTATTTTATGGGAGAAATATTACTCAATCAGCAAAAAACATCAGGTATCAAATATGTTGAAAAGGCAATGGATAAAGATATGCAATTGATAATTGATGGTTGTCAATTAATTTATTCCTTTTTTATAAAGCATGATGATATAAACACTGCAAATTTATATAAACAGCGTGCGGAAAAACATTATGATAAACTTTTGAAAGCGGAAGAGGAACGTGAATATATTAGACCAAAAGATAAATATCAGCCTCATGGTTTATCAAAATCGCAATTAAATAGTTTATGTCAACAGCTATCTTGTTATCCCGAGATTAAAAAAGTTTATTTAGTTCAGAAGGTATTAGAGCATTTTCCAGAAAAGCCACTTTATATTCTTGGGGTAATGCGAAAAGTTGCTTTTTGGGGTGAAGTTGATACACCAACAAAAAATGCTGAATTGCTCAAGCAACTTTCGGATAAAATCGAATTTAGTGGCAGATTATTTACCTTAATATTAACTGGCGAACATTCTTATTTTGAGAAACCATTGCGTAAAGTGCCGGATGCATTGATTTACCAGACAAGTAAAAAGTAAAGTTGCTGTGATACAAGCAAGTTAATTGGAACGTAATAATAAGGCTTATAGTTCTGTGACACTTACGTAAGCCCTGTAATCATATGATTCTTTTTTATAAACTGAGGATAACCGGAGTAAGCAGAATAAATAAAGAAAAAATAGGGCTTTTTAGAATCAATTTGAGACTAGAAGACGAAAAATAAAATTTTTAGAGATATTTTAAGCCTTTAAGAATTAGATAAAGTAAATGTTGTTTCCTAAGTGCTTATTGGGAATTATAAGTAAGGAAAATATAAATTATATATAAAATAAGCCGCTGTGAGGCTTGATGAGACTATGGGAAACAATCTCATTACTATTGATAAAAATATTTATGAGTCTTTAGAAGGCGAGTTGGTGAAGCTTCGTCAAAGAGTTGCTGATTTGGAAGAAAAATTATCTCAGCAGGAACTTGAGTTTAACTATGCAGCAGATAATGTACCGGGAATGATTTACAAGTTTGTGCTTGGTAGTGATGGTAAAATGTCTTTCCCGTATATTTCTTCTAGGTGTCGGGATTTCTACGAGTTGGAACCCCAAGAGGTGAAGCAAAATCCTGATTTAATGTTTGAGATCGTTCATGAGGATGATTTACCTAAATTACAGGAAGCAATTCAAATATCGGCTCAATCTTTGCAAAAATGGGAGTCGGAATGGCGAATTGTGACTCAAAGTGGTAAAACAAAATGGTTTTATGGAATTTCTCAACCAGTTGCTCAAGCGTCGGGTGATATTGTTTGGGATGGTTGTGTCATTGATATTAGTCAGCGAATTTTACTCACACAAAAGTTGAAGCAACGAGAAGCTTTACTTAATGGGATGAACAATGCCATTAGTTGCTTGTTAACTACTCAAGATTACAACAAGTCTATAAATACAGCTTTAGCTGAGTTGGGTAAAGCTACTGCTACGGATAGAATATATATTTTTCAAAATCGTTCTGAGAAACTAACGAAAGAATTATTTGTCAGTCAACGCTGGGAATGGGTGAAAGATGGCATAACTTCAGAAATTGATTATCCTTTACTAAAAAAGCTTTCTTATAATGACTTTTCACCCTTATGGTACGAATATCTTTCCCAAGGTAAATTAATTATTAGTCATGAAGATGAATCCCTATTTCAAGGCAGTCGTTCAATATTAGTAATTCCGATTCAAGTCAAAGGTAAATGGTGGGGTTTTATCGGTTTCGAGCATCATACATCTTTATTTGAATATTCGGATGCTCAAAAGTCTGTTTTACAAGCTTTTACCATGAATTTAGCCAGTGCGATAAGCCAGAGGCTTGACGCTTCGCGTATCGCTACTTATGAAGCCGAATGCGAGTTAATCGAATTTCGAGTTAAGGAAAGAACTACTACTTTAGCGGAAACTGAAACAAGGTTAAAGCGTCTTGCTGCTAATGTTCCAGGTATGCTTTACCAATACCAAATCTATCCTAACGGTGATGTTCGTTTTTCTTATGTTTCGGACGGTTGTCACGACCTTTTTGGTGTAGAAACCGAACAAATTCGACAAAATCCGGATATTATCCATCAGATGATACATCCGGATGATACTGTTGGTTTTGATGAATCTTTTGCTAATTCCGTTCAAACTTTGAACAAGTGGGAATATGAATGGAGAATAATCACTCCTTCTAAGGAGTTGAAGTGGTTACAAGGATTTTCGCGATTACAAAAACATAGTAACGATTCTATTTTTTGTGACGGTTGCATAATTGATATAACTGAACGAAAAATAGCAGAAGAGATATCTCAAGAAAAAGAACAATTTTTGCGTAGCGTTTATGATGGTTCAGAACACGTTATCTTTGTTGTTGATATCTTGGAAGATAATGATTTTGTTCTTCAAGGCTGGAATCGAGCTTGCGAACTTGCTACAGGTATGAAGAGCGAAGACGTTAAAGGTAAACCTCTTGAAAAAGTTTTTGGAGAAGTTGAAGGTAAACAAGTACGTCAAAACTATCTAAATTGTGTAGAAGCTAAAACTTCCATCACTTATGAAGAATGTTTGAACTTTGATGGAAATCCTAGCTGGTGGTTAACAACTTTAAATCCTGTCAAAGATGTTAATGGTAAAATTTACCGCTTGGTAGGAACAACTTTTGAGATTACCGAATTGAAAAAAGCTGAAGAAGTAATTCGTTCCTCCGAACAAAATCTACGAACTTTATTAGATAGTGTTTACGATGCAATAATTATTCACGACCTTGATGGGAATATTTTAGATGTCAACGAGCAAATGCTGCAAATGTATGGAGTAAATCGCTCGGAAGTTACTCAGATGTCAATTGCCGTTGATTTTTCTAGCTCCGATAACCCTCACGAACAGTTTCCTCAAATTTTTGAGAAAGTAATAAATGGGGATGCTAAATTATTCGAGTGGAAAGCAAGACGACCATATGATAATTCTACCTTTGATGTAGAAATCTTTCTGCGTAAAGTCACCCTTAATTCTCAAGATATCATCTTGGCGAACGTCCGCGATATAACCAAACGAAAAAAAGTTGAAGCGGAAATCCAAGCAAAACAATATTTCATTCAGCGAATTACAGATTCTTCCCCCAGCACGATTTATATTTTCGATTTAGAAAAACAGCAAAATATTTACACCAATCACGAAATAGCTACAATTCTCGGTTACTCTCGTCAAGAAATCCGAGATATGGGAAACAACCTGTTGCCAACAATTATTCATCCAGAAGATTTACCAAAAGTTTTATCCCACAATCAAAAAATCTCTACCGCTGAAGATGGGGAATTTCAGGAGCTAGAATATCGAGTTAAACAACCTGATGGTAAATATCGCTGGCTTTACGATAGAGGTACTATCTTTACTCGTAACCAAAATGGTGAAGTTACACAAATTCTTGGTGTTGCTACAGATATCACCGAACGTAAATTAGCTGAAATCGAATTGCGCTTGACTCTACACGAACTCAAAACTACCCAAGCTCAACTTATCCAAAGTGAAAAAATGTCTTCTTTAGGTCAAATGGTAGCGGGTGTTGCTCACGAAATCAATAATCCCGTAAATTTCATCCACGGAAACCTAACTCCCGCAACTCAATACGCCCTCGATTTACTCAAATTACTCGAACTTTACCAACAACATTATCCTAACCCTCCCGAAGATATCCAAGAAGAAATAGAAGCTGTTGAACTAGAATTCCTCAAAGAAGACTTCATCAAAATCTTGGATTCGATGAAACAAGGTACTCAACGTATCCGAGAAATTGTCTTATCTCTACGTAACTTTTCCCGTCTTGATGAAGCTCAATTCAAAGCCGTAGATATTCACGAAGGAATTGATTCTACCTTAATGATTCTACAAAATCGTCTCAAAGCAAAACCCAACTTCCCCCAAATCCAAATTCTTAAACAATACTCCTCTCTTCCCCTAGTTGATTGTTTCCCCAGTCAGCTAAATCAAGTACTGATGAATCTCCTTGCAAATGCTATAGATGCTCTCGAATCACAAAAATCTCTTTCTACTCCTCAAATCAAAATTCATACCAAACTCCTTGATAATAACCGAATTTCAATTCATATCTCTGACAACGGCTCCGGAATACCTCCCGAAATTCAATCCAAATTATTCGATCCATTCTTCACCACAAAAGAAGTTGGAAAAGGTACTGGCTTAGGTCTATCAATTAGCTATCAAATTGTGGTAAATAAACATGGTGGCAATTTATCATTGTTATCTACCCCAGGAGAAGGAACTGAATTTATCGTTGAAATTCCCGTTAATCAAACTAATAATTCATAACTAAGCTAAATGATTTACCTCCCCTGCAACCCTAGTACTTTAGTTTCACTTATAAAAAGGGGTAGTCATCGCTGAACTGGATAAAAGTGCAAAAATATGATTTTATTAGTACTGCATTACTGGTAAAACGAGTATAAAAAGTAAGGTAAAAGTAAGAATACAGTTTGAAATGATACCTAAAAATAATTAATTGAAGGGAGATAGAGAGAATGAAACCGCGCAAGGCTTTTGCTCAGCATTGGTTACAGAGTGACAAGGCTTTGAATAGCATTATTGCAGCAGCAGAATTAAAAGATACTGACAGAGTTTTAGAAATAGGTCCCGGTAAAGGAGTATTAACAAGGCAGCTTTTAGAAAAAGTAAATTCAGCCTTAGCTGTGGAGATTGACAGGGATTTATGTAAGCTATTAGTTCAGAAGTTGGGAGATAAGGAAAATTTTTTACTGTTGAACGAGGATTTTTTAAATGTAGATTTATCAGTTTTAGTTAAAGATTTTCCCAACTTCCAAAATCAGAATAAAGTAGTAGCGAATATTCCTTACAATATTACCGGTCCTATTATTGAAAAGTTATTAGGTAAGATTGGTAATCCAAACCCAAAGCCCTATGATTCCATAGTATTATTAGTGCAGAAAGAAGTAGCAGAAAGGATTGTAGCTAAACCAGGGAGAACTAGTTTTGGAGCGCTATCGGTAAGGGTACAATACCTAGCAGAATGTGAGATGATTTGTACCGTACCCGCAAAGGCATTTTATCCACCACCCAAAGTTGATTCTGCTGTTATCAGGTTAATTCCAAAAGAGAGGGAAATAGTAGCGAAGAATCCCAAGAAATTAGAAACTTTAGTAAAATTGGGATTTAGCGCCAAACGTAAAATGTTACGAAATAATTTGCAATCGTTAGTAGAACGCCAAAATCTGACAGAATTATTAGAAAAGTTAAGCGTTAACCCCCAAGCTCGCGCTGAAGAATTAAGCGTACAACAGTGGGTAAGTTTAGCTAACGAATTAGAAAATCAAGATGCGTAGCTACACCTTTATTGCACCAGCCAAAATTAATCTGTATCTGGAAATCATTGGCGATCGCCCGGATGGGTATCATGAATTAGCGATGATATTGCAGAGTATAGAGCTTGCAGACAAAATTAAATTAGAAGCCAACGACGTACAGTTAATTCGGTTGAGGTGTGATAGCAAAGAAGTTCCTATCGATAGAAGCAATTTAGTTTATCGTGCTGCCGATTTAATGGTTAGTGAATTTCCCGATAGTTTTGCTACTTATGGGGGTGTAGATATAACCCTTCACAAACGCATTCCCGTAGCCGCTGGGTTAGCTGGAGGTTCGACAGATGCCGCAGCAGTGTTAGTTGGTATCGACTTATTGTGGAAATTGGGATTAACTAAATTAGAGCTAGAAGAATTAGCCGCGAAAATTGGCTCTGATGTACCATTTTGTATCGGAGGAGGAACCGCGATCGCAACAGGTAGAGGTGAAGTACTTTCTCCATTATTGGGTTTGACGGACATATATATAGTATTGGCGAAATATCGCAGTTTAGAAGTTTCCACTCCCTGGGCTTATAAAACTTATCGTTCCTTATATAGTCATAGCTATATTCAAGATAAAGAAAGTTTGAGTGCCCGTGCAAGTGCCGTGCATTCCGGAGAAATAGTCAAAGCGATTTCAAATCAAGATGCTTCCCAAATAGCTCACAAAATGCATAATGATTTAGAGAAAGTAGTATTACCAGAATATCCCCAAGTATTGCAATTGAAAGAAACCTTTGCTAAATACGATATTCTAGGAACAATGATGTCCGGTAGTGGCCCAAGTGTATTTGCTTTGTGTGACTCTAAAGATAAAGCAGAAGAAGTAAAGTTACATATGAGAAACGAAATCCCTTCAGATGATTTAGAACTTTTCGTTACCAAATTGATAAATCATGGAATTCAGGTAATATCGTAACTAACCTCACCCCTTCCCCTCTCCTTCCGGCAGGAGAGGGGTGAATTTCCGGAATTTAAATTTAAATTTACATTTACATTTTATTTCTTTTCTCTATTCCCTACTCCCTACTCCCTTTTTGAAATCATGACAGAAGAAAAAATCACCGAACAAACTGAAAATCAAGAAGACAATCAACAACCAACTCCTACCCGTTGTATTACCGGAGCATTGATGTGTGGAGGATTGGGATTTGCTATGTACAAATTAATGATTTCCATTGCAACGACTTTTGCGAATAAACCAGTTACTTCTGATAATCCGATGGTAGTCAGTATTTCCTCAGCAGTAAGAACATTAGTTGTAGGAGTAGTTGCTTTAGGTACCGGAATTTTTGGAATCGTTGGAGTTGGTTTATTAGCTTTAGCAGTACAGTTGGTGATTAAGCAGTTGACAGGGAAAGGTGAGCAAGAAGTTTAGGAAATGGGAATATAGAAAGTAAAAAATAAAAAATCAATAATTTAAATGTCCAGATGTCTAACAATCAGCTAAAAACGATTTTCAATCAAAGTTTTTCCGTCATTTAACTGCATCGAAATGAGAAGTTGCTGCTGTCAGTATATAGATGCGAAGGAAAAAACGGTTTAAGCGAAATCAAAGACTTACCGACTCGCTTCTCGCCTTATAGAAAAAACTTTCAGTGGCTTAATATTAACAAACATCACAAAACCGAAGTTGGGTATTTTGAAATTTAGATGAAAACCAACTTACAAAATTATTTTTATAAGAAAATATGCTGAAAACTCCGAGGTTTTAACCCGGAGATGAAAGCTAATAACGGGATTTATCCCGCCTAGAGCTTTTGTTGAGCAATGTATCGTTTCACTTGCTCAGTTGAGATATTACCAGCAGTAGATACAAAATAACTTGGAGTCCATAAAGTAGGGAGTTTCAGAAGTTCTGGGAACTCCTTTCTTAATACGTGGGATGCTCTACCTTTAATTCTTTTAATAATTGTAGAAGGACTATCTGTGGGTTTGCAGTTTAATAATAAATGCACGTGGTCAGGCATAATTTCAATGGCTACAATCTTCCATCTATTTTTAGGTTCGTTGCACACTTCGGTAATCACTTCTTGCAATCTAAAAGCTATATCACCTACTAACACTTTTTTACGACGTTTAGGGATAAAAACAAAGTGATAGTTCAATAGTGATACCGCGTTACCTTCATGTCGGTATTCGTTTGGAGAAAATTTTCCCATATTTACCGGAATTCATGTTGCTTTTTTGTATATAAATAAAGTATAATATACATATAGTATAGACAAAAAGGAGGTGATAAACGTTGCTAGTTTTAGAGTATAAAGTGAAATGTTGTAACAAGCAGTACCAAGCAATTGAGGAGTCTATCAGAACTACTCAGTTCATTCGTAACAAGTGCTTGCGCTATTGGATGGATGCTTCAAAAGAAGATAAAATGAATCGATTCGCTTTAAACAAATACTCTACAGAACTACGCAACGAGTTTAAATTTGTTAAAGATTTAAACAGCATGGCTGTACAGTCAGCAGCAGAAAGAGCATGGTTTGCAGTTTCTAGATTTTACGATAACTGTAAATTAAAGGTGCCAGGGAAAAAAGGGTTCCCTAGATTTCAAAAAGATAACCGTTCTACTGAATATAAAACGTCAGGCTGGAAATTACATAACACCAAACGACGCATTATTTTTAGTGACAAAAAAGGTATAGGGGAACTCAAGCTACTAGGTAAGTGGGATATTCACACTTACCCAGTTAAAGCAATTAAAAGAGTCCGTTTAGTGCGTCGCGCAGATGGGTATTACTGTCAATTTTCTGTTGATGTTGATTCGTCAAAACAACTGGAACTAACAGGAAATAAAATTGGTGTAGATGTAGGACTTGAATATTTTTACTCGGATAGCAACGGAAATCATGTAGAAAATCCTAGATTTCTTCGTAAATCAGAGAAAAATATTAAACGTTCTCAACGTCGCATTTACAAACATAAAAAAGGTTCAAATAAACGACGCAAAGCTAGAAAAATATATGCTCGAAAACATTTAAAAGTAAGTAGGCAGCGTACCGAGTTTGCAAAGAGAATTGCCCTCACGCTTGTACAATCTAACGATTTAGTCGCCTATGAAGATTTAATTGTTAAGAACATGCTAAAAAACCACTGTCTTGCAAAGTCAATTAACGACGTTGCTTGGAGACTTTTTAGACAGTGGCTTGAGTATTTTTCTAACAAATATGGTCGTCAAACGGTAGCTGTTAAACCTCACTATACAAGTCAAATTTGTTCTTCTTGTGGAGTAAAAGTTAAGAAATCTCTATCAGTTAGAACACATATTTGTAAGTGTGGTTGTAAACTACAACGTGACACAAACGCAGCTATCAACATTCTTAGCAAAGCTCGCCACGGGGATACTCCCCGTGGCAGACTTTGCGTGCATAGCTAGGGAAGGGCATTCCCAAAGTAACGCTCAGGGAGTAGCAACCTCTACTCTGCTTGGGGCAACCCTGGTAGAGCAAGTAACTACGATGAACTGAGAATCCCTGTCTCTTTAGAGCAGGGAGTGTCAATAAATGCATTGGAATTAGCTGTTGAAACAACTTCTTGTAATCAAAATCAAGTTATTGAAATTAATTTAGCAGTTGCAGAAGAATCAATTCAGCAACGAGCGGTATTATACGACAAAGAAGGTGACGCTCACTTCGATACCATCAGCGCTTATATCAAAAGCATTCGCGGTTCAGATGCAGATGCGGCTTTATATTGGTTAGCCAAGATGATTTATGCAGGGGAGAATCCTCGGTTTATATTTAGGAGGTTATTAATTCAAGCCAGTGAAGATATTGGTTTAGCAGATTCCCAAGCCATAGTAATTGTAAATTCCTGCGCTCAAGCATTTGATAGGGTAGGAATGCCGGAAGGTAGATATCATTTAGCTCAAGCAACCTTATATTTAGCGAATGCTCCGAAGTCGAATAGTGTTATGGGATTTTTTGACGCTTTAGCTTCCGTGGAGAAGGAAAAAGAAAAGGAAATTCCCAATCATCTTAAAGATGGAAATCGAGATAGTAAAGGATTTGGGCATGGTGCCGGTTATTTATATCCTCACGCATATCGGGACCATTGGGTAGAACAGCAATATTTACCTCAAAGTTTACAAGGACAAGTTTTTTATCAACCTTCAGAAGTTGGTGAGGAAACTGTAATAAAAATTCAAGTTGAAAGGAGAAGGGAAGCTCAATTAGCAGCGATGGTGGAAGGCTTGGGAATTGAGACGGTAGAAGTATTGAGTTATGGGGAGAAAAATAAAACTGTAGATAATTGGTTGCAGAGAACTTTGGGAGAAGTAGGAGAGAATTTTAGTAAATTACGAGATAATTTATTTGAGATAGCGAATCCTCAGCGTCATCATTTAATTTTAGATTTGAACGCCAAAAGTGGATTATTAACTTGGGAAGCAGTAAGAAGAGTTCCCGAAGGTGGTGTTTATAGTTGGGTGAGAAATGAAAAAGATGCTTTGGCTTTGATTGAGCAAAGTAAAGTACTTACAGAATTAACCCGTCCGATTGTAATTCATCCTTCTTTATCGGAAATACCTGATGAAATAAAGTTTGACAGGATTATTGGACGAAATGCTTTAGGGAAAGAAGTTGATAAATTAAAAATTCTTCTTGATTTAGTAAAGTTGTTAAATAAAGATGGGAAAATTATTTTAGCAGAAACCATACCTCGTCGCAGTCAAAAATTGTATAACCTGTTAGATAAAACTTGGTTGTCGGAAAAATTGTTTCAGAAAATAGTCAAAACGGAAGAAGCTATATATTCCAACCCCGATGATGCAATGGTGAATTGGGATATAGATGATTTAGAAAAAATCTTTATGGAAGTAGGTTTACAGGTAGAGATAAATCAACAGAAGAATTCAACTCAACTGTACATTACCGAAAATTTATTAAATCGTTGGTTTACAGCTTCTGAGAATAAAACACGTTTGAGTTATGTAAATCATCTAGAGAAGGAATTGACTTTTCAAGAAATTGAAACCGTGAAACACTTGTTTTATGGGAAATTAGGGAATCGGGTAGTCGAATGGGAAACAGCGATCGCCATCTTATCTGCATCATAATTTCATATTTATATACGGGGCGTATTGCTACGTCTCCAGCAATTGCAATTCCAACCCGCAACCCCAAACTGTAAAGTAAAATTAAATACATATAACCCAAAAAGTAAGGATTCAGATAACGACAAAAAGATAAAATTAAATATCTAAACTACGCAATTAACTAAAACCAATGAAAATTAAAGGCATCAAACGAGGAAAGACTATAGAAATATTTCAGGAAATAGATATTCCTGATGGGGAAGAAATTATAATTTATACAACTTATGAAGAATCTACAAAAGTAGTAAATAATCAAGCAACACTTTACGAGAGTATAGAAAAATTTCGCCAGGAAGAAGATTTAGAAACAGCAGGAATTGAACCAGAACTTTTTTATGATGTACGTGATAATTCACCAAGAAGAGAGCTAAATTGGTGAGTTGGCGATATTTATTAGATACTAATGTTATTTCCGAACCATTACGAGCAATTCCTAATTCAAATGTGATGACAAAATTGCAGGAATATGAAGATGAAATTGTCACAACTACTATTGTCTATCATGAATTACTTTTTGGTTGTTATCGTCTTTCAGAATCTAAAAAACGTCAAAAGATAGAAAAATATATAAAAGAAGTCATTGAACCCAATATACCTATTATCCCCTATGAAGCTAAAGCTGCAAAATGGCACGCTATAGAAAGAAACCGTTTGATGAAAATTGTTAAAACACCATCATTTGCAGATAGTCAAATTGCTGCAATTGCCAAAGTTAACGAGTTGATTCTTGTTACTAATAATGTATCAGATTTTGCTAATTTTAACGAATTACATATTGAGAATTGGTTTGCATAAAAATATAGTTATGTGAATCATCTAGAGAAGGAATTGACTTTTCAAGAAATTGAAACCGTGAAACACTTATTTTATGGGAAATTAAGCAATCGGGTAGTCGAATGGGAAACAGCGATCGCCATTTTTTCTGTATGATAATTTTGTATGTAGAGACGGGGCGTATTGCTACGTCTCCAGTCATTGCAATTCCAACCCAAAACCCCAAACGGTGAAGTCAAAGTCAAATAAATATAACCAAACAGCACCATTCTCAAGAAACGCCGAATAAATAAACTCTCTGGGTAATACACAAAGCCTAAAGAAACCGGGTTTCTTGTCGTGAAAGCACGATTATCTCCTTATAAAATCGCAAAGAAACCCGGTTTCTGACACTGCTGCAAGATATCAGCTATGACACTAAAGTTGCAAAATGGCACGCTATAAAAAGAAACCGTTTAATAAAAATTGGTAAAACACCATTATTTGCAAATAGTCAAATTGCTGCAAGTGACTATACACAATCACCTATTGTCATGGAATATGTAGAACAAGTATTAGCTGAAAAAATCACTAAATAAATATGATTTATATTTATCAGATTTTAAACGCCAAATTTAGCTCTCACTTCATCCAAAGTTAAATCCCATAATAATTCAGGTTCCCATGTATCCGGATTAAAATTACAACTTTTTCCTCTTTGATAAGCTTTCCACATTTTCTGTTTAGCTTCTTTAGTTTGATTTGGTAAGCCTTTACGAATCTGTCTTAATAATCCAACAGCTATAAGTAGATTAAACAATCCAAACTTTGCTCCTAATAAAAAAGCTTGTAATTCAGCTTCACCAATTGAACTGCTATCATAACCAGTTAAAACATGAACACCATCATGTAATTGTTTGCGACGGAAACCAGTAGTTAACGGTTGTAAATCGTTATCATCGAGAAAATTAGCCCAAACTTTACCAAGAGTACCTTCAGGGAAAGAACGTAATTTCTCTATTTCTACAATTTGAGGTACATTTTTACCTCTAGCTTCGGAAACATTATCTATAAAATTGAAAAATTTTTCAACACGTGGTGTTTCTACAACTGATTTATCTTCTGTTAACATGATGAAATAGCTGATTTATTTGCTTTGATGTCTACCATCATACAAAGCAAATCCCAATATACACATGAGGAGAAAGTCATGAATAGTTTTTATTGATATATATCTAAATTCATCTTTTTTGCCGTGACTTTAGTCATGGAAAACTTTAATCACTCATTAGAAAATAAATATTCCAAATCCCTATAACCATTTAATACACGAGTTACATTAATCCCATCTTTTTTAGGATAGTAAAACACAATATATTCATTTACAATAAATCCGCGTAAATTTGGTGCAAGTCTTTCATAACTTTTACCGATATTCGGAAAATCAGCGATTAATTTACACTTTTTACGTATATTATCAAAGAGCTTACTAGCAGCCTTAGAATTAGGACGAGCAATATATTCACATATATCATCTAAATCTTGAATCGCTTCATCAGAAAATGAATAATTACTCATTCTTCTGATTCCTTAGCAATTTTGCGTATCTTTTCTTGTAAGCGTTCAAAAACAACCTCACCATCCGTAACTCGTCCTTGTTCAATTTGTTCAGTTCCAACAGCAATTTTTTGACGTAACTCCTCCAACCCTTTTTCTCTTTCCTCTAGAAGTTTAAATGCTTCGTTAATCACATCATCCACATGATTAAATCTACCCGTAGCCATTTGCTCTTGAATAAACTTTTCCTGTTCCGGTTTAAGTTTAATATTCATCTTTTCTACCTTTATCTAATTAACACCATTATTCTAACTCTAGTAACTTTTATAATTCTCTCTTCCTTTCTTCCTCAGCTTTCTCAGCGTCTTCTGCGGTTTATTAAAATCAAAAATTTGTTTGTAAATAAAGTAACTTTTATACCTATAATCAAAAAAACACTCCCTACTAATTAAACGATGACAACAGGTATCTGGATATTAGGCGACCAACTATATTTAACACAAGCAGCTTTACAAAATTGTAATAACCCTTCACAAGTAGAAATAATCTTAATTGAATCCTACTCTCACATAAAACAAATTAGATATCACAAACAAAAGCTGGTATTAATTTGGTCGGCAATGCGGCATTTTGCGGAAGAATTACGTCAACAAGGTTATTCGATAACTTATGAAATAGCTGAAGATTTTCAAACTCCCCTACTTAAATGGGTAAACGAAAATCAAATTGCAGAATTACAAATAATGTCTCCCAATGACAAACCTTTTCTGCAAACAATCGAAAATTTAAAATTACCATGCCATATCAACTTACTTGCCAACAATCAATTTTTATGGAGTGTCGAAGAATTTAGTAAATGGGCTAAAAATCGCAAGCGTTTGTTAATGGAAGATTTTTACAGAGAAGGAAGAAAACGCTTTGATATATTAATGGAAGGTAATAAACCCGTTGGTGGGAAATGGAATCTTGACAAGGAAAATCGTAAACCACCCAAAAGTAAATTAAATACCCCCGAGCCTTTATGGTTTGAACCAGATAATATTACCAAAGAAGTTATTCAACAAGTTAATTCCCTTGATATTCCAACCTACGGAAACTTAAAAGAATTTCGTTGGGGGGTAACTCGCTCCCAAGCATTAGAAGTACTAAAATATTTTATCGAAATTCGCTTACCCGATTTTGGGCCATATCAAGATGCGATGGTAACGGGAGAAGAAACAATGTGGCACGCAATGCTTTCTCCCTATATAAATATTGGTTTACTGCAACCCTTAGAAATCATTCAAGCAGCAGAAAAAGCATATTACGAAAATCAACTTCCATTAAATAGCGTCGAAGGATTCATTCGTCAGGTATTGGGATGGAGAGAATATATGCACGGAATTTACCATCATGTCGATGCAGATTATCCCCAGCAGAATTGGTTTGAACATCATAAACCATTACCCGAATTCTTTTGGAGTGGTAACTCGATGATGAACTGTATGCATCAAATATTAACTCAAGTAAATGATATAGGTTACGCTCATCATATTCAAAGATTGATGGTATTAAATAACTTTGGTTTAATTGCCGGAATATCACCGCAACAATTAGAAAACTGGTTTCACTCAGCCTTTATTGACGCTTACGACTGGGTAATGCAAACCAACGTCATAGGAATGGGGCAATATGCTGATGGTGGTTTACTTGCATCCAAACCTTATGCAGCATCCGCTAACTACATTAATAAAATGAGTGATTATTGTAAAAGTTGTTTTTACAAGCATTCCCAACGTACCGGAGAAAAAGCTTGTCCCTTCAACTATTTATATTGGGATTTTCTCAACCGACATCGAGATAAATTGAAATTTCAAGGAAGAATGAATTTTATATTGAAAAATCTCGATAAAATGACATCCGAAGAATTAGAAACAATTCATCAACAAGCAGAAGAAATAATCGAATGATTTACAACATCAATATTTGGCTGCTGATAATTATTTACCTAGCTTATTCTATTATTAGCACCTTGCTGTTTTTCTTCACTTCTGGCGGTTGGACTGCATTTATCTTATATTTTATTGGAGGACCGCTCGTATATGGATTTGGTCTTCTAATATTATTGATAAATGGAATTTACCGAAGTATTAAAAGCAAGATAAATTCTGCCAACATCAAAATAAATTTAATTAAAACTCTTTTATTAAATCAATTTTTAGCATTGCTCCTCAATCAAGGAGATTACGGGGATTCTCTTAACAGTCAATATCTTTCTATTGGTAAACTTTGGGGAGATAGTTATTTTTACAATCCATATTTAGCTGGGTTGGGTTTACTTGTCCTTTTTTTATATTTAATATTGTTAGTTACCTTTTGGCTGCAAAGTTTTACATCAAAATCAGGAGATACATCGACATGAAACATATAATTACATAAAAACACACCTGAGTGAAACTTGAGATAATTTCAACTCAGACAAAGCGCTATCGCCTTTTCTGTTCTGATGTTTTAATCTCTAATAGGGATTAGAGCTAATTTCAACCTTATGTATTACTCCCCCTCTCTCCTCTCATTATCCGCACATCAACCTGAATTATTTTGCAATAATTGAAAAATAGGTCATCATGTGTAATACCTCAAAATACACCCAAGTAAAGCTAGAAAAATCATAATTTTATGACACAATCAGAAAGTATCCCCAAGCCAAAACCCAAACCACCAGTACCAAAAAAGTTTCAACCCATCACGGTGGTAGATTGCAATACCGATAGTCCGCGTATTTTTACCCAATGCTACAAATGCGACCAACCCCTATTAATTCAAACTCACCACGATGGCAGCGAACCAATAGATCATAAAGTACAGTGTCCCAATTGCGGAGGGATAGCATTTTTTGCTCACGCACCTCAAATTACCGCTGTAATGCCATTAGGAGATGCACCTACATCTAATACTTAATCTTCTACCAAGAGTGTAAATGTCCCCTTCTGTGGGGATATTTTTATTTTTTTGATATCTTACATAAAATGTATAGCTTAATACATTTACATCAAAAACCTTCAAAAAACAAAAAAAATCAGCAACCTCATTGGATTCGAGAGCTACTGATTGGGAAAATAGTGTGTGTGAAGTGTGGAAAATTCGGTTGATTAAGGTTATTTAAATCACCAATTTAACTAGCATAACCGAAAAATTAATGAATGCGAAGTATTTTTTTAATAAAATTTGTATCATAATTACTTAGAAGCCAGGATGGAGTCTATGAAGGTTCAAACCCGGTTGTACTTCAACTAGATACGCGGCATTATTCGTTTTGAGAAAGAATTAAATTGAGAAGTAATTACTTATGACGCAGAAATTCATCAACCGTAATTCCTGCTTGAGGAATCAAGCTTCTAAGTAAACCAGGGGCTAATTCTTTATGATTTGGAACTGATAAAGTAGGTTTTGAATCATGCCGTCTTAATCATGTGACTTCCGGTTTGATGGTCAAATATGTAACCAAACATTTCAAAAATTTTAACAGCTTCCTTACCTGAAATATTTGATAAACGTCCCATTTATATGACAACCTCTCCAATAAAAGATTGAGATTCTTTCTTTTGGTAAGGTTTCCCATGTTTCTCTTGAACGTAAAGATATCCTCTTATCGCATCTTTAATATTTTCTACTGCTTCATCGAGGGTTAGTAACTGTTATCTAATTTCTACCCATAAATGGACAAAATTACCCATTATGTCCAGATATAGCGGTTTACTTTAATACATATTTACGGTAACGAAGGTAGGACGACATTGCTGCCCTTTACCCCAATTCAAGTTTTAAGAATTAATAATTCTGCCATTG
>JBCBPQ010000011.1:0-76508 GCA_039820645.1 Cyanobacteria bacterium J06633_8 | reverse complement strand
CGGTTTATTGCGGTTGGGTACATGGAAGGGTTTGTTTCTTTATTGAACCCCATTCTCAAGATAATTTCTTTAATCGCGGTTGCTATTACGGTTGCGATGATGACAATATGCGCTTTGCGTTTTTTAGTAAGGCAGCATTAGAATTTTTATTGCAAAGCAATAAGCGCCCGGATGTCATTCACTGTCATGACTGGCAAACTGGTTTAATCCCAGTGATGTTGTACGAGATGTACAAATATTATGGAATGGAAAGACAACGGGTTTGCTACACCATTCATAACTTTAAGCATCAAGGCATAGGTGGCGCGGAAATACTGCACGCTACTGGTTTAAATCGCGAGCCTTATTACTTTCAATACGATAAGTTGCGGGATAACTTTAACCCCTTTGCGATCAACTTTATGAAGGGAGGGATTGTTTATTCTAATAGCGTAAATACCGTATCTCCCCATCATGCTTGGGAAGCCCATCATACAGATGTTGGCTGTGGATTAAGTCACACAATTGATTTACATCAAGGCAAGTTTCGGGGAATTCTCAATGGTATAGATGATAACTTCTGGAATCCGGAAACAGATCGTTATATTCCCGAGCATTACAACATAGATAACATTGACGCAAAAGCTAAAAATAAAAAAGCATTAAGAGAAAGACTGTTATTGAGAGATGTTGATAAACCAATTGTGGCTTATATTGGGCGTTTAGATGCTCAAAAAGGCGTTCATTTAGTACATCACTCGATTTATCATGCACTTTATAAAGATGCACAGTACGTGCTTTTAGGCTCGGCAACAGGTGCTGACATAAACGCTCAATTCCAATACGAGAAAAATTACTTAAATCATAATCCCGACGTTCATTTAGAACTCGGTTTTAACGAGGAGTTAGCCCACCTAATTTATGCGGGGGCAGATATGATTGTAGTTCCCAGTAACTACGAACCTTGCGGGCTGACGCAGATGATTGGTTTGAAATATGGTACGGTACCGATTGTGCGGGCTGTTGGTGGATTAGTTAATACTGTGTTTGACAGGGATTACGAGACAGGAAAGCCACCGGAGAAGCGCAACGGTTACGTCTTTAACGATACCGATTTCCATGCAGTTGATTTTGCAATGGAGCGTGCTTTGTGGTTATGGTACAACGAGAAAGATGAATACCGGATGCTGATAAAGCAAGGTATGGAATGTGATTACTCCTGGAATAATCCGGGGAGTGATTATTTAGATATTTACGAATCGATTCGGGATAAGTGATACGATGCAGGGATTTTGAAATGCTTTAACAGTAATATTTCGCCAAAATCCATTCTTTCAATTTATTGTTTTAATAAACGCCCCTGAAAGGGCGTTTTTTATTTATTAACAAATAAATTTGGGTAATTAAACGAATGACTTGTATTATTTTCCTTATTTAAAGTTGATATAAACTATTTTTGTATAAAAAATGCATCTACATTTTTCAAAATCAACTTTTTCCAAATTAATTTGTTTTCAAATGGCATTAACATTAATGTCTTGTTCGTTATTGCCACATACTATAAATACTGCTTCATTACAGCCAACAAATCAAATAGAGATTAATACTAATACTAAGCAATTGATATCGGGAACAAAACAGCAGCAAATAGCAGATACTTCTATTTCAGGTTTAATTAAAATATTAGAGCAGAAATATAGACTATATAAACTTGAAGATTCCCCGGAAGCTAAAGCTGCGAGTCAAGAATTAGTAAAAATTGGTAAAGCTGCGGTTCCAAAATTAATTAATGCACTCAGAAAAAATCGGATATTTCTAACTTTGGGTGTAGCAGAAACACTCTTGAAAATAGCTGAAAATGATTCATCTGTTGTACCGATTTTAATTAATAGGTTAGGAGATAAAAATTTGCAGGTTCGTTTTGGTGCAATGAAAGCTTTAGAAAATCATTTGTTTGCACCTGAATTAAAAAAGGCTGCACAAAATAAAAACCCTAGGATAGCTGCTGGTGCTATTTATACTTTAGGTAAAGTCGCAGATGATAATTCGATTATATTACCTTTTCTAAATCATAAAAATTCATTAATTCGTAGAAGTACAGCACTTAGTTTAGCATCAACAAGAAACAAGAAACCTTTAGAAGTATTCGCGATTGTAAAAAATGCATTAGAAGACGAAGACGCTTTTATTCGTGTAAATTCAGCTTCTATATTGACTCTTTCACTTGGATATAGAAAGGAAGTTTCGCAAGTAATTGAGATTGGTGATATTAACAAAATTTCTAAAATTCTGGTTGAAGGTACAGAAAATAAAGATTCATTAATTCGCTTTACAGCAGTTCAAGTATTAACTTTTATTTAAGTAAGTCAGCACAAATAAATCGAACTATGTAACGGAATGTAAATGAGCATCAAACCCTTGGGATTGCTTCGTTTCACTTTGTTCCACTCGCAATGACATACCTTTATTTTTTAACGCCGACTTACTTACCGTATAAAATACCTTTATAAAATAAAAGCAAACCCGCCAATCATACCCTCAATAATTCAAACTATAAAAGATAAAGATCCAGGGGTTCGTTATATGGCTATGTCTGTAATTTCAGGTTTTGGAATTGCAGCAGAACAAGCAATTCCATTATTATTGGAAGCATTGAATGAGAAAGACGCAAGAATTAGAGACTTAGCAGTTTTAGCATTTCAATATACACGTTCAGAAGCTAAACCAGCTATACCAAAGATAATTGCAATATTAAAAAATAAACAAGAAAGTAAGCTGATTCGGCACTATGCTCTGATAACTTTAGGTAATCTCAGAAAAAATGCAGTATCAGCGATACCAACCTTAATTAATACAATTGAAGACAAACAAAATTCAAAATCTATAGTTATCAGTGCTGCATATGCTTTACAGAAAATTGATTCTGTAATTGTGATTCCTTATATCGTAAAAAATATATCAGATAAAGATAAAAATTTTCGCGCAGCTTGGCTACGTGTTTTACAGGATGCTGTATACGAAATTAAAAGAAAGAAAAATGATTTATCTAAAGTTGAGTTAGAAAAGGTAGTATCAGAATTAGAAACAGCTTTGAAAATTATCGAGAATTCTGAAAACGATTTTCCGCAGCGTATGCTTCCATTCCTACGAGAATCTATAGCAGAGTTGAAGAAATAGTATTTTTTCTGTGTCAGGTTACGTTAGCGAAACGTGGCACGGCAACGTCATTATTTTATTTAAAAAATCTCTTTTTATGATTGAATTCAAGATTGTCGATAATACTAACGCTATTGCTCAAGTTTCAAAGTTGGCAAAGAATATTTGGAGCGAGCATTATTTACCTATAATTGGCAGCCATCAGGTTTTATACATGCTGGATAAGTTTCAAAGCGAAGATGCTATCGAGCAGCAGATAGATGAAGGATATAGATACTATATAATTTCTTATAACCAAGTTGAAGCCGGGTATTTTTCAGTTCGGGATAAAGGGGAAAAACTATTTTTAAGTAAATTGTATATTCTCAAATATTTTCGAGGAAAAGGTATTGGTAAGCAAGCAATCGAATTTATCAAAACTAATTTTCAGAATCCCGTGATTCAACTGACAGTAAATAAGAATAATTCTGATAGCCTCGCTTTTTATAAAAATGTTGGTTTTGAGATTGTTGACGATGTAGTTATGGATATTGGAAATGGGTTTGTTATGGATGATTATGTAATGGAAATGGCAAGTTAATTAACTCACCATTTTCTCTTATCTCGCTACATCACAGGAATGACTGCAATTATCACAATGTTTTCTTGGTGCGTGACACTATAAAGGTTATTACTACGTTCAAAAATATTCAAAGTGTCACAGCAACGGCAATAACGCGGGAAGAAAATCTACACCGCGTTTTGCCTCCCCTACGAGAAAAATACGCTAGTTTTGTTAGTGCTATATGATTTAAAAGCGATAAGCAAGAAACGGAATCAACATCTCAGCCCGACTCAAACCAGCATGAACTCCTAAATGTGTATGCAAGCGCTCTTCATTTGTTATGTGCTGGCGACATATCCAGTCATTATGAGAAATAAGCAATAAATCCCCAATTCTATCTTCAGCTTCTCTACTCAAAGGTTTTCCCGCAAGTCCAAATAAACCATTATCCACCGCTTCTGATTGGGTGATGGCAAAAAAGTTTTCGCTAAAATTCTGCTTGATATAGTTTAATACTTCAGCTTGCTTATTGTGTTTGATATGTAAATAACGAACTCGATTTTCACCCGTTGTCGGAGCAAATAAATTTTGAGTCAGTTCGGGATGTTTTTCTAACCAAAGAGTATTTTCTAAGTTACTATATCTTTGACCGTGGTCTGCTGTAATTAACAAAACTGTATCATTTCTACCTGCTAAAGGTTCGATAAGCTGTTTTTTAAGAGCAAAATCTAAAGTTGAGACTTCCGCTTTATAAGAAGTACTCAAGGGACCATAACGATGAGAAACTTGATCTATAGTAGGCACGTATACATAAGTAAAACTTTTTGTGCGATCGCTTTTTGCTAACAAACTTTGGCGCAATTGAGCAAAAGCATCTGAAGGAGTGCGATAACCTTTAAAGCCATCACTTCCAGCTTCTGAGCCAGCACTGGTAAATCTACTAATACTAGTTTGTTTAAACTGCTCAAAATTGATAATTTCTACATCTATTCCCGCCTTCTCCATACGTAAATATATATTAGGCACGGGAAGTAAACTTTCTGGATTAAATATAGTGTCTGGAAAAGAGTTTCTACTAGGAGCAACCTGGGGACGAAAACCAATAAAATTAACTATAGTACCGATTTCTCGAAGGTAAAGATTAGTTCCCACCATTCCATGCTGTGCGGGAGAGTAACCGGTTGCCGCTGAAGTTAAAGCCGTTACGGTAGTACTAGGGTAAACCGAAGTTGCAGGCATAAAAAAACTTTGCTGACTATCGCAAGCTTCAGCAATCGACGGTATATCTTGGGAATTTGCAAGACTTTGTAATTGTTCGTAACCAAACCCATCCAAAATTAACAACACCACATGATTAATGGGTGCTTGATTTTGCCAAGAATTCCAGGCTGCTGATATTTCAGATGCTGCTAATAATTCTGGATTGAAAGCCGGTGAAGCTGGTGATTCCCTCAAAGTTGGAGCATCCGGAGCTAACCAGTCAATTGCCAAAGAAGCAATATTACTCAAACCTAATCCGTCGTAGCTGGGTTTTAATACTTCCTTCCCAAAAAAATCCGGTAGCTTTTGACGGGCAAGTAGTTTTTCTCTGGCTATAGCTGATATTCCCATTACCGTTATAGTTTGCGATACGCCGCAATTATTTTATCTTCTAGTTTTTCAACTGGTATGGAATATAGCGGTTTTTTTTAGAAGTAGTCTTTACAGTAATTAGTACTCAACCACATTGTTTGTAGTTGCGCTTTAGCGCCAAATATTTGGCGCTAAAGCGCAACTACGAACAATAGGTTTTTTTATCAATAATCTTCTAAAGCAATAGCAGCTATACCAAAATCGCCTTTAAAGGTAGAATTAATTGCGTGCAGTATGCAGAATTGTGTGAGACGTAGCAATACGCCCCGTCATTACTTTAATATTGTATTTTGATTCAACTTTTATTTGGAAATTATTGATAAAAAATGGCAATAGCAATCGATTTTGGCACTAGTAACACCGTCATTGCTCGCTGGAATCCAGTCACTCAGCAGCCAGAAACTTTAAATATTCCAGAATTATCTATTCAACAAGGTTTGAATCCACCGTTGATTCCTAGTTTGCTATATGTGGAAGATGCATCAAAAACACAATTCTTAGTTGGACAACAGGTAAGGAATCGCGGTGTTGATATAAAAGGTGACTCGCGTTTTTTTCGCAGCTTTAAACGCGGAATCGGTAGCGATATTCAAGGTTTTTTACCGGAATTAGATGGACGCAATATTACTTTTGAACAAGTGGGAGAATGGTATTTACAAAAAGTAATCGAACAACTATCATCCCTTGAAGGTAGTTTAGATTCTTTAATATTAACCGTTCCTGTAGATAGCTTTGAAGCTTACCGTCATTGGCTGGGAAAGGTTTGCGAAGGGCTGCCTGTAGAACAAGTACGAATGCTCGATGAGCCTACGGCAGCGGCTTTGGGCTATGGTTTAAGCGAAGAAGATTTGTTATTAGTCGTTGACTTTGGTGGAGGAACTTTAGATTTATCTTTGGTACGTTTGGATAAAAGCGTGCAGCAAGCAAGTAGGAAACCATTAGGCTTTTTACTCAAATTTGGGAATAAATCTTTAGCTGAAGACTCCAAACAAAAGGTAAAAACGGCTCGGGTATTAGCAAAAGCCGGTCAAAATTTGGGTGGTACGGATATTGATAATTGGTTAACCGATTATTTTGCTAAAACTCAAGATTTAGCGGTAAGCCCTTTAACAACAAGACTCGCAGAAAAAGTTAAAATTCAACTTTCGACACAAAATCAAGCCAGCGAAGTTTATTTTAACGACGAGACATTTGAAAGTTATGAATTGGAATTAAACCGCGATACTTTTGAAAGTATTTTGCAAGAAAACTCGTTTTTTGCAATGCTTGACGAGTCGATGGCACAATTATTGCAGCAAGCAAGACGACAAGGAATAGAAATTGCAGATATTAATGCTGTATTGCTGGTTGGTGGTACTTCGCAAATCCCCGCAGTGCAAACATGGATAAAAAATTATTTTGACTCCGAGAAAATTCGCAGCCAACAAGCTTTTGAAGCCATAGCCCACGGAGCATTACAATTAGCTCAAGGGGTTGAAATCAAAGATTTTCTATATCATAGTTACGGAATCCGTTACTGGAATCGCCGCCAAAATCGTCATAGCTGGCATCCTATCATCAAAGAAGGGCAGCCTTACCCAATGAATAAGCCAGTAGAATTATACTTGGGTGCCTCTATGGAAAATCAACCCAGCATTGAATTGATTATTGGAGAATTGGGAGCAGAGACTGGTGGCACCGAAGTATATTTTGATGGCTCACGTATAATTACTCGTCGTGCGGAAAACAGCGAAACCACCGTAAAACCCCTTAATGATAGCGATAGTGCTAAAAATATTGCTAATTTAACACCACCAGGATTTCCCGGCAGCGATAGAGTCAAAGTATTTTTAGAAGTTGACGAGCAAAGATTTTTAAGAATTACCGTTGAAGATTTATTAACCAATGAAACTGTTTTAGAAAATCAAATTGTGGCGCAGTTGAGTTAATTTTATTTGGGGAGTGGGGATTGGGCATGGGGCATTGGATGATTAATCTACAATCATAATGTAGAGACGTTGCAATGCAACATCTTTAGGTGTTGAAATTGTGTCATAGAAGCCATGCAAAGTACAGAAACTACGATAAATCTTCGTTTGTGGACAGTTGAAGAATACCATCGGATGGCAGAAGCTGGTATTTGTAATGAAGACGAACGAGTTGAGCTTTTAGAAGGGAAAATTATTTATAAAGATAAGATAGGAACATTGCACCGCTCTGCTGTAGGAAGAACAGACTATTTGCTGAAAAATCTTTTAGAAAATCGGGCTTGGGTATCTATTCAAGATCCAATACAATTAGATGATTACTCAGAGCCTGAACCTGATATCGCAGTTGTAAAAATTGACTCTTTAGACTACGCAGACCACCATCCTACACCTAATGAAATTTATTTAGTAATTGAAGTTGCTGATACTACTTTTAAAAAAGATTGCGAAACAAAAGGAAAAGCTTACGCAGCAGCAGGTATTATTGATTATTGGGTTTTAGATGTAATTAATCGTCAGCTTCATGTGTTTAGGGAACCTCATGAAAATGGTTATAAAAGTGAAGTGATATTAAAAGAAGATGAGAGTATTTCACCTTTAAATTTTGCTGATTTGAGTATTAATATTTTGTCAATACTACCTCCAGTAGTTGGTAATAAACTTTGAATTTAGTTTAGAGAATCGGTTAATAAAGACATATATTTTTTTTCATTAAACATTATTTGCAAGTTTCATATAACAATAAAAATAACCTCACCCTGTCCTTGCGGACATCCCTCTCCTTGTCAAGGAGAGGGAAAAGATTTATTATTTTTCATTGCTCTGTCCTTGACAAGTAGACGGAAAGAGGTTGAGTTAAATTTAATCATAAAACGGAATAAATTTTGCATTTCTCATCCCTCTCCTTAATAAGGAGAGGGAACGAGGGTGAGGTTAAATTGAATAATAAAGCGGAAAAGACTTTGCATCTTTCGGCTTCACATAAACTTTTTGCTGTGGTTCCAAATCCAATTCATCAAATCTATCTCTCGTTAAATGAGCCGTTACAACTTGTCCGTCATCTAACGTCAACTCTGCTTGAATTTCCCATCCCAAATGTATTAATCTACTCACTCTAGCGGGAACTGTGGTTCCGTTGGGAGAAGTTTCAACAATCACATCTTGGGGACGCAAAAACATTTCCGACTGTGGGGAATCAAATCCGTTGCTCTGGAATATCCGCGAGGTACTTGGTAACACGTTCACAGGACCAATAAAACTCATTACAAAGGCTGTTGCAGGATGATCGTAAATTTCTGCTGGTGTGCCAATTTGCTCTACTTGCCCTTTGTTCATCACAACAATTTCGTCGGAGACTTCCATCGCTTCTTCTTGGTCGTGGGTAACAAAAACTGTGGTAACGTGGACTTCATCGTGCAATCTTCGCAACCAAGCGCGTAAATCTTTACGAACTCTGGCATCTAGCGCCCCGAAAGGTTCGTCTAAAAGCAATACTTTTGGTTCTACTGCTAAAGCTCTGGCTAATGCAACTCTTTGTCTTTGCCCTCCGGAAAGCTGCGAGGGATACCTGTCTCCGAGTCCGCTTAATTGCACTAAATCTAATAATTCATTCACCCGAGTCTTGATTTTTGCTTTTGCAGCTTTACGAATTTCTAAGCCAAAGGCAATATTTTTTCGTACTGTCATATGCTTGAAGAGAGCATAATGTTGAAACACAAAACCAATGTTTCGCTGTTGTACGCTCTGGTATGTAGCATCCTTACCAGTTAACCAAATTTTTCCGCTGTCGGGCATTTCTAAACCCGCAATTAGTCGCAGCAGAGTGGACTTTCCCGAACCAGAAGGTCCCAATAAAGCCACCAGCGAACCGCTTTTAATTTCCAAGTTGACGTTATCAACAGCTTTAAAGCTGCCAAATTGCTTGCACGCTTTTTCAACTACTATGCCCACTGTCAAAGAATCCTCTGCAACTAATCTACGGTTTGTTGGTAGAGATACCTTGAGCCACTCCCTGCTCTGAAGAGACGGGGGTTCTGGCTAGAAGTCGGGTATAGCTTGTCGCCCGGATCTATTTGCATAGAACAACTATCTGGCTATACTTTTCTAGCTTTTAGGAGAACCGCTCTGCCGACAATCAGGATTCGGACTTTCAAACTCGTTTACTCGTTTTGCGGTTTGATTCAACACCTCTATGTCTCCAATTAGAACGGCTCCGTCCTTGGGATTACCCTACATAGAAACTTTCCTGATAATTCGTCCAAATAAAAATATCCCAGTACTTTCAACCGTGGATCGTGGACAAAATTTTTGGCTTATAGCCTTTTTCTTATAATACCATTTGACGGCAATTAAAATTACCCGAGTCGTTCGCGAAGCGTGTCCGTTAGGACATAGCCTCCGGTATAGGCCGTGGATGTCATTTTAGGCTTTTATCGAAGCCCCTAAATTTATTTATGGGGCATTAATTACGAATTACGAATTACGAATTACGAATTACGAATTATGCTCCCTCCCTCAATTCCTTAGGTAATCTTCCACTGCTGATGAGAGTAGTTGGGATGCAAATGCTGCGGCTAACTGATTGCGAGTATTTGAGTTATTTAAGCGAAGAAGAATAGTATCGCATTCAAAGTGATTAAAATAGCCAAAAGAACGCCGTTTATAATAAAGTCGTGTTTGTGCTGTTTAAATTTTCTTTCTATTAAAGCCCCTCCAGTAGCAAATAAAAATCCTTTGATGGGTTTGGGGATTTTGTCGTAATAAGGTTTGTAGCGCAATAGATTTGTAATTAATTGGAAACTTCCGTACATAGTGACTCCAAAAAGCCCTAATCGGAATATACTGTATAAATTAAAATAGTTCTCCATTAGATGTGCTTGAGGATTATTTTGACGGCGATCGCCAGTATTGCAGCGATGATACTACCTGTTAATGTAATTCTAACGATACGGTTATATTTCCGAACTTCTATATCGGCTAATTCTTCTGCGACTTCAATCCCTTTACTTGCTGATTGTTGTGCGTATTTACTTAATTCAAAAGCTAAAGTAGAAACAACGGAAACAATTACCGCAGCATCATCAGTGAGTCCAGCAATGGGAATTACATCGGGTATAGCATCGAAGGGAGAGATGAGATAAAGCAATGCACCGATTGCCAATGCTTTTGATGTCCAACCGGCTTTGGGATCTAAAACCATTTGGAATAATGATTGAATTTTGGGCCAAATTTCTTTTATTGGTCCCCGATTCATTGACGGTAATTTCTCAGAAATTTTTTGAATATTTTTCTGAATATTATCTGTATTAACAGATTTTACCAGTTGATGAAATATATTTTTAATCTGACCAGAATTACTTGTTTTTTCTAATTTTACTTCTACTTCTTCAAGAACTTCTTCTGTTTTCATTTGCTCTTTTTCTTTCTGGGTTAGCTGCTTAAATAGTTTTTTTATTTTATTAGGATTTTGATGAGAATTTTGATTATAATTTGTTTTTACAGGTTGTTCGTTAATAACAGGTTTTTCTGCTTCTTCTATCGTATTTTTATCTGATGATTTACTGGGAGCATCTGAATTTTTACGGAAGATGTTTTGTATCAGCGATTGCAATCTATTTTTTTTATTAGTTTCCCGATTATTCTCCGTTTCAACTTCGCAATTAATTACTTTTATATCTGGCGTAACTGCTTTTTTTTCTGTTTCAGATTTTACTGTTGATATTTCCTCCGAATAGGAGTCTTTGCGGAATTTATTCCACATTTGCTTAATTTGCTTAATAAAACCCTTTTCTGCTTCCTCGGAGGATGTTTCTTCAAGAGGTGATGGCTGGATATCTATAGTGGTAGGGTTCTCTATTTCATTCGCTTGTTTTTTAGAGCTACCAAAAAATCTATCTTTGATTCCCATACCCATCACCTCATATCTCAGTCACTTACTAAATATAAGCAAATATTTTGCGGCGATGCATCAAACTAGATGAATGTAAACAAACTATTGCCCCATTATGCAAATATCTATCTATAGTGGGAAGATATTTTTAGTTTGATTCGCAAGCAATGCCATCATTATCTCTATCAAACCTCTTAGCCCAAGGATTAGTTGTAACATTAATATCTTTGATGCCTTGCGCTCTTAACTCCTTGCAGCTATTGAGTTGAGGAGAAGGAATAACCTCACTAGAGTTACTCGCAATAGGCTTCTCATCAACACCTATAGAAGTTGCAGTTGCTGGGTTTTTTGCAAGGGTACAGTTTTGACGTCTATACTCTGTAACCAAACCTTCTGCTCTCTCGGGATAATCGGCAATACTTTGTTTGACTGCTTGCCTAATTTGCTTTCTGCTCAAACCCTGCAAACTTTGAGGATTATAGTTTGCGATGGCAATTGTTGCGACTTTAATTTTATAGTTTTCGTTTACCTTACCGCAGCCAATTTTACTGTTAATATCTGCAACTAACTTGTCGATAGACACCGGTTTCTCAGAATCATTCGTAGATTTAGCTGCTTGTTGAATTGTCTGGGTTGAATTTGCTGGTTTCTCAAAAGATTGAGTCGTCGGATTAGTTGTAGGTACTGCTTGTAAAGTTTCGGTTGGTAATGGTTTAGTTAATTGTGCAACAGATTTGCTTGTTGGTTCGATTTCGGGTACTGCTTTTAAAGTTGCCATTGATGATGGTGTTACTTCAGGTACGATGCGAGATACAGGAGTCGTTTCCGCTATTGGCTCTTGTTGCTGGGATGATTCGATTGGTTTTTTGCTAGAAGTAGAAGTGGAGCAACCCGCTACAGTTAAAGCGATTAACGTAAATATAAATTTTTTATTCACAGCATTTTGTTGGTAAATGTACTTAGAGTATACCTAACACGGCTATATTTACGTATAATGTGATTGAAATCACAATAGTTGACTTGCCAGACTATTAGAAACAGAAAACAATACTATCAACTAACTACTAAAGACAAAAACATACACTCCCAAACTAAACGAGGTTGAGCATAGCAAAGTAAAGCTTTACGGGTTTTTTCAAGCTGTTGAATAATTGTTGGTTGTCGCAAATTCTGCCAATATGACTGTTGCAAATAATCAACTAACCATAATTGCGCTTCGTTATCTAATGCTTTATCAATTTGTTTTGCTAATTCCAATGCAGAGCGGTAATTTTTAGGTGGCTGACTACAGGAGCGCAGTAAATTATCGGGAATATTTTGCATTTGTTCGTATGCTTCAATCGCTTTCCCTGGACTTCCTGCGGCGATACTTACAACTGTGGGATAATTCAATATTTCACTATGTCCCGATAATGTCAATACTTGGGACATTGCTGCGGTATCTAAACAATAAAAAGGAATTTTTTGGCAGCGGGAAACTAATGTTGTCAATATAGAATCTGGTGTTGGTGCTATTAAAATGAGAGTTGCTTTTCCCGGTTCTTCCAAAGTTTTAAGTAAAGCGTTAGCTGCTGATTCTGCCATTGTTTCTGCTTGATCTAAAATTACTATATTCCTAGATGCTTCTAAAGGTGGACGGCTAAGAAATTCTGTAATTTCGCGAATTTGTTCTAATCTAATTATCGGTGGCGCTTTCCGCTTTAATCCTTTTTCTGCTGCTTCTTTTGCACTTAACAATTTCCCTTGATGTTGATAGCTTGGTTGTACCCAAAGTAAATCGGGATGATTGTTCTTTTCTAATTTGTTTTTAACAACAGCGATGTCTTTATTATTTTGACTAAACAATAATTCTAAAAAGCATCTTGCCGCTAAACTTCGTCCGATTCCAGGAGAACCTACAAACAAATATGCTGGCGCAATTCTATCTTTTGCAACAGCTTGTTTTAATAATTCTACTGCTTGAGTTTGTCCTATAACCGGCGTGAAGCAATCCATTTTCAGTGAACAGTTAACAGTGAACAGTGAACAGTGAGCAGTGAGCAGTTAACAGTTAACAGTGAACAGTTATCAGTTATCAGTGAACAGTGAGCAGTTATCAGTTAACAGTTATTAATTCCCAATGCCCAATCCCCAATGCCCAATCCCCAATTACCAATTACCAATTTTCCATTCTTGCAATTTAGAAGTTAATATTTGCTGAATTTGCTTTTGCACTTGCTCGCTTATTAAACCAGCTTCTATTTTGAAGGTTATTTCAGGAGATAAAGCTGCTTGTTCTTTATATCCTTTTTGAACGCGACGATGAAATTCTATTTTTTCTTGCTCAATTCTATCTGCTTTTTCGCCACTTTTTCTCTTTCGTGCCATTCCTTGCTCAACGTCTAAATCTAACCATAAAGTTAAATCGCTTTTTAATCCGGATGTGGCTATAGAATTGAGTTGGTGAATCAAATTCATGTCTAAATTACGACCGTAACCTTGATAAGCTATCGTCGAATCAATATAGCGATCGCATAATATAATTTTTCCTAACTCTAAGTTTGGCAGTAGCTCTTGTTCTACGTGTTGGGAACGGTCGGCAGCATATAATAATAGTTCTGTAGTGGCGCTAATTGGTTTGTCTTTAGTATTTTCTAACAATAAGGAACGAAGATTTAACCCTAATTCAGTTCCCCCCGGTTCGCGAGTTGTTTCCACAGGTATACTTAAACTTTGCAGCCATTCATAACAAAGCTGCATTTGTGTAGTTTTACCGCAGCCCTCCACCCCTTCAAAGACTATTAGTTTACCTTTCATTATTTTTTGCCAGATGCCGCCAATTTTCTAAAATATCATTTTTACGGTACTATAAATAACTTTTGCCATTTATCTAATTATACGGATTCAGTTCTCAGCCCCTCTCTAGAGGGGGAAATTTAACTCCAATTCCCCCTTTTAAGCAGGATTAGGGCATAAAAACTATCCGGAAACTTCTAACTTACACATCTTAAAACCCTTACCCAGTAAGGCTTGGAAACTTTTAATCAAAATGTGCAAGTTCCACTAGTTGCGAGGGAATTTAATACCTTTAACCTTTAACCTTTAACCTTTAACCTTCCCCTTGCAGTTAGAAACCGGGTTTCTTTCTGACTTCATAAGGAGATGAGTCATGTTTTCACTAGAAGAAACCCGGTTTCTTTGGGCTTCTTGAGAATGGTACAAGATGTCAAATGAAACAAAAAACAAACTTAGAAAGCTTTTTCCTATACCGTAGCTTTTGTAGGAGAGGTTTGGAGCATTGAGTTTACTCCAAGTAAAAAGCCATCGCCTAAAAATAAAAAGACTTTTTTCCTTTTACTTTTCGACTTTCAGTTTATTTACCTCCCCTTTCTAGCTTAGAGATACTGTGCTAAAGTCTTAGTCAAGGTTGTTTTTGGTACTGCACCTACAACCGTATCGACTTGCCGACCGCCTTTAAATACTATCAGCGTAGGAATGCTGCGAATACCGTAGTGACTAGCAACAGTGGGATTTTGGTCTGTGTTTAATTTCACTACTTTAACTTGTCCTTCGTATTCTCCAGCAACTTCATCTACCACCGGAGCAACCATTCGACAAGGACCGCACCAAGGTGCCCAAAAGTCAACCAGCACCGGAACTTCGCTTTCGAGGACTTCTTGCTTAAAGGTGGCTTCTGTCACATTCGTAATGGATGACATACTTGTCCTCCTCTTTAAATAATATTTCTTTAATTCGATAAAATCGAATAATTAAAATATAGACCTTTTTAAGACAACCTGCAACAATGAGATTTCTTTATCATCCAGAGCAAAAAAATATATCTTTAGCCGGAGTGCTTTACGCTTTAGGGGACCCCATCAGATTGGAGATTGTGCGGCAGTTAGCAAAGAAAAAAGAGCAATGCTGTGGGGACTTTGACTTTGCGATCGCGAAGTCAACAATGTCGAACCACTTCAAGATATTACGGGAGTCAGGAGTGGTGCTGACTCGTAAAGAAGGAACCCAGCACATCAACAGTCTGCGAGTTGAAGATTTAGAAGAATTATTTCCAGGATTATTGGAAGCAGTGTTAAATTCTGCTCAACCATTTGTAATTGCACAAGAAGTAGTTACCAGTTGACAGTTATCAGTTAACAATTACCAATTATCAATTACCAATTATCAATTAACTCTTCCCGATTGCATTGCTGAAGTCGCTAAATCCTAATTTTGCGTTTTTGAAGCTGGTATTGGTAATATCGGAATCTCGGAAGGATGTTACAGAAAAGCTTGTTAGTTCTTTAATAAAATAGTGAAATGAAATAAGAGTAAATCCGATGTAGGTTAACGATAAAAAAGTTATACTAAATCCCCATATGAGATTTTGAGTGCTTAAAAAAGCAATAGCTCTGGTTCCTGATAAAAAAGCAAATCCATAGGTAATAATTGTTGCTGCGGCAGATAAAACAATTGCCATAAATCCTTTTTGAAAATAAAAGCTAGAAATTGCCATTATTAATGCTCCGATAGCGGCAGATGCTATTGCTATTTGCGGGTTTTTTCCACCAGCGGCTGTACCACCGTAGAAGAATCCTAAAATTGCTCCCGAAGTAGAACCGGAAAGAATTGTCGCAATACGTTGTAAAGTAGATTTTTTCTTGGCTAAACTCATTACAACACCAGCTATTCCCGCAATTCCTAAACTTATAGATAAAGCTACACCATATACCCAGACTGGACTTTCCGGGGTGCGTTCTATGACTCCAAAAATCATGGAACTGACTGCATGAAACACAATAACAGTCGTTACAAACGAGATAGATATTAAACAGATAAAAATTTGAGTAGTTTGCCCTGCTTTTACATTCTGGAAATTCGCTTCTCGCAGTGAAGTATTAGTAAAATCACAACCGCGAATATCTGAATAACTAAAATTAGCATAGTTAAGATTTTGACCTTTAAAACAACGGTTTCTTAAATCTTGATGGCTAAAGTTTAAATTTGGAGAATTCATGCTATCGCTCAACTTCTTTTATAAATCAACTTCATCTGAACAAATTCATTTATATAAATTATCAATGCTTGATTATCAAAAACCATTATTTTTAAAACGATATATCTTCACAACTACAATGGGCTTTATACTATTATTGCCCTTAATACTTTATAGCTGGGCATGTTTTTCACGTCCACCTCAAACCAATTCTGAAAAAAAATTATTTAAAGGTATTACTTACAAACGTAAATTTAGTTTGAATATGCGTCCTACAGTAATTCATATTGTTAAAATTGATTTATCAGTACCAGGAGTCAAAGTACTGGTAACTCCACCACAGCCTATGGGTGAAAATAATACAAATTCAGCTCGAACAACTTCGCAATTTTTGCAAGAATTTAAACTTCAATTAGCTGTGAATGCTAATTATTTTTATCCTTTCCGCGAAAAGACTCCTTGGGATTATTATCCTCATAGCGGAGATATAGCTTATAGTATAGGACAAGCAATTTCTAACGGAAAGCATTACTCACAAGCTGATAGTAAGTGGGGAGTTTTATGTATTTCTCAACACAATCGCGCCCAAATTTTAGACAGTGGAAATTGTCCTAAAAACACGCTTCAAGCTGTTGCAGGTAGAGATGTATTTATTAAAGATAGTAAACCTTTAAAATCTGACTCCGACGAAGATAAACCCTATCCAAGGGTTGTAGTTGCGACTAATAAACAAGGCAATATTCTTTGGCTAGTTACTGTAGATGGCAAACAGCCACTTTACAGCGAGGGCGTTACGATTGCAGAGTTGACAGATATCGTTAAAGACTTGGGCGCACATGCAGCTTTGAATTTAGATGGCGGCGGTTCAACCACATTGGTAATGACGAAGAATAATAAACCAAAGCTGCTAAATGCTCCGATTCATACTAAACTACCGATGCGGGAGCGTCCAGTTGCTAACCACTTGGGTATTTACGCAGACAGTCTGTAATTAAAATATATTAATTATTTTTTTTTACGTAAAGATACTTGACTTATTTTCAGTAAATAAATTTACAATAGCTTTTTGAAACTGGGAAATTAAATGATTATTACAAAGCATTTTTTGTAGATGCAGGGTAAATAATCAAAAGTTAAACTAGTACCGTATTCAGAATTAAAGGAGTAATAAAATGATTCAAGAGCGCGACTACACGTTAATTATTGATAAAAGCGGTAGTATGTCTACCCCAGATCAAGCTGGTGGCAAAAGTCGATGGCAGATAATGCAGGAATCTACCCTTGCTTTGGCAAGAAAGTGCGAGCAATTCGATCCAGATGGAATGACGGTTTACTTATTTTCTGGCAGATTTAAACGTTTTGACGATGTAACTTCAGAAAAAGTAGCACAAATATTCATGGAAAACGATCCTGCCGGGACTACAAATTTAGCGGGGGTTCTCAAAGATGCTACCGATAATTATTTCAAACGTAAAGCAGCAGGGGAAACTAAGCCCAATGGTGAAACAATTTTAGTTGTTACAGATGGGGAACCAGATGATAGAAAAGCAGTATTTGAAGTGATTGTAAATGCTTCTCGTCAAATGGAAAAAGATGAAGAATTAGCAATTTCTATTGTTCAAGTTGGTAAGGATGCTCAAGCAACAAAATTTCTCAAAGCTTTAGATGACCAAATGGAATCAATTGGTGCAAAATTTGATATTTGTGACACGGTAACTTTTGATGACATGGAAGATATGAGTCTTGCAGAAATACTAACTAATGCAATTACTGATTAATTAAATTGGTTAACTTAAGAGGCAATATTATAAATTATTATCAATTATAGGAGTAACAATTTATGTTAGAAAATCGCGACTATACCTTAATTATTGATAAAAGCGGTAGCATGTCAACTCCCGATCAAGCAAATGGTAAAAGTAGATGGGAAGTGATGCAAGAATCCACCCTTGCTTTAGCTCGAAAATGTGAAAAGTTAGACCCCGATGGAATGACAGTTTATTTGTTTTCCGGTAAATTTAAGCGTTTTGATGATGTAACTTCAGATAAAGTAGCACAAATATTTATGGAAAATGATCCTGCGGGGACTACAAATTTAGCTGGGGTTCTCAAAGATGCTACCGATAATTATTTCAAGCGTAAAGCAGCAGGTCAAACTAAGCCCAATGGTGAAATAATTTTAGTTGTTACTGATGGTGAACCTGATGATAGAAAATCAGTTTTTGAAGTGATTGTAAATGCTTCTCATAAAATGGACAAAGATGAAGAATTAGGGATATCTTTTGTTCAAGTTGGTAGGGATGCTCAAGCGCAAAAGTTTCTCAAAGCTTTAGATGACCAAATGGAGTCAATTGGTGCCAAATTTGATATTTGTGACACGGTAACATTCGATGACATGGAAGACATGAGTCTTGCTGAAATATTAACTAATGCAATTACAGATTAGGTAATAGGTAATATTAATAAATATAGGAGAATTAATTAATGTTAGAAAATCGCGACTATACCTTAATTATTGACAAAAGTGGTAGCATGGCAACCCCCGACCAAAAAGGTGGTAGAAGCAGATGGCTAGCGGCAGAAGAATCAACTTTTGCTCTTGCAAGTAAATGCGAGCAATTAGATCCGGATGGTATAACTCTTTATACTTTTTCGGGTAAATTTAAAAGATATGAAAATGTCACATCAAACAAAGTAACACAAGTTTTTCAAGAAAATGACCCCTCTGGAACTACTGATTTGGCTTCAGTATTAAAACACGCCACAGATAATTATTTTGAACGGAAAAATGCTGGCGAAACAAAGCTCAATGGTGAAACAATATTAGTGATTACCGACGGTGAACCCGACGATAGAAAAGCGGTGATGAAAGTAATCATTGAAACGTCTCGTCGTATGGATAAAGACGAAGAATTAGCAATTTCCTTTATTCAGGTTGGTAAAGATCCACATGCAACTCGCTTTCTCAAAGTGTTGGATGACGAAATGCAAAGTGCTGGAGCCAAGTTTGATATCTGTGACACAATTACAATGGATGATATGGAAGACTACAGTCTTTCAGAAGTGCTGCTCAATGCAATTATTGATTAACTATTCCCATTAATGGTAATTAAGCAAATGGATTCCATTGACAAATTGTTATCGGAACTTCAAGCTGAATATCAGCAATCAGTTAATTCTCCCGTTGAGAAAACTGAGGAAGGAAAGAAAGTAGAGAAAGTAAATATTGCAAAACTTGATTCACCTTCGCCTTCCTCATTTTTTGCATCTTCATCATCAAAAGGAGATGCAATAGACAATATTTTAGCTGAAATAAAACAAGAGACTGAAGAAAAACAATTATTAGAAGAACAACAAAAACAGCAAAAACTTGAAGAAGAAAGAATAGAAAAAGAAAAGATTAAAGCCAAAAAGCTAGAAGCATTAAAAAGACAAGCTCAAGATTGGTTAGACAAATTAGAACCATTATCACCCGAAGGAATATGGTTTGAAAGTTTTTCTAAAAATTATCCTTCTAAACTAGAAGCCGCAATTGAGTATTTAGACAGCGAGCAGTGAGCAGTTATCAGTTCAAAAGGAGGGTTAATCAATCATTAGCAACCTTCTTATCAAAGACTAGTAAATATAGTATCAAAAATGTATTAAATTTGAAAAACAAGATAATCTGTTACCTGTTCACTGTTCACTGTTCACTGTTCACTGTTCACTGTTAACTGTTCACTATTCACTGTTGAATTGGTTTTATCCAGAAGTAAATTTCAAAAATTTATCAACGATATTATCAACAGAACGTTTTAACTGATGCTTACGATACCATCTTTGAAAAGCTGCTTCATATTCTTCGCCTTTAGTTTGAAAAGTATTCCAAGCATCCAAACCTAAAAACAAACCCCAAAAAAGTACAACATAAAGCGCCCAGTTTATACCACCACCCGTAAGCAAATCCATTGATAACAAAAAACTATTGATGATAGCGTAATTACCAGCACGCTTTTTGAATCTTCTTTGACGATGCAAATTAAATGCTTGTCTATGCTCAATTTCACCTTGTTTTGCAGCCCAATCGGCTTCTGCTAATTGTAGAGTTTCCGGAGAGATATCCAACTCCGCAGCGATTTCCAAAAGCACCTCATGAGAAAACTCCTTATCATCACCCACTTGACGAGCAATCGCCAACTGCAAAATTTGCTGTACGTCTTCTTGGCTATAACAACGATTAATTTTATCTCCCGAATTCGCCATACTTATAATCTCTTCTATTACTTTTAATAGAGAATTGATTCAGGAAGCACAGAGTACTGCCACTATCTCTAGAGTAACAAATCAATCAGTTGAATTTTAGAGTTTGCACAAACTTGAGCCAGTGCAAAATTGAAGTCTCCCGAAGGAAAGCAACTGGCATAGGTACATATATTTTCCCCAAAACTTTCCAAGACAGATTTTCAATTTAACTTTAGGAGTTAGGAATGAGGAGTTATCAGTAAAATGTTATCAGGAAAAAAAATTCTCCCCTTCTCCCCATTCCCTTATATAATGTTCGCTAAATTAGTTACTATACGTCATTGCGAAAGCTTTATTTTGGCATTGCTGAATGAAGCTATGAATTGTATCTACCTACACTTTGTAGCAAACGAGAAACTTATGTAGAGACGTAGAAATGCTATGTCTTTTTCAATGTGAAATCACGTTTTCATCTTTTTATTCAGCAACGCCTTTATTTTTCTCAAAATTATTTTCTCCCCCTTCTCCCCCAGCTTGTCAAAACCCATCAATTTGAATCAAATTGAATACTAAGATACTGTTGCATCCGCAGTTGTATTGTCGTTTGAATCTTTAGAAAACAATTTCAGTGAAATCCAGTAGGTAAAAATGTGAGAAAGTAAACCAAGGGGACCAGCAAATAAACAAAGGGCAAGGGAGTGAAAAGTCCAAATACCTGTTTTTACACCAGCTAGGTAAATATATCGCCCTACAAATAAATCCATCACTAAAAAGTGAATCCATCCAGTTGCAGCAGCAGTTTCATCACCAAAAAATCGAGCAATATCTGCTAGCTGAGGATTGGATAGAGCTTCTGCATTCTCGGGTGTAACGCTGCTAATGAATAAATATAGATATAGCCCAGCTAAAGGTATAAACGGAATATATGATTCCATTACTTTTTGACTGACTTTCCATTTTGGTAGAAAAATCATTAATGCCCAAAAAGGTAAAACAAAAAGATTGGCAATATTAAATAATTCGCTGACACCCATACAAAACTCCGCTTTAAATACTAATAGTTATCAGTATAATTTTAATAGAATTATTATTACCGAAAAAATAATTATTTATAGCAATTGCAAAACCAGCTATAATATTTACCACCTTTGACCTTTAACCTCTAAGCTCTAACCTTTAACCTTTAACCTTTAACCTGAAGTGGGGTAGCATCTCTTGGTAAATATTAAATGTAAAGAGAAAACTTTTTCTAACATAAAAGCAATTTTATTTGATAAAAACGGTACTTTAGAAGATTCCTCAGTCGATTTACGTAATTTAGCTCAAAAAGCAGCCCGAATTATAGATGCACAAATTCCCGGTATTGGTGAACCTTTATTAATGGCTTTTGGCGTGAATGGTAATAGTTTAGATGCTGCAGGATTAATAGCTGTAGCTAGTCGTCGGGAAACAGAAATTGCATCTGCTGCTTATATTGCTGAAACAGGAAGAGGTTGGATTGAATCGCTAAAAATAGCCCGCGAAAGTTTAGATGAAGCAGAAAAATATCTTGGTGAGTCTCCTTCACCTTTATTTCCAGGTAGCTTAGAAATATTGCAAAAATTTTCCCAAGCTGGGTTAAAACTGGGTATTCTTTCAGCCGCTACTACCCAAGAAGTAAATCAATTTGTCAAAGTTCATCAACTGGGTGAATATTTAGATTTAGAAATGGGAGTAGACGGTAATATTTTTAAACCAGATCCAACTTTGTTTTTGCAAGCTTGCGAAAAATTGGGAGTGGAAGCAACTGAAACTTTAATGGTAGGAGATTCTGTTGGTGATATGGAAATGGCAAGCAACGCTAAAGCCGCTGGCTGTATTGGTATTACTTGGATTGGGAAGTCGGATCATGTTCGAGGTGCAGATGTTGTAATTAATAAGTTAGATGAGATTCAAGCTTATTGATTGATTATTTATTAATTACATATCTCCAGCGTCATCCCATTCTTTACAAATGAAAAAATTCTTTTGATTTACATTTTAATTTGATTAAAAAAAAATTTCAAAATGGTGAAAATATGGGATGATATAAAAAACTGAATAATATTTTTTTTTATAATGGGAATATTAGCAAAATTTTTATTTAAGCAATGCCTCTCGATTATTAAAAATAACTCTAAAATTAATAATACAACGAAACCGTTACTAATAAAAAAAATTTTTGCTCTATTTAGAACGAAAATTTTTAGCAATGATTGAGAAATTTTATATACATAAATAGCAAAAAAGTAAGTAATTATCTCACTATAGAGGGGATTATATAAGACGATAATGTAACAAGTATAACTTCTGTCATTTAAGTGAGTTCAATTGCTTGTTTCTGATAACCAATTTATTAAGTCTTTTAACTTCTCGCGATCGCAAGCAATGTTTTATGTTTCTTGATATCAAAATCTGATTATTACGTTAATGAAATTACAAAAATGATTTGAATGAGCTTTATAACCTTTGTAAAATAAGGGCAATTAGAGTTGAATTGTCAATTGTAAATTAATCATTTGGCTTCGACAGACAAAACCTCATAACCTTGTCCTTGAACCATACATTGCCGCAGCCCATCATTATCAAATTCAACAGGACAAGCAACTGTTGAAACATCAGGACGGGCACCTTCTTTATATATAGCTGTTATTTCAATATCTTGATTGTGGAAAGATTTTAATAAAGAGCGAGAAACTTTATCGGAAGGACGCAATACTAATTTATCCTGTTTTTTTGTATTAGTAATAAGAAATAAATCTTGTCCTTTATAAGCCTTGACAGACCTCCCACGAGGAACTTATTCATAAATTAATTTGCCTTGTATTTTTTGTGTTTTGAATTTGGATGAATTATCATCAATTGTTTGTTTTTCATCTGTCTTTTTAGAAGCTTTGACAAAGTTACCAGTATTTTCATCTTTAGTACAACTTGATATTGAAATACAAGAAAATAAGCAGACGAAGACTAATGGTTTTTTGAAAATTTGCGCCAACATAGCTAGTACTTTTGTAAATAGGGTATCTAAAAAGAGGAATTTTGTCGTCACTCCTTGAAATAGGATACCCATTTATAGCTGTAACTAACGCTTAAAAAGAAGATTGCAATCCTAATGTTAATTGCCAATCCGTTTCTAATTGAGGTCCATCTAAATCACGCAAAATAGGTAATTCAAATTCCATTGCTAAACGAGAACCTTTTAAGTTACCTTCAGGAGCATATAAATTAACTCCAAATCCTAAATTAATTTGAGTACCGCTTCTTAAATCTGGATCTGCTGTAGGAATCATCATCGGATTGAGTCTGTCATCAGCACCGTCAATATCTCCCCAAGTTTTGCCAGTTAAGCGCAGCGAAGTACTTAACCAATCAGTCCAATTACGAGCAATCCAACCCGATAGCTGGTATTTGTTCCCTAACCGATAACCATTATCATTTTTCCCCAATCTTAAAGTTGTTAAAGCTTGCGCTCCCCAAGAACCTTTTCCAGATTGACCTAAATAGGTTATTCCCGGTAGTAAGTCAAAAGTACCGGAACCAATTTGCATTGGATAAGGAAGAATTTGGTCCTCACCTGCGGGAGTGTCGTCTCTTTCGTTAATTGAACCCGTGGGAAAACTAGCTCCAATATTCAAATGTATCCGCTGTTTGTCTTTATCGAATATTGTATATAGGGCTGTGGTTTTAATATCTCCAATTCCTTCGGAGTTGGTGGTGAATCTTGTACCCATGCGCGTCAGATGTTCCATTTCTTTGGAAACAAAAGGTACCATAGCCATCACAGTCAGATTGTCGCTAACTCCATACATTGCTCCAAACATATGCATTTCCATAGTCATATCTACGGGAGTGACCATAAAATCCTGCAATACCTCACTATCGCTAATACTATTTGTACCGTCGCGATTACCGTCCATGTTCATAAACATGTAGCGATAGGAAGCCATAAATTCTCCTTTTTTGTGAGCGTGGTCTCCCATTACACCAATCGGTGCATGTCCGTCTGGACGGGAAGAAGACCATTTATCGGGGTCGCTATTATCACCGCTATCTGCAATTATTAATTTTTCACTGCTTGGACTTTCATTTAATCCTGTATTGAGTAAATATTCTGGAGATTTATGCAAATAATCGTTGTCTAAATTTGGTTGATTTAAATCTAAGTCAGAAGCAGAAGTAGAAATGAATAATTTTTGTGGAGTCTTTTGTAGAGATTGTTTATCTAACTGTTTATTTAACTGTTTAGATTGAATTAACTTTTCAACTAACTTACTTCTATCAGTTTTTTTGTCGGTTTGTGTACTTGATGTTGGTATAATTTCTGCAAGTGCTACTAATGGAGATAAAACAATACTAATAATAGTCAAGCTAGATAGATAAGATTTTAATTTCAATTTACAAACCTCGTTTGTTAGATAAGTAATTTAACAGACAAGTATAGTATCAAATCATTAACATCTTTAACAAAAGACAGCTTGTCAAACTTGTTTGAAGATAATTAAATTTTTCTAAAAACAGGAATTAATTGTTATTTAAACGTCATCCATACTGTAAAAACAGAATGGTCTCAAATTCCTATTCTTATAATAGTAATTCTACTAACAAAGAATGAAAATAACCCACGTTTTTTGGTCAGAATCATTGCCATAAAAAATAACTCGCCATCTTGAAGATACCGAGTTATCTTATGTACCTATTTATTTTTGAACTTAGAATCCTGCATTTATGAAAGGAACTTCAGCTATTTATTCTTGTACCACTACTGTTGTTCCAACTGATGCCCAACTAAATATTTTTTTAGCATGATCGGGTGCTACATTTACGCAACCGCGACTAACTGGCGTACCAAAATTATTATGCCAAAATGCACCATGAATTCCATAACTGCCTTGATAATACATTGTGTGAGGAACATCCTCAATATCGTAATCTTCACCCTTCATCCGAGTTTTTTCCAATTTTGTATAAATGTTAAATACGCCCATAGGGGTAGGAGTATCTTTTTTACCAGTAGAAACGATAACCCCAAACACGGGTTTATTGCCTTCCCAAGTAATTAATCTTTGTTCAGATAAATCTACTTGAATCCAGCGTTGACTGGAATTTTTAAGTTGTTTAACTTTCTGAATAACTTTCTGACTAACTTTCTGATTAACTTTCTGACTAACTTTCTGACTAACTTTTTGCTGAGACTCTTGGGTATGATGCGCTGTAGCCTTGTTCGTTGGAAGGCTTACAAAACTAGCCGAGAGTGCTATTCCTGTGACTAAAACTTTTATGTAGGGAATGTACTGAGGTAAAATTAGGGCTTTCATGATAAAAAATCTCAAATGTAAGCGTAAAATTGTTTATTTGCTTTTATTAATGCACCTAGCGACTGATTACTGTCGCAATCTATGAATTTCTCTACTTTAATCTTACTTCATCTTTTCAATTAGCTTTTCTGTCTGTCGAGTTATTAAATCCCAATTTTCAGAGAAAACTAAGTCTTTGGGAAACAACTCGCTGCTCAATCCAATGGCTATCGCACCGGCTCTGAGGAAATCCGGGGCATTTTCTACAGTCACTCCCCCAGTCGGGATCAAAGGAATTTGTCCTAAAGGAGCTTGCAGACTTTTGATATATGCAGCACCACCCATTGCTTGCACGGGAAAAACTTTCACGCAGCTAGCACCATAAGTCCACGCTGTAACAATTTCTGTGGGAGTCAGGGCTCCGGGTATTACTGGTATCTTATGGTTGACAGCCGCTTGAATTATCTTTAAATCAACATGGGGAGTAAACAAGAACTGTGCCCCTGCGTTTATTGCCCGATGCATTTGTTCCAGATTTAACAGCGTTCCCGTGCCAATAGTGCAGTTAGGTAATTCCACACGTAATTGTGCAATTAACTCCGCAGCTTGGGGAGTATTCCAAGTGATTTCGATTAACTGCATTCCACCAGATGCCACAGCTAAAGCCATTTGTCGCGCCAAATATTTTTTTTGGGCACGAATGACTGCGATGGCGCGGTGTCTGTTTAGAAGCGCTAACCAAGGGGTATCGAGAATGGGAGATTGGACATTGGGCATTGGAAATTGAGCATTAGAAATTATAAAACTTTGATTGCAAGTTTTTTTATCAAAATTGAGCTAGATAAATTAAGTTTTTTCTAGAAACTACTCCCGTTCCGCTATAAGATTTCCTATTAAAATTTATCCCTCACTCCCTCCCTCTCTCACTCTCTCCCTCGGACTAATAGGTAATCTTTCACCGGGAAAGGAGTAGATTGAAAAATTTATTCAGTTCTAAGCAAGTCATTTATTTTTTTATTAATCTAAATTATTCTTCTATCTTCTGTTGTTGGGGGAAAAACAACCCAAAACTTCATATTTTTTTTCGGTTCGAGAGTATATATCTGTATGGCTAATATGATAAAAGCTAAGTAAATAAACGCAATTATTACAACCCAGTCATTGTAATTTTAGTTAACATGATTCACAAACAAATTTTCTCTAAAAGCTTGATAGCTTCGGTAACAGCAGCGACAGTCATTATCGGTGGAAGTCAGTTAAATCTGACCTTTGCCCAATCTTCCCCGAGTCAAAATTCAACCCAAGCAAATTTGTCACAAACCAAAGCAGTTCTGACCTTACAGGGGCACATATGGACTATCGAGACTTTAGATTTTAGTCCAGACGGACAAACTTTAGTCAGTGGTAGCTACGACCATACCGTAAAAGTGTGGAATTTACAAAATGGTAAGCTGATTCGTACCCTTGATGGGCATAAAGACGGCGTGAATGACGTTCTTATTAGCCCCGATGGAAAACTGTTTTTTACTGGTGGAGGAACGGCAGAACCCAATACCAATAAAGTCATTAAGGTATGGGATATGAAAACAAAAAAATTACTTCGTACCCTTAAAGGACATACTTTAGGAGTCACTTGCCTAGCTATAACCCCTGATGGTAAAACTCTTATCAGCGGCAGTTACGATAAAACCATTAGGTTATGGGATACCCAAAAAGGTATACGCAAGAGTACTTTAACCGGACATAGCGATCCCGTACTTTCAATTGCAATTACTCCCGATGGAAAAACCCTGGCAAGCGGCGGGGGTTCCCTCAACAGCGATTCTGACAAAACAGTTAAATTATGGAATTTGGAAACGGGAGAATTAACTAGTAATATCAAGGGAAATAAGAACGTTATTAACTTTCTCGGCTTTACTCCCGACGGTAAATATCTAGTTAATTCTACAGATCCAAAAATAAATGTTTGGGATTTAACTAGTGGTAAATTAGTAAATAGTTTTAGCGTATCCGATATTGAAGGAGTGACTTCTGTAACTTTAGGAAACGACAGTAAAAGCGTTGTCACAACCACATTGGATGGTGCCGTAACAATGTGGGATCTAATTACCGGAAAAGCAATGAAAACTTTAGTCGAAGCTTCTAACAATCCTCAGAATTACGACCAACTTTATCCTACTAGCACAGCCTTCAGCCCCGACGGTAAAACCATTGCGATAGGTGAAGGAGGTGGAGCTTATAATTCAAAATTCCCAATTAAAATTCTACAAATGGAATAAACAGTTAACAGTTAACAGTTAACAGTTAACAGTAATCAGTGAGCAGTGAACAGTGAACAGTTACCAATGCCCAATGCCCCATGCCCAATTCCCAATTCCCAATTCTCACTTTTCATACTGCTCGTAAGCTGCGACAATACGCTGTACTAAAGCATGTCTAACTACGTCTTTTTGAGAAAATTCACAAAAGCCTATACCTTCTACATTTTTTAAAATTTGAAAGGCTGTTGCAAGTCCAGATTTCTGCTGTAAAGGTAAATCGGTTTGCGTCATATCACCGGTTACTACCATCCGGGAACGAAAACCCAAACGAGTCAGAACCATTTTCATCTGCGCTGGGGTAGTATTTTGAGCTTCGTCCACAATTACAAAGGCATTGTTCAAAGTTCTTCCCCGCATATAAGCTAATGGTGCAACTTCGATTATGCCTCTTTCAATAAGGGATGGGACTTTATCCGGCTCGATAAATTCGTTGATTGCATCATAAAGCGGACGCAAATAAGGATTAACTTTTTGCTGCAAATCTCCTGGTAAAAATCCTAGCTTTTCACCGGCTTCTACAGCAGGACGAGTTAAAATTAGTTTTTCATACTTGTTATCAAGCAGTGCCTGAACTGCCACAACAACCGCTAAAAATGTTTTACCAGTACCCGCAGGACCAATACAAAATGTTAAGTCACGCTTGCGTATTGCTTCAATATACTGTCGCTGACGAAAAGTTTTAGCACGAATTTGTTCGCCTCGACGAGTTTTAGCAAGTACATCTTTTTGTAATGTTTGCAGTTCATCTTCCCGATGAGTATCAAGGGCTTGACGTGCTGTCAAAATATCGGCAACAGATAGTATATTCCCCTTCGTCCAAATATCTTCCAAAGATTTTACCAACCGACTAACCAAGTCGATTTGTTTCTCAGTACCGCTAACGTATAGTTCTTGTCCCCGCAGTACTACAGTGGCTCCAGTTTGTCGAGCTAAGAGTTTGAGGTTTTCTTCCTGGCTTCCCGCTAAAGCCATAGCACTAGGGATATCGGGCAATTCTATTGTTATGGCTTCTGCCATAGTATTAATTAAGTATTTTTGATTAGTAAGGAATAATTTTTTACTCGGATACTCCGTTTTCAGGAGCTTAATTTTGTTTTCTGAGCGATCGCATTAAATAGCAATATAGCGGTTTAAATTTTGTTTGATTTTAGTCAAAATACATAATCGCGGGGATAGGCATCTTGCTTGTGGGAATTTCATCAGCAATATTTAGTACTGGATTGACACTCCCCATGCCTAAAGGCGAGGGGATTCTTGCTTCACTGAGCTAACTTTAATACACAAGGGCGCTGCCGTACCTCACACCAAATAACCGTGTATGAACGAAATATCTAGCTTGAGCATATGTATCCAGGGGTTTACTCTCCACAAGCGTACTGGAATACGTAGTCCAGGGTTTAGGGATGCCCTCCCTTACCATAATATGGCTTCTAAAACTCACTTGTCCTGGTGGTCGGTACTCCGTCGAGTCCATGCGTTTTGAGGGTTTTTCGCGCCCTTGTTGCTAGCCTCGGCTTTACGTGGTTACTTTAATTACCGCCTTCCCACGAACGGCGGACGGACTAGACCAACTTCTTAATAATACCATTTGTGGACGGGGAATAAATTCCCCACGAGCTTATCCCCATAAATAAAATTTAGGGGCTTGCGCCCTCCGATTTCCGGTCAATCCAAAAAAGCTATGTTTCAAAAAATCTGCTATTCGGGCAACTATTTAACCAACTATTTAACGATTTACTATCAGCCATAGGGCTGATAGCGAATAAAATCAGAAACAATAAAAATTGTTTCAATTAAATGCGAGTTCGGGGTTTGGTGAAATCTCTACGTCCGTCACCACGTCTTACTTTAGGCTTAGGCATTGGTAATTCTCTATCCCTTTCTTCGCTATAAGATGCCGGTGTACCCTCCCGAGTTTCATTACTACCGTAAATGTCTAAGTATGCGGATTGTCCCGCAACTTGAGCAGCCGCAGAAATGACAGTGCGAATAGCTTGGATGTTTCGTCCTCCACGACCAAACACTTTACCTTTATCTGCACTATCAAAGGCAATGCGAATCCAAGCTCGTTTGGTGCTAGGAGAAATTTCACAATCAACGCTTAGAGACTCGGGTGATTCCAAAAACGGCTGCATTAAAAAATTAACTAAACCAACGTAATCGGGAGTTGTACGGGAATTCGTATTTGTTACTTTACTAGGATGCAGATGCTGCACGGACTTGTTCAAAAACATTATTTTTTTCTAAAATGCGACGCACGGTGTCAGTTGGTTGAGCGCCCTGTTGTAGTCGCTTAACAATGCCGTCTACGTCTAATCTTACTTCTTTGGTTCTAGGATTATAAAATCCTAATTCTTCGAGGGGACGACCATCGCGACGAGACAGATTGTTGATAGCAATTAAGCGGTAACTTGCTTCTCGTTTTTTGCCTATTCGCTTTAAGCGCAATTTAATCATAGTAAAAAGGTAATTCTCCTACTTTGTAAGATGTTAGTTTACAACTAGAGTCGGTGACAAATCTATCCGAAATTATGAAAGCATTTCACCGAAAAAGGTAATGCTCCCCCGAATGCGGGAAGATAAAATTTCCCACAAGTAGCAGATGATAATTTTAGCACTTGCAAGGCATGAAGCGCTATTTTGTCAGGTCAAAGGTTAAAGGTGAATGGCACTAAGATAAGGCGAAACTCTTGACCCATCAAGGGAGCAGAGGAGCCGAGGAGAAGAGGAGCAATGAAGTTACTTGTGCGACATTCACCATTTACTCTCCGGACTCACTGTTTACTCTCCGAGCGCACCTCAGCACCTCAGCACCTCAGCACCTCTGCAATCCTTACGGTGTCTACTTTTTAGCTTAACTTAGTGCCATTCGGTTAAAGGTTAAAGTTCAAAGGTCAGAGTTTAAACGTGAATACTAACCATGAATGCCTTTTGTCACCATCTTTTGATTGCTAACTGCTAACTGCTAACTGCTAACTGCTAACTGTTCACTGTTAACTGTTCACTGTTCACTGTTAACTGCTAACTGCTAACTGCTAACTGCTAACTGTTCACTGTTAACTGTTCACTGTTCACTGTTCACTGTTAACTGCTAACTGCTAAAGTGTACCAAAACCTTTCTTTTTCTTAGCTTTTTTCTGCTTCTTTTTACCGCCAGAAGCGCCGCGCCAGCCGGGTGCGGGAGCATTCCCGGCAGCCATTGGATTTCCACCGCCAAACATTCCTCCGCCTCCCATTCCAGGGAAGTTACCTTGTCCCATTTGCTGCATCATGTTCCGCATTTTCTGGAAATCGCTTACCAGCTTGCTGACATCTTTTTCTTTATAACCACTTCCAGATGCAATCCGTCGCCTTCTGCTGGGAGAACTCGCTAATAAATCGGGATCTGTCCGTTCTTGTTTAGTCATGGACTTAATCATCGCTTCGCAACGCTGAAGCTGAGATTGTCCTTGTTCTAGCTGTTGGCTAGAAATTTTGTTCATCCCCGGAATCATCTTCATGATACCTCCGAGGGAACCCATATTCTTGAGCAAACGTAGTTGTTTGAGAAAGTCAGTAAAATCAAACTTCGCTGACAGCATTTTCTCTGTCATTTTTTCGGCATCGGCGAGGTCAAATTCCTCCTGGGCTTTTTCAACCAGGGTTAAGACATCTCCCATGCCCAAAATCCGGGATGCCATTCTATCAGGATAAAACGGCTGTAGGGCTTCAACTTTTTCACCTACACCAACAAACTTGATTGGCGCACCAGAAATTCGCCGCACCGATAGCGCTGCACCACCACGGCTATCACCATCTAACTTAGTTAAAATTGCACCACTAATACCAATTTTTTCGTGGAAAGTACGAGTTAAATTTGCGGCTTCTTGACCGGTCATTGCGTCCACTACCAGCAGTGTTTCGTGGGGTTGGACGGTTTCTTTGACACTGGCTAATTCTGCCATCATGTCTTCATCAATTTGCAGACGACCGGCAGTATCAATAATTACGGTATCAATGCCTTCCGCCTTGGCACGTTCCACACCTTGACGGGCAATCTCAACTGGATTGGCATCGCTTCCCAGTTCAAATACTGGCACGTCAATTTGTTTACCTAAAGTTATCAATTGGTCAATTGCCGCAGGACGATAAACGTCTGTTGCGACCATTAAACAATTGCGTTCTAATTTTCTTAGATGTAAGGCTAACTTAGCTGTTGCAGTAGTTTTACCAGTACCTTGCAAACCAGCCATCAAAACAATTGTAGGTGATTCTTCGGCTTGCACTAAGGGGACGTTAGTTTCCCCCATCACATTTACTAATTCATCGTGAACAATTTTAATAAACTGTTCGCCAGGGCGCACCCCATTCAATACCTCAGCACCTTGTGCTTTGGCTTCTACTTCACTAATAAATTCTTTAATTACTTGCAGGTTGACATCTGCTTCCAACAGGGAGCGTCGTACTTCTCGTAAAGCTTCCTGAATATTGGATTCAGAGATTTTACCTTGTCCCCGGAGTTTTTTCCAGGTTGATTCTAAACGGTCGGCTAGTGCATCAAACATAATACAATTATCTTAATTGACCCCACGCTTATAATAATGTGGGGGATTCTTAGCTGCTCTGTAAAGTCAGGAGTTGCCGGACATTACTTCCTACTTCACAGGGAGCATGGGAGCTGTTATCCCTCGATAGGCTTGCACGGTTGAGCCATCCGCACATCCAGATATTCCTATTTACTTTTTTCTTGATAAGTGCTTGGTTTTTGCATATTTATCAAGAAAAAATAAAATTATTATTCTATTATTATGCCAAAAAAGTAAGCACACAATACATCAAAAAACCTTAACAATTTTCGACAAAGGTCTAGTCTTGTGTACAAAATCAACAGCTAAGTCAAGTTCAACCACTGTTTAGCTTAGTGCGATCGCAAAAGTAATATTTGTTTACATTCGACATCTGCGGGAAATGAAAAAGACCCCTCTCCATGAACGCGGAGCGTTTTCTCGTAGAGTAACCTCTCCCCGAAGCGGAGAGAGGCTTTAAAACCCCACTTAAGAGGCAGGGTAGGGGCATGGGGTTAGGTCAGAGTATAAAATTAAAGTATCTAAATGTTTTGCCGCAGATGTCTATTTATCTATAACAGGAATGACCGCAATTTTCACAATGCTCGGGTGGTGCCGTATACCGATTGCCTTATTATTAGGTTCGGTTGGGAATCAGTGTACAAGCACCCTACAAAAAAATGTGCCAGTTGCGGTCATTCCTATATAAAATACTTTAAAGATTAACATTTTTAAGCAGTTTCAAAAAGACTTTCTGGGAAAAATTTATATAAACAGAAATTATAGTAAAAAAATAATTGCTAAAACTTGAACTTTCATCTGTGGAAAATTACTGATAGACAAGTTATTATTTAATTATGTCAATTTTACAGTTATCTAAATAATGTTATCTAATTTAACAATTAGTTGCTTACAATTGCTATGAATATTTTTGTCACAATTAAGCATAAAAACTGAAGATGTTAGTATATCTAAGTTGCTAAATTTATAATTTAACTTCACTTATAGATTATTGTATTTAATCATTAAAATAAGTCATATTTGTTAATAGTCTTGATTGCCAAAATGTTAATATTTGGATACTTTTATTGCTTAAACTATTAGTGAGATTAATATATAAAAATAATTTGTCTGTCCTTTCAAGTACATTAATACAATTTAGACAAACTGTACATTAAAATTATGCAAACAGATAAACCATCAATATTATTATCGTTATAAAGTAAATTTAGCAGGTTTAAATTGAATTGTGCGATAAATTTTGTCAATATATTTTTTAAGTCAAAAAAACAGATGAAAAAAGAAATCAAACAATTAGCTGAAACTTCCAGCAATGCGAGTGAATCTAATCAAGCCGAAAGTCAACAGCAGCAAAGTATCCGAGAAAAAATTATTAATCAAGTTGTCAAAGGTGAAAACCCCAGCAGTTTAAACTTAATTTTTACCGATTTAAAGGAAGCTAAGTTAATCGGGGTTAACCTGAACAATATGTATCTTAGTGGCGTTGAATTATGTAGTGCCGATTTAACAAATGCTCAGTTACTGGGAGTCGATTTAAGCGAAGCCGATTTGAGCAACAGCAAATTGATTAACGCTCAATTAGTAGGAGCTAATCTCAACAGCATAAAGTTGATTGGAGCTAATCTTAGTAATGCTAATTTACGAGATGCTAACCTCTGCACTTCTAAACTCAATAATGCTTATTTAATCGGTGCCCAGTTGTTAAGCGCAAATTTAAGTGGTGCTGAATTAATTGATGCCAATTTGAATAATGCCTTACTTCACAGAATTTACTTGTGGAATGCCAACCTCAACAATGCTCAATTAATCAATTCCGATTTAACTGATGCTTATATGAATAACGTCAAGCTGAATAATGCCGATTTAACTGGCGCAATTCTTGTAAATGCTCAGCTTTCTGAAGCCAAATTAAGAAATGCCAACCTAAAATCGGTTAATTTGAATGCAGCCCAATTAGACAATGCTAATTTAAGAAATGCCGACTTGAGTGACGCTTGCTTAGAGAAAGCTAATTTGCAAAATAGCAACCTTGAAGGAGCTATTTTAGATAATACAAACTTTCAGAAAGCAGCCTTAAATAACGCTAATCTCGCAAATGCAAAAGTCAAAAATGCTCGCTTCGGAGAAAATACAGGTATCAGCGAAGAGGTAAAATTTTATCTAAAAAGAGAAGGAGCTATCTTTGAAGATAAATAATTGCGAAACTATCATGAAACCAAAGTAATTAAATTAGAAAATGCTTCGGTGGCATCTGCCAAAGCTTTACTTTGAAAAACGAATTCGCTATAGTCTGCCAAATTATCCAAACCAACTACATTTAACATGACTTCAGCAGTTACCCATGCAGAGGTTTCGATAAATAATTTTCGCCATCGTACTTTCATAACCCTAGTTTCCTTTTTTGTAATATCACTTGTGAAGTAATTGATTATTTAAACTTCGTCCTTAGTTAAGAAATGTAATTTATTTCAACGAATAATTTCAATAGCTTGATTAAAGGAACTAGGTAGTGATTTCACTGATTTAGAAGATGGAAATTACTAATTGACGAAAATTTAAAGCAGCCTGTAAAGCATTAATAGCAAGCCTTACGGCTGTTTGCGCCACCTTTGAAAAATCAAAAATAATTTGTATTGAATCAGTGTGGGGAATCCCATTTATTGCTGATTACACTGACAGGAACATTCATCACAAATCTGAAACTGTTGTAGAGACGTAGCAATGCTACGTCTCAAACAATGTGAAATTACTACTCAATATTTGGCGTTGCTGAATCCGGGTATGAATTTAAATGTAGAGACGCGAAATCCTTGCGTCTCTACAACCGTTTCGGTTTTCCAATCAACCCGTTTCATACATCCAATCAGCAACGCCCAATATTTTTATTCAGCAACGCCAAAAAAACAAGCAACTGCTGAAGCTGAATAACAGTTAACCATTAACTGTTAATTGTTCCACAGCATCAGCTTGTGTGGGTAAAGCCGCTGTTAAAACTTCACTTCCATCATTCGTAACTAAAATATCATCTTCGATTCGGATTCCTCGGACATCTGTAAACTGTGATAAACGTTCCCAGTTGACAAATTGTTTAAAATTCTTGCGATTCTCTGAATTATTGACAATCGCGGGTACTTGATAAAAACCCGGTTCAATTGTAACTACCATTCCCGCATGTAAAGGTCGATTTAGACGCAAGTAACCCAAGCCAAAACGTCCGCTTCTTTGTCTTCCTTCTTCATACCCTGCTAAATCTCCTAAGTCTTCCATATCATGCACATCTAAACCAAGTAAATGCCCTATTCCGTGAGGGAAAAATAAAGCATGAGCATCTACATTTACCAACTCTTCAGGATTACCTTTTAAAATACCTAAGCTAACTAAACCTTCAGCAATCACCTGACAAGCACAAAGATGAATATCTTCGTACTCTACCCCTGGGCTGATTTTGTCAATACAGGCATCATGGGCGGCTAAAATAACATCATAAATATCTCTTTGAGTTGATGAAAATTTTCCGCTGACAGCCCAAGTACGAGTTACATCAGCAGCCCAACCGTTAGGAGTTTCTGCGCCAACATCAGCAAGTAGTAAATCATCCAAGTTGAGGGAGTTTTGATAATGCTCGTTGTGCAGTACATCCCCCCGCACCGTGACAATACTGTTATAAGATGTTGTCATATTATGAGCAATAATTACTGATTCCATTGCCGCTCGTACTTGTGCTTCTGTTTTCGCTGTTGCGGTTGCAGCCATACCAGCTTTATGGGCTTTTATAGTAACGGCAACAGCCTGACGTATTTCACTTAAAGCGGCTTCGTCGTGGGTAAGACGCAATTGAGCAACTGCCCTAGCCAACCGCAAATCTATATTTTCAGGTGGGCGTTGGGGTAAAATCCATCTATCTAATAATTGTGACTGTTGCGTCCATGAAACTGCATCTTGTACGGCAATTGTTGCTACATCTTGTAGATGTGATTCTAGCTCAGCCATTGGGTAAGCTTCATCAGCACCAATTTGTTCTGCTATGCGATCGCGACTCGGCATTTCTCCATGCCAAAGAGTGCTACTTGGTGAAGGATTATCCATAAACAATTGCAGTTTAGCTGCTTCCAAACGAATCGCAGCATTTTTCAAAGGTAATCCGGCAAAGTAGAGAAAGTGACTGCTAGGACGATGTGGAAAGATATTTGCAGCAAAATTACGTGGACTGGGATTTCCAGACCAGAATACTGCCGGAAAATCGATTAAATTAGCTAATTTTTCTCTTCTTTGACGTAAAGTATTTGCAAGTGAGTTAGGAGTAGATGTTATTGTCATTGTTTCGGAATTGGTAATTGGTAATTGGTAATTGGTAATTGGTAATTGGTAATTGGTAATTGGTAATTGGTAATTGGTAATGGGTAATTGGTAATTGGTAATTGGTAATTGGTAATGGGTAATTGGTAATGGGTAATTGGTAATTGGTAATGGGTAATTGGTAATTGGTAATTGGTAATAGAGAATTAGCTACTTGTTCCTTGCTACTTATAACTGTTCACTGTTCCTTGCTACTTATAACTGTCATGGTACTGCTCACTGTTAACTGCTAACTGATATGAAACAATCCAACTGGTTGATTGAAGAATTGCCAGGATTAAAGGAAGATGAAATTAAGAATTTGAAAAACAATGGTTTTACAACTACTTTAGCTCTGGTAAGACAAGGGAAAACTCCACAAGAAAAGTTGATACTGGCACAGAAACTACAGGTTCATGTCCAGTATGTTAATAAATGGGTTGCTTTAGCGGATTTAGCTCGAATCCCTAGCGTCGGAACGGAATATTCTGGTTTATTGCTTCATGCTGGCATTGCTTCAGTGGTGCAGTTGTCAACGACTCCCCCCCATCGCTTACAGAAGCAAATTTTGCGTTTGCAAGTAGCAACTCTACAAAGACGAGATTTATGCCCTCCCGTTGAACAAGTAAATGAATGGGTTGAGCAAGCTAAGAAGTTAGCAGTTAGTAGTTAGCAGTTAGCAGTTAGCAGTTAGCAGTTAGCAGTTAGCAGTTAGCAGTTAGCAGTTAGCAGTTATGAGTTATTAAACTTGCATCTTATATACTAAGTATTAGCAAATTCACTTTTTTTTAATTACAGATTTTTAAATCCCAATTGATAGATTATTAACTCCTAACTCCTCATTCCTCACTCCTAACTCCCAACTCTCCACCTTTTACTCTTTCTCTAGTACACCGTTAAGAAATATGTCAGCCAGCCCTTCTGCCATTTTTTGTTTTTCTTGGGGGGAAGCATCTGGTTCCATAAGTGTATTATGAGAAAAGCCTGCCACGGCAAACATTCCTAGAAATACCTGAGCTACGAGTTTTGCATCCGTCTTACGGTAGATGCCTTTATCCATTGCTGTTTGAAAGAATGCTTCAGCAACATCAGTCATTTTATCAATCACCTCTTTTTGAATGCGATCGCGAAGTTCGGGATGAAATTGGGCTTCCATAAAACAAACTTTCATCATGTCGGCATTTTTTTGTAAATTCCACATCCGACGACGCATTACTTGAGCTACGGCTTTATAGCTAGCCATTTCACTTAATTCGGTGAGTAAGTCGGTAAGAATCTCCACCCAACCAGCAGTTGCAACTTCAACTAAGATTGCTTTTTTATTAGAAAAATGGCGGAATAAAGTTCCTTCGGCAACTCCTGCTTTTTGTGCTAAGTCGCGGGTAGTCGTGCCGTCAAATCCTTGGGAAGCAAACAACTTTTGTGCTGCTTGCAGAATGCGTGTGCGTGTTTGAATTTCTGGAGCAGGAGATTTAAAAGCTCGCATAGTATTAGTGATAGTGATTGTTCCGGAACTGCATCTGTAGCATTATTGTCTAACGTTTAGTACTATAAGCTGCAAATCTTTAATATAAGATTAAGCCTTGAGAATTAAGATTTTTGCTGAAGCCAGAAGATAGTCCGATAATTTGTAATTTATAATACGTTGCTTAAGCTTTAACTTGAAATGCGTAATTAAAAATACAGGGGATGGAGATATATGGTGATATGGCAAAGGTAAAAGACATTAGAATTCCGTTGTTTTGGAATGCGAGAGATGTAAAAATGTTCAATTCTCTAAGTTTATTGCCTCAAAGCGATATTCTTACACAGTTCAAAAGGAAAATTATGGGAAATTTCTCACGTCGGCTATTTGCACTGCTGTTAGCATTAGTTTTTTGTTGGGAGTTTTTACCGGGAGTGGCATCTGCTCAAACTCCATCTCCAGGGAAAACTTCGATTCAACCTTATTTAGATAGGGTTACTGAAAATTTGACGGAGTTTAAGTTAGATAATGGCATGAAGTTCATTGTTTTAAGACGACCGAAAGCTCCTGTTGTTTCTTTTCTTACTTATGCTGATGTAGGTGGTGTAAACGAACCTGAAGGAAAAACTGGTGTTGCACACTTTTTAGAGCATTTAGCTTTTAAAGGTACTGACAGAATTGGTACCAAAAATTACGCTAGAGAAAAAAGGTTGCTTAATAGATTAGATAAATTAGCAGCCCAAATTCAACAAGCACAAGCAGCAGGAGAAAAGAATAAAGTTGCTCAACTACAAGCTCGGTTTAAAAAGATACAAGAGCAAGCTCACCAAACGGTAAAGCAAAATGAGTTGGGTAGAATTGTTGAACAAGCGGGGGGTGTAGGCTTAAATGCTACGACTTCTACCGAAGCTACAAAATATTTTTACAGTTTTCCTTCTAATAAATTAGAACTTTGGATGTCTCTGGAATCGGAACGTTTTCTTAATCCCGAGTTGCGACGCGAATTTTATAACGAAAAAGATGTAATCCTTGAAGAAAGACGGATGCGGGTAGATAATTCACCCATCGGGCAAATGATTGAAAAGTTTAACGATACGGCTTTTGAAAAGCATCCTTATAAACGCCCGGTGATTGGTTACTACCAAGATATCCGTAATTTGGCACCCAAAGATATACGGGATTTCTTTGATACATACTACGTTCCCGGCAATCTTACGGTTGCTGTAGTGGGAGATGTGCAAGCTGCTGAAGTTAAAAAACTAGCAGAAGTTTATTTTGGACGTTATGAAGCCAAACCCAAACCAGAGCAGAAACTAGCAGTAGAGCCAAAACAAACTCGAGAAAAAGAATTTACTTTAAATCTACCTTCTCAACCTTGGTATTTAGAAGGTTATCACCGTCCAAGTATTAACGATCCAGATAATGCAATTTATGACATTATCGGCAGTTTACTCAGCGATGGACGTACTTCGCGGCTGTATAAATCTTTAGTAGAAAAGCAGCAATTAGCACTTGGAGCCCAAGGATTTAGTGGTTTCCCCGGAGATAAATATCCGAACTTAATGCTGTTTTATGCTTTGACTGCACCGGGACGTAATGTTGATGAGGTAGCTAAAGCACTGCGAGAACAAATTGAAGCTTTGAAAACACAACCGGTTTCCGCAAAAGAATTAAAAAGAGTAAAAACTAATGCTCGTGCGGGTTTGTTGCGTTCTCTAGATTCTAATATGGGTATGGCGCAACAGTTATTAGAATATGAAGTCAAAACGGGTTCTTGGAAGAATTTGTTTGAACAGTTAGAAAAAATTGAAGCCGTCACCGCGCAAGATATTATGCGCGTCGCAAAAGAGACTTTTGTCGCAGAAAACCGCACCATCGGAAAATTATTGCCGAAAAAGCCAGCTAGTTAGGAGTGTAGAGACGTAGCACTGCTACGTCTTTACAGCTCGCGGAGTTAGGAGTTAGGAGTTAAGAGTTAAGAGTTGTTAATTAGTTTGCATCTCCCCATTTCTCCTTGTGTCTTTGTCTCCCAATTCCCAATTCCCAATTCCCAATTCCCAATTCCCAATTACCAATCCCCAATCCCCAATCCCCAATTCCCAATCCCCAATTCCCAATTAGGAGAGAGAATGAAGATTAAAAGAATAAGGTACAACAAAAAAGTGAAAAGATTGCTTTACTCGTTGCTGGTTTGTTTGGCTTTTGTGCTGGTAAGTTTTAACTTTTCTGGTGCGATGGCACAGCAGGTAACGGCACAAGGTAAGTATACGCCAAAGCATTATACTGACTTGGAATTCGAGCCGGTAGGTGAAATCAAGTTACCCGAATACGAACGGTACGAACTTGATAACGGCATGATAGTTTATTTAATGGAAAATCATGAGTTGCCGTTGGTTAGTGGTAGAGCGCTAATTCATACTGGTGGTAGGTTTGAACCTGCTAATGAGGTTGGTTTGGCTGGGTTAACGGGTACAGTCATGCGTACTGGAGGTACTCAGCAACATCCTCCCGACAAACTTAACCAAATGTTGGAACAAAGAGCGGCTTCAGTAGAAACTAGTATTGGGAATACTGCTGGCAGTGCTGCTTTTGCAGCCCTCAGCGAAGACTTGGATACAGTTTTTGGGTTATTTGCTGAAGTATTACAACAACCAGCTTTCGCAGAAAACCAGCTAGAGCTAGCAAAAACCCAGACGAAGGGTGGTATTGCTCGTCGTAACGATAGCCCTGATAATATTGCCCGCCGTGAGTTCAAAAAACTGATTTACGGTGAAAATAGTCCTTATGCTCGCATCCCAGAATATGCATCGCTGAATAATATCACTCGCGAGGATTTAGTAGAGTTCTACCAAAAGTATTATTCTCCCAATAATATGATTCTGGGTATTGAAGGGGATTTTGATTCTGCTAAAATGAAATCTTTGATTAAGAAAACATTTGGCAGTTGGAAAGCTAATCCTAACTTCAAAAAACCACAATTACCAGCGGTATCTCAAGCTAAAACTGGTGGAGTATTTTTTGTAAATCAACCGCAGTTAACTCAAAGTAACGTACTTATCGGACATATCGGCGGAGAATTCACCAGCCCCGACTATCCCAAATTAGATGTTATGAATGGGGTAATGAATGGATTCGGCGGAAGATTATTCAATGAAGTGCGATCGCGTCAAGGTTTAGCATACTCAGTATACGGTTACTGGAGTCCCCGCTATGATTATCCCGGAATGTTTATTGCTGGCGGACAAACACGTAGTGATGCTACAGTACAGTTTGTTAAAGCTGTAGAGCAAGAAATCAAGCGGATTCAAAACCAACCAGTAACTCCTCAAGAACTAGCATTTGCTAAAGAGTCTACATTGAATTCTTTTGTCTTCAATTTCCAAGATCCTGCTCAGACTTTATCACGTTTGATGCGCTACGAATATTACGGTTATCCTAAAGATTTCTTGTTTACCTATCAAAAGCAAGTTGAAAATACTACGGTAGAAGATGTGCAGCGAGTAGCGAAAGAATATCTGAAACTTGATGATTTAGTATTTTTAATCGTAGGGAATCAAACCGCTATCAAGCCACCGCTTACAAGACTTGCATCCCAGGTAACGCCTATAGATGTAACCATTCCCGGCACTCCCAAAGCTCAAGCAAGTCAATAGACATTCCTAGTACTTCAGCCAAACAAACAAATAAATACAAAAACTATCAACTCTCTCCGCTTCAGCGAGAGGGTTTTTTTATGGCGAATTCACAATGCGGGTGGAATGCAATACTGCTCGGTTAAGAGGAGATCCTCCCTAACTTGACCCTATTTTGGAGGAAATTAAGCCCCCAAATTAGCGGGGGTTTGGGGGATCTTAGGATTGTGCTTGATTCGTTAACCGAGCAGTATTGGGGTGGAATGGACACTACAATCGCGTATTGCCTACAAATCAAATCTGCAGTAGCTTCACCAGAGTTAAACATTTATTAAAATTATACAGGCAAATAAAAATATTTAACTAAATCAAGCAGATATAAAGCTGTTACTCATTTAGTTTATTTTACATATAAAGATAGTATAAATACGTAAGTATATACGCTTAACGTTCTTTTTATAATGTTTTTATATCTACTTATTAATTACTTCACTAAATTTTGTTTTTCCTTCATCAAACAATAAAATAATAGTACATATTATTGTATTTTAATTTACAAAATTCCTTATTTAATTATTTCAAAATATTTCAAAAAAGAATTATTTTTCAAAAAACAATTGACATATACGTACAAATTAATGAATCAATGAATAAATTAATTAATTAATTAATTAATATTTTTTATGTTAAATAATTAATCATTTTTTGTATCGAAACATAAGACCTATTTATATTAAATAACAATAGTAAATTTCGCAAACATTTTAGTTGCTTTAGATATATATTTATTGCTAAAATGTTTTTGGTAAGTCAATCAAAAAAAATTAGGTTGAGAAAGTCCATGAATATTAATGATTTAGAAATTTGTGAAGTTGTAGAGTCTGGAACTCAAATTATCGGAGGTAGACCTCTAGCCTTTGTAGGAGGAAGAGCAAAAGCTAAACCAGGGAAAGCAAAGGCAAACGTAGTAGCTGTAGGTGTTGGTGATGTTACTACTACTAATACTTCTACTGGCGCTGTTGCATCTCCAAAGTATGGTGCAGCATATTACGGAGGTTACGCTGTAGCCAGACAAGGAACTAAGGTTTCTTATGACACTGGTTATGGCACAGACTATGGAGCAAAACCATAGTAATAGTTAACAACAAAAAAGTAACATTTGTAGTGAATTAAATCTTGTCTAAATCACAATACAAAAGTATTGTAAAAACTTTAGCAAAGCACTAGTTTTCAATTTAAATTGTTTGCACGCACTATATCTTGAGAGAACTAACTAAATATTTTTCAAGGAATATAATTTAATTTTCACAAGATGTAAATGTGTGAGTAGAGAAAACGGACAAATCAAGCATTTCAGAGCAAAATTAAAAACTTGATATCCGCTTTGTCAAACTAAAACCAAGCATGGACATTTCTCAATCAAATACTTTTAAACCTTGGCTTAATTTAAAGCCAAGGTTTTTTTTGATGGTTTAATCGCGTCTATTTGCTTACCTGGCTGGGATTTGATAGATATTGGTATTTACTGAGGAATATAAAATTTAAAGTGTATTCATAGTAACTTTACTTTATATACTGATTTATACTTTAGTATTATTACTGAAGTATTTATTACAAATTTTTGGGTGTTTCGTAGCAAGTCTAAGGATTTAAGTGACTTGTAATTATTATTTCTGTAAAAAGTATTTTTACGGAAGTGATAGATGGTGTTTTGACTAGAAGGCACGAGGCAAAATTTCTTTCACAGAGGAGTTTATCAATGCTAATGCTTGCCAGTCAGCAAAATTTATGATGGAAATTTTTTAAGAAAATAGTATGACTACAAAACACAATTTGATTCAAAAGTTGATTCTAGTTGCTGCTCCCGTCTTAGCCAGTTCAGTTTTAGCTATTTCACCAAGTAGAGCCGCGACTTTTGCTTCCTCTACGGCAGAATTTGAATTTGAAAATTTTAGCCAGTCTCCTTCCGGTGTTTTAACTTCTACAGATGGTGATACTTTTAGTTTTGAAGAAAATGGAATTGCAGAGGCAACAGCCGAAGCAAATGCAATTTTTTTACAATCTACTGAAGGTGGAGCTAACTTCAATTTCGCTGAGGCTTTTGGTGAGAATCAAGAATATTTAGCTTTTGCCGAAAGTGAATCTGAATTGATAGGTAGTTTTGAAATAGAGGCAGATACCAGTTTTTCTTTTGACTTTATAGCCGATTTAGAGTTAGAGACATCGATTCAGAATCCTCCTTCTGAAAATGCTAGGGCTGCTGGTGATATATCTTTCTTGGTGTTTGATATTGACAACAAGACTGTTTTAGACTCTTTCTATTTGATAGGGAATTTAACTACCGAAGGTGATAACGATTTTGTTGTACTCGAACCAGGTGATAATGTAAGTTTCAACCAAGAATCTGTTAATCCTAATTTTGGTGGATTAGAAGAATCTTTAGAAGCTTCTGTGAAAGGCTCCTATGAGCGTCTTTTCACTAATGGCACAAATTTGGCATTGATTGAGTCTAAGCGAAATAGAGTTTTAGTTAAAGCTCCCGAGCCTTCGGCTAGTCTGGCTTTGCTGCTATCTAGTGGCGTTATTGGTGTAATCATGAAACGCCGCCGACGTAAATAAACTTCTAAAGCCTCTACTCAAATCTTGCGCCAGTTTCCGCAAACCCGGTTTCTTTACGATTTCACAACGAGACAATAATGCTTTCATGACTAGAAACCGGCTTTCTGTGAGCTTCTTGACAATGGTGCAAGATGTAAGTCTATTTAAGATGAAAGCCTTTAATAGCCAGACTTTCTCAAGCTTAGACTTTGTCTAAGCTGTTTATTCATGTTCGTTAGAATTTTAGCCCCAATAGCAATTCCTCTGTACCAGACTGATAAAACCTGATTCAAATCAAGCTTCTGATTATCTTAAGTTAGGATTATTTGTTCGCCACCACAGCCATAATCAATATCTAAATTCCGTTAAAAGTCCACTCCAAAATCATCCCTATCTCTAGCCACCGAACTACTTGAAGAACTGTAACTGCTAGAGCTAGATGATGAGGAACTACTGCAACTACCATTGTCTTGATTCACTGAAACACTTTGATGAATAAAAGTGCGATCGCCAACTGCTGAGGCTGCACTTTTGGCTTCAGCAACAACTTTACCATCAGGCGATACAATCCATCTAGTAATAACTCGATAATTAGTCATAACTATCCTGACTTCTATTAATCACGCTTACATCATTTTCATATATCCCGAATTTCACCTTATACTGCTCTTGCAGGCAAAGTATCGGATGAAATTCGAGAAAATTCAAAAAGCAATAAGCTATTAAAAAGCCTTGTCTAAAATCTTTTTAATAGCTTATTAAATTAAAACCAAGCAATGGACATTTCAGAGACTTACATTTCAGAGACTTTAAGCTGCTGCAAATGATTTCGCACTAGCCGCTTTGCCCTTGTAACCATAGCTGCTTGACGCTTGAGAGTAAGTTTTACCGTTACCGTATGCTTTTGATTTAACAACAGTAAAATCGCCTTTTGCACCATCAGGAGAATAACTTACTTCATAGCCATATTTAGCTAATAACTTTTCCGCAAGTTTAAATCCTGAATTTGCACTAGGAGAATAAAAATCCTTACGAACGTTAAAGTAAGATACGAGATAATCAGCAGTTGAATATCCACCTCTTACTTTTTCGCAATCATTAATATCTGTTTCGCAAAAGCTGAGGTCGGCAATTGTGAATCTGCTCATGAGAGCTCCTATTGAGTTTTAGTATCGCTGAAAACTTATAAACAGTTTTCAGCGATATTTTTGACAATCTGTCAATTTATAAAGGTCATCGACTATCTATCGAGTCAAATTATCTTTATAATCAACCTTCTTAAAATAATTTATTTACAGAAGGTATTGAAGAAACTTAGTACTTCTTGTAGCCCTTGCCTTTCTTAGCATTCTTAGCAATAGACAAAGAACCAGACTCAGAAGCAGCGAATTCGCCAGCAACTGCTGTAGTAGAAGTAAAGGTTAATGCTTTAGCTTCATCACCGAATGCAATAGCATTACCAGCAGCTTTAGCAACAGCCTTTTCGTACTTCTTAGGCTTAGCCCACTTTTTCTTGTAATCGTAGTAGCTACCGCCACCAACTACTTCGTTTCCTTCAACAACTTCAATTTGATTTAAATCAAAAATATTCATGAGATTCTCCTGGGAATTTAATTAACACATTTCTGGGAATTTTTGGAAGCGATACATCTTCTGTTCGCTTACATTTATATATTAGTTCTTCTACTATAAAAATGCAAGCTTTTTTTACTGTTTTTTTGATAATTATTTTTTATGTTTTTACCTGGTAATTTCATATTTGATTTAGTTTTTTTTATGTTTTTTTGTTGTTAATAATAGTCACGAAAAAACAAGCCAAATAGAGAATTTGCCTTACAGGAAAAGATTATTTATAGCTATTTATTAGAAAATATTTACAACATAATTAATTACTTGAACTGAATTAATCTTTGCCGAAACAATGTGTTTTTCTACGCTAAAATATAAAAAATATTTTGATTTTTAACTCTATTTACCTCTCTTTTTGACTAATTTGATTCAGCAAAAACGGAGAGAACCGCACTTAAGCCTGCATTAACGAATCTGGAGATGCTTGGTTGTCGCTATTTGAATCAAGTGAAGTAGAAATTTCTATCTGTTGAATTTGTTGTTTTAGCCAATCATCGAATAAATCCGTAATAATTTGCTCCCGTAATTCATCGTTTAAATCGGGTTGAATAATTTCCTCAACCCAAATCAGATAAACATCTTTGTTAGTGACAACAGGTTTAACAACTTCTGGAGGCTTAGCTGCAAATACAGCTGCGGCAACTTCTGGACGAAAATCATTACGCCGTTTAATCCCTTGATATCCAGATGCACGACGCGATTGCGGATTTGAGATATACTCGCGAGCAATTTCTGGGAAAGTTAATTCGTTTTCTTGAATTCCATAAAATAGCTCTAAAGCCAAATCGTAATCATCTAAAACAACTTCATAAGTAGCTGCTGCCATAAAATCAAGTTGGTTTTGATAAAAAAATGATTCGACTGCATCAGAAAATACATGATGAGCTACCTTCCCCGAAAGTATATTGTTGTAGGCTAATTCTTCAAACTCATCAAGAGCAAGATGATGTCTTTTGAGCCATGCCCAAGTATCAGCAGCTTTTACAAGTTTTTTGGTAAACCTTAATCTATCTCCTTCCTGCTGTAACTCATCTTCACTGACTTTGATACCTGCTTGTTTGGCAGTATCGTCAATAATTTTCTTGATGGCTATCTCCTCAATTACATTAGGCACTTGGCAAGATATTTTTAAATGATGGATTATCTCTTTAGGCGATATAGATAAGATATTTTTCATAGTTCATTATTGGGCATTGGGAATTGGACATTGGGAATTGGGCATTGGTAATTGGGTATACAAAATTATTTGTGTCATTGTTCACTGCCTGTTAGCAGAGCCTTTCCTGGAGGGAGATAGCAATCTTAAACGCTGTCAAGAGTTATAAGTTAAAACGCATTTAAATTGAATAAACAAAAAATGCAAAGTTCTTGTGGGATGGGCATCCCTGCCCGTCCAAATATACAATTTAAATGCTCAACAGCTTAAGTTAGGAATGATGATGGCGTAATAAAAGAGAGTTATTCCCTTGGCAGTAAATCTTGTATCATTCTCAAGAAGTCGAAAGAAAGCAGCTTTCTGACATTGGTGTCTTCTTCCTTACTCTTATCAATAAAAGGAGATAGAGAACCCGGTGTATTCAACATTTCCCTATTCATTTTGTTCTTAAATGTCCAAACCTCCTTTTTGCAGTTTCTTGAATGGATCTAAAAGTAAATCAATTACTCGTCGCTGGCGAACAATGACTTCAGCATTAGCTGTCTGCCCGGGAGTTAAAGGAATGCGTCGAGAACCATATTTGAGTTCAGAATTTTCAAGTGAAATTCTTAATTCGTAACTTGCTGTACCTGCCCCAGCCTTCGTATCAATTTTAGAATCTGGAGAAATCCAGCTAACTTTTCCCGGTAGAATTCCATATTCCTGAAAAGGATAGGCATCAAACTTTACTTTTACAGGCATCCCTGTTTTCAAAAAACCAGTTTCCTTAACCGGCATCTGAGCTTTAAGCACAAAACCGCCACTTTTAGGAGCTATTTTGGCAATTCTTTGTCCGGGTTGTAACACTTCTCCGGGTTTAGAAACAGGTAACTCAAAAACAATTCCATCAATAGGCGAGCGCACTATGCGATTTTGCATCTGAATTTTTAGTGACATTATCTCGCTTCTAGTTTGAGCAATTTGCGATTTTGTGGAATTGATTTGATTTTGTAATTCTTTAATTTGCTGCTGAGTTTTTAGTAAAGCGAGTTTCCCAGCATCGACTGCGCTTTGATAACTACTCTTCTGCTCGGCTAACTGTAGTTTGGCTTGTTCAATATCAGATTTCAACTGATTCATTGTTGTCTGATAGCGATTTTGTTCTTCAGCTAAACGAAACTCAGCTTGCTTCATATCCGATTCGGCTTTTTCGTAGACTCGTTGGCTTTCTTGTTGTTCCTTTTTAAGACTATCAATTTTGGCTTGGGAGACTGCACCAACATTCAAAAGCCTGCGATGGCGTTCAACTAGACTTTTATCTATATTTAAGCGCTCTTGTGCTGATTTACGTTCGTTAAAAAAAGTTTGAATCTGCTGCTTTGCTTGACTGACTAATGCCTGTTTTTCTAATTTTTGTAAATTATAGCTACTTTGTTTAGCGTTAAGATTTTGAGCAGCTTGATTAATCTGGGCTTTTTTCTCCTCAATTAAAGACTTATTTTGTTGCTCTTGAGTACTGAGTGTTAAATCTACTTGTTTTTTCAACAGATTTAACTGCGATACTTGTTTTTCTAAACCCGCCAGTTTCTCTTTCGTTCGTTCCAATTCCGGTTTAACTGTACTGTTGTCTACTTCTAAAAGAATTTGTCCGCTTCTGACTGTATCACCTTTTTTTACTTTGACGACATTCACTTTACCGCCAGTTATACTATCTAATTTACGAATTGCTCCTAAGGGTTCAATTCGACCTCTAGCACTACCAGTTTCATCGATTTTAGCAACCATTGACCAAGGTACACCAAAACCAACAAAACCAATTAAAACATAGAGTAAAGAGCGAGTCCATACTTTTGGTAAAGCATCTAAAAGTTCTTCCGTACCATAGAAATATTCATCGGAATCTTCGACAAAATCTTCCGATGATTTTTTCTCTGTATATTCATTATTAGGAGGCGGAGTGTAACTTTGATATTCATCCTTCCTCGCTAAAGATGATGAATTATGTTCTTGATAAGGCATAGTTGTAAAAAGTTAGTTGTTGGTTGTTAGTTGTTGGTTGTTAGTTGTTGGTTTTTAGTTGTTGGTTGTTAGTTGGTGGTTGTTAGTTGTTAGTTGTTAGTTGTTAGTTGTTGGTTGTTAGTTATTAGTTATTAGTTGTTAGTTATTGGTTATTAGTTATTAGTTATTAGTTAATAATTAAGAATTAAAAAAATATCCAATATCAATATATAATAGTTAAACTTATCTAGCCCGCCTGCGGTAATTGCTGCTGATTCAGATAGTAATAATGACCTTTCTTAGCAATTAACTCCTCATGAGTACCGCTTTCTACTAATAAACCTTTATCTAAAACAAGAATTAAGTCAGCGTTACGCACTGTAGACAAACGATGAGCAATAATTAAACTAGTACGTCCTTTAAGAATAGTTTTTAAATTGTTTTGAATTACTCGTTCTGTTTCAGCATCTAAACTACTGGTTGCTTCATCAAAAATTAACAACTGAGGATTGCCTAATAAAGCACGAGCTATTACCAAACGCTGGCGCTGCCCTCCAGATAACATACCGCCGCCTTCGCCGATTTGATTTTCGTAACCCATCGGCAATGCCTCTATAAATTCATCTGCTCCAGCCAAACGCGCTGCTTCGATGATTTCTTCAAGAGTTGCTTCCGGATGAGCAATGCTAATATTCTCTCGAATAGTTCCACCAAACAAAAAATTATCTTGGTCTACTACACCTATCTGTCTGCGAAGAGATTTTAACGAGATTTTAGCAACATCATGACCGTCAATTAGAACTTTACCATCCGATGGAGGATATAAACCCAAAATCAATTTTGATAGGGTAGTTTTTCCAGAGCCGCTACGCCCTACTATTGCTACCATTTGCTCTGGCTGGATCTCAAAGTTCAAATTTTCTAGTACATTACTATCGCTTTCTGAGTGATAGCGAAATGTCACATTTTCAAAACGAATGCGTCCTTCCAGCTTAGATATATGTCTGCGGGAAGATGCGAGTAAATCTTCTTCGGGCTTTGCTTGCAACACATCGTTAATGCGTTCGGTAGAAATCATGATTTCTTGGAATTCATTCCATACTCCTGAAAGTCTTTTGAAAGGACTAATCACATTACCCATCAACATATTGAAGGCAATTAATTGTCCAATAGTCAGCTGGTTATTAATTACCAAATAAGCACCATACCAAAGTAATGCCGTACTCATGACGGTATCGATACTGCCACTAATAATTTGCAAGCGAGTACCAATAATCTGCGCTCGGAAACTTTTTTTAATTAAATCATTTAACAGTTCTTCCCAACGCCAGCGCACTGTATGCTCTATCGCCATACTTCGCACGGAACGAATACCTGTGAGGGATTGAATCAAATAGCTATCTTGCTCGACTCCAGCATTAAAAATCTCTCTAGACATTCGCCGTAAAATACTTGTACTTGCAAAAGCCAAGATAAAAAACGGTGGCACAATCAACAGCGATAACAATGTCATCTGCCAGTTGTACCAAAACATTACGGCTAGATAAACAACTATGGTAATTAAATCTAAAAGTATTGAAAGCGTTTCGCCAGTTAGAAAACTCTGAATCTTTTCATTTTCGTCAATTCGGGAAGTTATATCTCCTACGAAACGCGACTCAAAATAAGACAAAGGCAAACTAAAAGTATGTTTTAGAAACCCTACCAGCATGGCGACACTAATGCGGTTAGCGGTATGAAACAGCAAATATTCCCGCACGGCGTTAACCAAAATGCTAAATAAACCGAAAATTAACAGTCCCAAACCAACGGCGTTTAGAGTCGATATGCTGCCTTGAACAATTACTCTGTCTAATAAAAGTTGTGTAAATAGCGGTGTTATTAATCCAAAAATTTGCAGCAATATCGAAGCCATGAAGACTTCAAATAGTACCCAGTAATGGGGCTTAACTAATTCGTAAAATCTCCAAACTCCTGAAGCCTCTTCTTTGACTTGGTTAATGGCTATGGTAGGTTGCAACAACAATGCATAACCAGTCCACTTATCATTAAACTCGTCGTAAGTTAACCTTTTTTGTCCAATAGCGGGATCGCAAACTATGACGTGCTTTTGATTGATTTCGTACACGACAATGTAGTGCTTCCCTTCCCAATGCACAATTGCCGGTAAAGATTGTTGCGCCAATTTATCAAAGCTGGCTTGCACGGGTTTGCTTGCGAAACCTATACTTTCAGCAGCAGCAGCCAAACTTTTTAAAGATGCGCCACTCCGGTTAACATTGGCAATATTCCGCACTTGATTGACAGCTAATTTTTTACCCCAATGTCTGCCAATCATTACTAAACAAGCACAGCCGCAGTCAGACGCACTCTGCTGAGCGTAAAAAGGATATTGTTTGCTAAAGCGTTGCCATAAATGTTTAGCCTTAGTCTTAGGGCTAGGAAAGTAAGGCTTTGCCTTTTGCTTTTGGGGTGCCCGAGAAGGGAATGGAATAATTTTACTATCGCTAGCACGTGCCTCGACTTTAGGAAACTCCTTATTAGCTTGTCTGCGAGGGCGAGCTTCTTTAGGCAATAATTCTTCTGAAGGATTTATCCAAGCTGCCAATTCTTTCCACTCATCAAGAACTAATGGCAAGTTCGAGCTTTTCAGACTATAGGCGATAGTCGGTTGAGTTACCTCCCATCTGCCATCGATATCCGTATAAATAGTTCCTGGAGATAATGTTTGATTCGCGACATTTTTTAATTCACCCTGTCGCAGTAGCAGCAATTTATTATCTTTAAACAGTTGAAGATTATTTTCTCCAACTTCGATGCTGTATCGTTCAAATAAACATAAAGCTTTAAATATTTTCTCTGTGGAAGAACTGCGCGACAATTGAAACTTGCGATCGCACAGCAGCAATATATCCCAGAATTCCGCCCGTCTCCAGAGCCTCTGCCGGATTTGCGGATACTTTTCCATTAAGCCATGTATTGCTTCAAGGCTTACAAAACCAAGTTTTAAGGAAGTTGAAGCTCTCGCAGCACAAGGAATAAAATTTTGTTCGCCGAATAAACTCTGTTCTCCAAAACATGCACCTGATGACAAAGTTGCAATTAAATTATCCGAATCATCAAGAAGTCTAACTTTACCCGCAAGTACTATAAAAATACCGGGCTTGGCTTCCACTAATTGCCAAAACAACTTGGTGACTTTTGGTTCAATTATTTCTAATCCCTGTAAACAGCTCTTTATCTCTTGGCTGGTGAGATTTTCACCCAAGGTAGCGCTAATATTTTCGTATAGCTGTTCTTGGGAAATTACATTCTGCATTATTCCCGTTACTCCAACACTGCTAATTATTATTCTGTAAAAACGCAAATAAGTTTTGCTTGCCTTGCAAGCAAATTCTTTGTTCGCTCAAACCCTACATCTTTCTTTAAATATTTATTTTGAAACCATAGAAAGTATAAGGCAAACTTATTGCTTAAATTCTGGAATATATCAGTGGTTGGCTCATAGCACCTAAAACCTAAAGCTTTACGCACTATAACAGCTATATGCCACCATAACTTATTTAAAAGAAGTATCTGGCAAATCAAAATCACATATTTATCGCAATTCGCCAATAATGCATTTTCTTCTTCAACTCGCCGAACACAACTTACACGTAAATCGGCTTGGTTATTTTTCAACTTTCTTGTTTGCGTATAAGCACTGAAAAACTGACAAAATGTAAAGTTGTTGCCTGCAAACACTTGTAGGAAACTAAATTTATGTGACATAATCTGTATATGTTGCCGTCAGTAAACAAGCATTGCTATAGGTTAAATCCCCGCCAAGGTTCTACAGCTTTGCTAAATTGTCAATACGATGTGTAACTAACATCAGTGACTTTTCCCTCTATAATTGCCAGATTTTAGGGGGATTGTCCTGAGTTACAACGGATAAATCATATTTCTAGCTATAGAAATATTTTTTTTGCTGCATTTTATCAATTTCACCATTTCATCCAACGAAGTATTGTTAAATTGAACGAGCGCTATTAGCTTCTAAATTCGTTTTTTAATATAAAAATCTACAGAAAAATCTACAGATTTATATTTCTTCGTAATTTTATAAGCATAGGGCATTTCTAAGCCTTAATCTTAAAGTTTTGCATTTTTTTGCTTCATCAAGAATAAAACCTAGAATTATTTAAACCTGTAAGGTTTGCTTTTACAAAGAAAGGTCTTAACCTTTATTTTTCTATTCTTTCAGGGATTTTATCCCCCAATCTCAACTTTTTCAATCCTCCTTTATAAATATATAGGCTCCTTTTTCTTTTTTTATGCAATATGCCCTGGAACTTTCATGTACTTTTACTACCTGCATACAGTCGCAAAGTCCTAAATATAAGGATTTCAGAGACTAAGAATTATTTATAAAACTTTAAATAAAACCTAATTTCTGCATCGGACAGCAGCCGTAAAGCAGTCAACACAATACCACCTTAGAGTCTAGTAAACAGTCTTGCGGAGGATTTACAGCAAGCATAGTTACTATTGATGGCAATCATACGCTGCGGTTATACATAAATTTTAGTCTGGAGAGTCGGTTTACAAAGATGTATGAGGTTATATTCCAATCTTTTCCTACCGAATCTAATAGGAATAGCTGAAGCAACAATGCCACCATTGTAAACAATTGCACATCCTAGCTATCAACTATCTAATCCTTAAAAAGCAAACAAGAAAATATGATATCGAAAAAATCTACAAATATTTACGGATTGAACACCATAAATAGAAACTATCCATAAATTATTATTAATGGACTATTACTGAACTTGCCGAGACAGTAAAAATTGTATATTCGATAATTACTTTACAGTTAACAACACTACATTGAAAACAGTTTTTCTGGGATTTACAGGAGTTCTCCATACCTTTATGGAGACCACTGTACTTATTAATAAATTATTGAACCTTCTGTCAAGAGTCTACCATAAAAAAAAAGATTTCTTCTCGAAAAACCCCAGTATCTTTACGAAAACTTTAAAAATATACCAATCCTTAATTTATGGTTAAAAATAATAGCTATCCTGCTAATTCACCTGTGTTAGCTTTTACTAATTAATCATTTAGTGACAATTAAAACAATTATAACAATTCAATATTTTGATGCATAAAAGTTAGTTTTGTTCAATAGAAAAAACTGACATTTTATTTTCTGTAAAAAGAATAATTGCATAGCAAATTGCTGTATATTTGACATCTGTCGAAGGTGACAACACTGACAGGTTAAGTCATACAGTGTTTTTTTGTAATTGCCATCTATCACAAGTTATAAATCAAAGCATTTAATAGCTAGCTAGTTGTTGAAGTATATAACTATACCATGATGTTTAGCTTTTAGGTAAAATATCTATTTTTGTAAACTTTTGAATAGTATAAATAAAATCTAGTAAATCATAGTTTGATAGCTAGTTGTAAATTTTTTCTGGTATTGCAAGTTACAAATTATAAATTATTTACACTAGTTGTTGTTTGTATTATTTTTGAGTAACAGGTTAATATTTTTTTGTGTATAAGTGTTATTGACATAAAGAGGTAAATATGGGTTATCGGCAATAATTGACAATTTATATTAACAAACCTTATTTATATCAATTTTTAGCGGAAGAAGCCAATAAATTGTATTTCAACAATACATCAGCAGCTTGTTTAATTTCATCAAATACAATTCCTGACTTTTGGGCAATTTCTAACAGGGTATGATTGCCGTCAGATAAATTCAAAACCCATAAAATTGCCATTCGATTTAGTTTTTTATCTTGAGAATCAATATCTGCTTCATATAAACCCCTTTTTCCTAACTGTGGTTCGCATTTAGGGTTTTGATTGTAATATACTCGATTATTTTCCAAAATATTGACTATAGAAATACATTTAAAAAATGATACTGCAAGATATTGAGGTTGAACAAAATTTAAGTTATCTGCTGATGTATGATATTCGGGAAAAGAATTATGTGGCGATCGCATCAAGCAACCAACGGGTAAATTAAAGCCTGGAGAGCAATATTGACGTTCGTCATAGCCATAAGGGAAGAAGTCAATTACTTTGTTATCTTCGGCGCTGCTACTAAGAATATAGGTAACAATATTATCAATTTCGGTATTGCCACGACGACTTTTTTTATAAGTAAAACTACCACTATCCCCCAAGCAAGTTAAGACTAAACCATGTTTGATACGAGAAACATTTTCTTCGTTTCTTGCCAGCCATGCAATTGAGCCAATAGTTCCTGGAATGAAGATAAAGCGATAGGAATAGTGTGGTTGAAATTGACTCAGATATTCAGCTAGAAAGACAGCAATTGAGATTCCAGAAAGATTGTCATTACAAAGTGAAGGGTGACAAGCATGACAAGAAATTAAGACTTCATCTGTTGTTTTCCCAGGTATAAAATATTCTCCATAGGTGAGAAAGCCCGGTTCGAGAGAAGAATCAATATAAACTTCGTATTCTTCGTCTGGTAATTCTAAATACTGGTTGTGAGTTAAGCAAAATCCCCACATTTCTTGATAGTAAGAAGTGCGGTAAGGAATCCAATCGGGATATTCTGGAATTGTGAATAAATGTTCCTTAAGTTCGGCAAGAGAAACTTTTTTATGAACTGGAATACTGTAGTTGATCGCGTGTAGATTTGAATTAGCAAAATCTACGATTTTCTCTCCTTGGGAGTTTTTTATATAAGCATCTTTAATATTCCATTCTTGAGGAATATTCCAATCAAAAACTTGAGTACCTGTAGGAACCTCATGAATTTTTAATGTAATATGTTGATTAATAATGTTGAGTGTTTCTCTAAAGCCATTGCCAGTGATACTGCGGCAGATAGGATATAGTTTAGAGATTAATTGGTAAAGTTCTTCACCAATCAAATTTGAAGTTTTTGTTTCACTGATGCAAATCATGATTTTATTCTAAGGGAATAGGGAATAATTCTTTATTTGACTTTTATCTATTAAATAGGTTTCGCAAATGGTCTGAGCTTAATATCGGTAACTTCAGTGCTTCTAGGCAGACTAAGAGCATTAGTAACTACAGAAGCGACATCCTCTGGCTGGATGAGATTTTCAGGATGATAGGGTTTAGCTTCCATTTGATGAATCATAGCTTGTGTAGGAGTCGCAGTTCGTCCTAGGTATATACTAAGTATTCTTACCTGTTTTGCATTTACTTCTTCTCGCAAACTATCAGCCATTGCTTTGAGAGCGTGTTTTGTTGCCGCATACTGAATCACATTGGCTCTGGCACGTTCGATAACACTAGAGTTAATGAATACAATTTGTCCCTGACTCGATACAATTGTAGAAAGTAAACTTTGAGTTAAAAGGTAGGGAGCGCGAACATTGGTTTGATAGAGCCAGTCAAGTTTTTCAACAGATGTATCTTGAACTAGTCCCATCGAAAATGCTCCCGCACTATGAACGAGCAAGTTAATCTGTCCGAAATCTTGCAACAGATTGGTTTTGAGTTTGGGAATCTTTTCACCTACAGTCAAATCTATACTATAGGTAATGACTTTGGGTGCTGATTTTTGGGCGATCGCCGCAACTGCTTCGAGTCTTTCTAAATTACGACCTACTAAAGCTAGATTTACACCTTGTTGAGCTAAGTCTAAAGCGATGGCTCTGCCGATACCGCTACTTGCTCCAGTTACTACTGCAACTTGATTGGTTAACACTGACATAAATATAATTTCATTAATACACTTTGACTTAATCTAAAATCTATTATTTATCTTTCAGGAAATAGGCAATAGGGAACAGTTAATAATAAAAAAATCTATCTGCTTCTTTAATTGTTTACAAAAGTAGTTTCTTGTTTCCTTAAAGCGCTGATTTTTTGCTGTAGTGTAAAGAACACAGTTTTTTTTTAACAAGGAGACTTTTATTCTTTTTTTAGTTGAAAATAGTATAATGTTTCTTTTATTTACATATTAATATTAAAAAACAACTTTCCGACAGTGAAATGCTTCAGCATAATTGCTGGGTGAATTAGATTCAATGCCTCGGATTCTCATAATTGAGCGAAAAGTTTCTTCTGTAAACCATTGTTTATTGCTCTGGGTGGGGAAAGCATTCATCAAGTATTGAATTTTTCGACGACAGATTGCTTCGTCTAAATTGACAAAAAAGTTAGGAATTCCTAGGTCACCATCATATTTAGGAATTTCATATTCAAGTATTAGATTATTTCTAAAAGTGTTCCAAGTTAAGTCAGAAATCAAACGATGGTCTTGATGTCTATCTTGTCGATAATGAGTAAAAATTAAATCTGGGGAAAATTGTTGCTTTAATTCCTCAAAAGATTCTTTGACTTCTTTACCTTGGAAAGAGAGAAAGCCATCTTGAAAACTTTTAATTATTACTGTTTTTTGCGATGCTTCTTTTAAAAAGATATTGCTACTTGCCTTAGCTTCTAGAACTCTTTGCTCGTTAGAACTAAAAACGACCCAATAAACATTTAAGTTCGTGTAATTTTCAATTATTTTTAAAACTGTACCTCCACAACCAATTTCAATATCATCGCAGTGGGCACCCAAACAAAGAATTTTTAATTCAGATTTATCTGCTCTTTCAAAATTAATTTTTATCATATAAAAAAATTATTTTTAAATTATAAAAATGTTTAAAATTTATTTACCGATTCCTTACTATCTCTTTAAGTAATATTGCATCTTAGAGAATGTTTGAAAAGTATAGTTTTTAGCCCAAATCTCGGATTATCCTCCCTTCCGCCCTGACAAAAATGGAGGTTCAAGTCCCCATTAATAAAGGGGTAATTTAGGGGTTTCTCAAGATTTACAATTTTTATTTATAACGTATCCTTACATGCTCTTAGATAAAAATCATCTTCAAGCAGCATCTAACTGTTGACTTATCCAAACTTCCCAAGGTCTTTCTCCCCGAGTATACATATCATCTAATTGTTGCTTCTCTTTGAAAGTATCCATAACTCCAAAGAAGCCAGTATATTTATAAGAAAAAAGTTGTTGTCTGGCAATTAATCTTTGAAAAGGTTCTAGAACAAGTTCTTCTCCTTGATTAATATATTTAAAAATTTCTTTCTTAAAAATAAAGTAACCGCCATTAATCCATATATCGCGATTTTTTACATCTTGAATATCTTGAACTAAGCCATCTTCGTTCATATCAACTAAATGAAAGCTTTGGCTCGGACGCACGCATAAGAAGCTACCTATTTTATCAAGTTTATAAAAGTTTTTAATGTATGTTGGTAAATGCAAATCTGTCAAACCATCGCTGTAGTTTGCTAAAAAGACTTCTTCGCCTTCGAGATACTTTTCAATAGCCTTGAATCTTTCACCTATTTTTGCACTTAAACCTGTATCTACAAAGGTAATATTCCAATCTTCAATATCCTGATTAAATAGTTTAATATTACGGCCCTTGGACAAAGTAAAATTGTTAGAGAGCCACTCATTATAATTCAAAAAATAGCTTTTAATTAAATCGGCTTTATAACCCAAACATAAGATAAAATCTTTATGCCCGTAATGTGCGTAGTATTTCATTACGTGCCATAGTATCGGTCGATAACCGATATTCACCATCGGTTTGGGAATGTTTTCGGAATAATCCCTCATTCTAGTACCCAAACCACCACAAAATAAAACTACTTTCATGTTTATGACCTCTTAATTTTCAAATTATTAAACTTGCTTCTGCAATATCTTTTTTCTTCTTTGAAATTTACGAATAAACTTTAACTTCTGGAATCGGTACAATAAATTTACCTCCCCAATCCCGGATATAAGCCATCTGAGACATAATTTCGTCTTTCAAATTCCAAGGTAAAATTAATACATAATCTGGTTTTGTTTCCTGAATTATATCTGGATGAAAAATTGGGATGTGAGTACCAGGTAAATAAAGACCTTGCTTGTGAGGGCTGCGGTCTACTGTATAATCAAGAAAATCTGTACGAATACCGCAGTAATTTAATAAAGTATTTCCTTTACCGGGAGCGCCATAACCAACAATTGTTTTCCCTTCATTTTTGGCTTGAATTAGGAAATTAAGCAATTTATATTTGGTTTCTTTTACTTGTTCTCCAAAAGAGAAATATGTTTGTAAATCTGTAAAACCAGCAGCCTTTTCTCTATTTCTTAGCTCTAATACTTTTTCGGTGATGGGTTGAAAAGTATTTTCTAGATGACGAGCGTAAATCCTCAAGGAACCACCGTGAGTCGGTAATTCTTCAACATCAAAAATAGTTAAACCGTGATTTAGAAATACTTTTTCAACCGTTAAAAAAGAAAAGTAAGAAAAGTGTTCGTGATAAATAGTATCAAATTGGTTCTCCTTCATTAACTTCATTAAATGGGGAAACTCCATCGTAATTACTCCCTGGGGTTTGAGAATAATTTTCATCCCTTTCACAAAATCATTCAGGTAGGGAGTATGAGCTAGGACATTATTACCCAATAATAAATCGGCACCTACACCTTTCTCAACTTGTTCTTTAGCTGTTTCTTCTCCAAAAAATTTGACTACTGTAGGAATACCTTTCTTAATGGCAACTTTAGCAACATTGCCTGCTGGCTCTATTCCTAGGGCTGGTATATTTTTCTTCACAAAGTACTGCAATAGATAGCCATCGTTACTAGCAATTTCGACTACCTGACTTTCTTGGTTTAATTGGAAGCGTTCGACAGCCATATCAACATAGTTTTTGGCATGTTGCAACCAGCTATCGGAATAAGAAGAAAAATAAGCATAATCGCTAAATATATTTTCGGGGGTAATATATTCCTGTAGCTGTACTAAAAAGCATTTTTCACAAACATAAGCATGTAATGGGTAAAATGCCTCCATTTGATTTTGCTGTTCTGGTTTGCGATAGCTTTCACAGGGTGGAGACATGCCTAAGTCTACAAATGTATGGCGTAATTCGGTACCGCAGGATAAGCAGTTTCCTTGATGTAAATGTGGATTATTTTGATGTTTTTGCATTGTTAAATTCGATAATTATATTGTTGAATGAAGGCAAGGAGGAGCAGCGAGGAAAAATATCAAATATCGAGAGCCATTATTTTGGAGGCTACAACTTCCCTTAGAGAAGATGCATCATCTTGAGCTAGTCTGTTAAATAATGTAGCTATCGATTGAGGAGTTTTATCGATTTTCAAAGCTGATTCAATAATAGTTAGCGTAGCTTGCAAGTTACCGCTATTTAAGGCGATAAAGGCATTCCTTAGACAGTAATTAAAGTTGTTGATGCGAGCTTTGGCTGTAATTTCTGTACGGCTATCTATAGGCAAATAGCTATGTGAAATTTCAATAGCTTGATTAACCTGTATTGCCATCTTTCCAGTGTTCCAACTTTCAGAAGTTTCGCTTTGGGAATGAATGCGAAAGCGAGCTAAAATTTCTGGCTCATGCCACCAATCGTAAAAAGCAGCAATTCGTTTATGCAGTTCCCAATCATTAATGTTAGGTATTTCACAACTATATCCCCCCAGTCGCTCGTGAGTTGTTCGACGAATCACTAACGCTGGTGTCATCACTAAACCGCATGCTCCAATGCACGATAACCAATTTTGTAAAATACCTTTGTTTTGTGGGGAGCCGGAACTAATTTCTCCCAAACACACACTTTTACGATTTTCGTTTACATATTCAAAGCCTGTGCAAGCAGCTCCAACCCCATCGCCACAATTGTGCAAACTCTGCTGAAGACGGGAATAAAATCCAGGACAAACTGAATCATCATCATGCAGAACATGAACCCACTCACCTCTACTTAAAGAGATTCCCACATTCATGTTGTTTGTAGATCCGATATTTTGAGGATTGCGATAGTAATTAACTATTCCTCCAGCCAAGGAATTTATTAATTCATACAGGGGTGATGTGCTGCCATTATCTATTACCAGAATTTCCATTTCTGCTTCCCCAGACCATTGTAAAAGCACGTTTGCCAGACATTCAAGTATATAGTTAGTGCGTTTATATATTGGAATTACTACAGTCCAGAAAGGTCGTGGTTTTTCCGGTTCTGTTACAGATGGAATTGCAGGAAACTGATAAGCGCCAACTTCTACCAGATGTTGGGGAATCCTAGGGGTTGTCCTGATAGTACAATTTTGATTCTCTAAAATAGAAGCAGCATAGGTAGGATTGAGCTTATTCAAACCCTGACGATATATAGAAACTGCCTCTTTGAGATTATTTTGCACTTGGTAAATTTGACCCAAGCGGTTGTAAATATCCCAGTTTTCAGAATTAAGTTTTAAAGCTTGATTGTAAGCTACAATAGCCTCTGCAAATTTTTGTTGCTCCTGCAATGCCACACCTAAGCTATAGCAAAATTCCCAATTATCTGGCTGTAAAACAATCGCTTGCTGGTAATAAGCAATTGCATTCTGAAAATCCCCTTTTTGCTGGCGCTCAAGACCTAATTGTTGATTCAATTGAGCATAGTGTAATTTCATACCTTCTGAAAGTTGCTCTTGAAGGTGTAAAACATTCCCCACATTTACATAGGCTTCGGTGCAGCTAGGTTCAATTTCCAGGGCTTTTTGATAAGAGGCGATCGCCTTGTCTAATTCACCCAAGTTTTGCCATGCATAACCAAGGTTATTATGCACTGGTGCAGTATTGCATCCGGCAGTTACAGCTTTTTCATAAGCATCGACAGCTAGAGAAAATTCCGATTGCGATTGATAGTAGTTACCAAGAACAAACCAGTTTCTGAAAGCATTTGGCTGTACCCGTACAACTGCTTCCAAAAAATCCTTAGCATTTGCAGAGTCACCTTTTTGTAATTTGAGTAAGCCTAATCCATATAAAGCATCAGGCTGTTCTGGTTCAACTTCTAATACCCGACGATATATTTTTTCTGCTTGATTTAAGCGATTCTTAGAAGAATATTCAACTGCTGTTTTTAAGGCTTCTGAAATGGTTGCCATAGTCGAAGTTTTTGATAAAAATTTATTTAATTCACATCTTGCACCAGTGCGATAAACCCGGTTTCTTTATAATTTCACAACGATATATTTATGCTTTCACCAATAGAAACCGGGTTTATTTGGGCGAAATTGAGTCAGGTGCAAGATATGTGTTAATAGAATTTACATATAATTATCCGGTTTCACTGCTGAAAGTTGGGAATGGAAAATAAAGACAAGACTAACTTTTTTCAAACTTGTCAAAAAAGAGCACTGAGCTAATTAAGAATATCAGCTTAACAGTTATCAGTTAACAGTTATCAGTTAACTGTTGTATCACTTAGGTACCAGGAAAGGAACTGTATGTAACTCCCTGGCAAGCTTCGCTACACTGTTGACTGTTGACTGCTCACTGTTGACTGTTGAGTGTTGACTGCTTTAAACCTTTTACAAGCAACCTAGAAATTAATTCATCTCGTAAAGTAGATAAATCATCTTGTTTGAGCCAAGAAAATAACTTTGTCACAGATTGTGGGGAGTTATCAATTTTTAAAGCTTCTTGTATTAAAATAAGTGCGCCGGATATTTTGCCAGCTTTTAAAGGAATTATGGCATTATTTAGACACCAAGCAAAGTGATGATGCCTAGATTTTACAGTTATTTCATCAAGTAAATATTTTTCTGAAACTTCTATGGCTCTACGAATATCAGTTCCCTTTGAACCGGAAAGTGTAGAATCTGTTGTGATATTTTGCGAATGCTGCCGATAACGAGCTAAAATTTCTGGTTCGTACCACCAATCATAGAAAGCACTAACTCGCTTGTAAAACTCCCAATCCCCAGTATAGTTAAGTTCGGGTAAATATCCTCCCAAATGTTCGTAAGTCGAACGACGAACAACTACTGCGGGCATATTTAACGGATTAGCGATGCCAATTCGTTCTACAAAATCTTTAGCAATTCCTCGCTCTTGCTTGTAGAGTTGTTGAGAGAAAATCACCTTTCCATGCTCGTTGACATTTTCGTAGCCAGTGAAAGCTGCTCCGACAGAGGACGAAGTGTTTTCTAAAGACTCTTCAAGACGTTGATAAAACCCTGGAAGTACGTAGTCATCATCATGAAGCAAGTGAATCCACTGTCCTCGACTAATTGTAACTGCTGTATTAAAGTTTTGATATGCTCCCCTATTCTGGGAATTGCGATAGTACTGGATTATTCCACCACTAATTTCATTAATTAAATCCTTTAAAGGCAAAGGACTAGCATCATCAACGACTATAATTTCCATATTTTCTTTCCACTGCCTCAGTACGCTGATTAAGCATTCAAGCAAATAATCGCTTCGTTTATCTGTACTATATATGGGCAGTACAACACTCCAAAAAGGTCGTTCGCTCGGATGATTGGAGACTAAAGGGATTGATGGAAACGGATGCTCTCCTACAATTACCTCTTCTTGAGAAACTGGTGGTGTTATTTGCGTTTCTTGTTGCTTGTTGCCATCTTGTGCTGCTATTGCCGAGGCATAATGGGGATTAATCAGCTTTAGCCCCTGACGATAAGCAGAAATTGCTTCTTTAAGATTGTTCTGCTGTTGATGAATCTTAGCTAAATTGAAGTAAGCATCTGAAAATCTGGGATTAATTTCCAACACTTTTTGATAGCAATCGCCAGCCGCTTCTAACTCCCCTTGCTCATGGAGTATCATTCCTAAACTATAATGAGCCTCTATAAAATTGGGTTTGAGAGCAATCGCTTGTTGATAAGCTTCGACTGCTTCTTTCAACTTACCTCTTTCTTGACGGGAATTACCTAAATCAAACCAAGCTGTTACGGATAATGGTTTTTGGCTTTCTTTCTTAGCAGTTAAATCGGCACGCATTTTCACCACTTTAGCCGGAACTCCTACAGCAATAGCGCCATCTGGTATATCCTGATTGACTACCGAACCGGCACCAATAACGGCTCCCTTACCAATCCGTACTCCGCTTAACACGATAACCCCACATCCCAACCAGGCACCATCGTCTACCGTAATACCACCACTAGTCTTTAGCGGTTGTAGGTGGATAAGTTGACCGGGTATCATGCTGTGGTCGTAGGGGTAGAAAGCGCAATTAGTAGCAATTAGAACATTACAGCCAATATTAATTGGAACCTTATAGGCTGACAGTTGACAGCGGGGCTGGATATGAGTATCCGCACCAATTTTGACAGTACCTTCCTTCCCAGTTTGAATACAAGTATCTCCGTATAAATGCACGCGATCGCCAAGTTCTACTTTACCGCCATCCCTATCATTATAAATAGTAACCCGGTCGCCAATGAAAACATTGGCACCAAATTGTAAATTCTGATGATAAATGTCCGCTTTTGGGGATACATAGCCTTGCGAATGATAATAAGATAAGTGAGCCCGCCCCCAATAAGGAGGAGCAAACCAGGTAGCCAGCCAAGTAGCAATTCGTCCTGGAATACTCAATCCAGCAAAACGCATCCAAAATAATTTCCAAGCATCTAAAAGCACACCCTTGATTCCGGAAACCTGACGAATTTTATTAAATCGCTGCCAAATACTTGTAGACTTCAACTTGCTAAGAACGCTCACCAAATTAGAATAGGCTTGAGCATAGTCGGGTTTAAGCTTTAAAGCTTTGCGATAAGCGTCTGCAGCTTCGTCCAACTTATCCTGTTGTTGAAGTACATCGCCCAAATGTTTATAAGCTTCAATGTAGTCAGGCTGGAGAGTTAAAGCCTTTGAGTAACAATCTACAGCTTCTTGCAATTTCTTTTGTTCAGCTAGAACAACAGCCAAATTATGATGAGCTTCCGCCAAATTCGGTTGCATGGCGATCGCCTGTCGGTAATAAGCCTCGGCTCCTGGAAAATCCTTTGCTTTTGTGCGAGTAAGCCCTAGTTTATTATTGGCAGTTGCGTAATATTCTTGCTTATCTAGGGGAAGTTTTTGTTGGGTAAAAAGAGCGTTACCCAAGTTTACCTCAGCTTCAAAACAATTGGGCTGAATTTCCAAAGCTTTTTGATAGCATTTAATTGCCTCATCCCACTTCCCTTGTTGTTGTAAGGTATAACCTAAATTGTTGTAAAGTGGTGCTATTTTTGGTTGCAGTTCAATGGCTTTTAGGTAAGCTGACTCTGCTTCTGGTAATTGCCCATTGGCTTGACGCACATTGCCCAGACTAAACCATGCCTTGAGTAAGCTTGGTTGTAATGATACAACCTTAGATAAAAGCTTTTCTGCGATTGGCAACTGGTTCATTTGTTGTGCCATTAAACCTAAACCGTATAATGCTTCAGGATTTTGGGGTTGTTCTTCAAGGACTTGATGATAACATTGCTCTGCTTGTATAAAACGGTTAGCTTGAAGATGCTTGACTGCAAGCTGAAGGGATTCTGAGACAGATGGTGAATTTGTCATAGGATTTCAGATTTAAGATGATGATGAATGTTTTTTAATTCGACTGGTTTTCATAGCTAGCTAGGTAAGAATTGCATTAAAAACCAGTCAAATAAAATGCCCTAAGCTATCAGGTTATCAAAACTGTAATCTCCATCAGCAAAAGTATATTTCTCAAATCCCGTAGTTTCCATGGTGATACCATCCATTTCAAACACGGTTAAACCATTGCTAGTGTAGATATTAAAGTCGCTTTTACTGTAGGAGCCAAGGCTTAAGGTATCGAAGTGTTCGCCGCCATCGACTCTCGCATGACCAAAACCTTGAACATAGTCTATTCCATAGCCCATCTGAATATTGACTCCACCTCCAAAAGTGGAAGTTTTTAGTACATCGTCTCCATATCCCGTATTGATTTTACCGGCATAAATACCGTAGGATTCACTTCCAGTAACATCAACCTGGATTGTATCGTTGCCATATCCAGTATTTACATTACTGCCATAGATACCATAAGATTTGTCCCCGCTAGCACTCACATTGAGTGTATCGGCTCCATATCCAGCATTCACATTACCGCTATAAATACCGTAAGATTCACTTCCGGTAATATCAATTTGGATTGTATCTTTTCCATAACCAGTATTGATGTTGCCATATTTATTGTAAATACCAACTGTTTTATCGGAAGCATTAGCAGTAGCTTCAATTGTATCGTCTCCATATCCAGTTCTCATATGACCATTCTGATTGTAAATAGCGATTGCTATTTCTTCAGTTTGGGCAACAGCTTCGATGACTCCTAAGATTAAAGCTTTATTCCCCGGATTAGCGGTAGTAAACCCAGAAATTTCTGCTTCTGAATAAGTAGCAGAGTAAGAAGTGGCTGCAGCGCTAATTTTATCTGCACCCCCACCTGTCCTCAGTTCTCCATGATTATTATTTAGACCTGTAGCTACAACTTTTGCTTTTGCTATGCTTTGAGCAAATCCCGCCGCAACAGCTTTGAGACCATCAGATGTAGGAGCTTGAGCAATTGCAGTCACTATACTTGTAACATCGATACTAGCTTGAGCTACTGCTGCAACACCAGCTTTAACTTCTCCTGAAATAGTATCGCTACCAGGACCAGTAAAAATTCTCCCTGAGTTATTAATACCGTTAGCAATACCAGTAATCTCAATGGCAGCAAGACTGCTGGCTATTGCGGTTGCATTGGCATTACTAGCAATAGCTATAGCTTCAGATGCTGCAGATGCAGCTGCTGTAAATTGTGCGTTAGCGCTACCGCTAACAATATCGCGACCTCTATTTGTAAAGATATCACCTTCATTGATAATTCCATTAACATAAAGCTGTGCTTGAGTAGTCACTTCGCCAGATCCAACTGGATTGGTTCCTAGTCCAACTTCTTCCGCTGTAACCCTAATCGAAACCCCTAAATCATAACTAACAGATGAAGTACCAATAATTTGGTCGTCTCCTTTTCGAGTTCTAACTGTAGAGTGTTCGGGATTGTATATCGTCTTACCTGGATCGACGATATCGGCTCTTCTTGTAAAATGAACTTGACTTAAATCAAATGAATCGCTACTCATAATAAATTATGTGCTAAGTAAAACATTGATAATCCCTTTAAAGCAAACATTATGGCTAAATAAGGATTAGCAATGTATTTTTGATTGGTAATTAACTGCGATAAATACAACTAGTTGTGTGGATACATATTGCACCTAACATTAAGATAGATACACCACTAATAAGTTATAATAAATACTAAGAAATAGAGTAGCTATCTAGTCCATAAAACAGAAACTTGTTCTATCAATATCACGTTTACATTCAGCAATTTAGTAGTAAACGCATTTTTAATAACTACAATCACTCAGTAATTGTTCTGATGAAAAAATATTATAAAAGCAATAAGCAATATATTGCTTGTATGTCCTCAGTATACGTCATGTAAATTAGTAATAATTAAAAAGATAGTTAAAAATACTTGTTTTTATTATATAGCAATAGATTTTACTCACTATTTATAAAGTGAATATAAAGATACTAAAGTATATGAAAATTTGATATAAATATACCGGTAACAAAGTTTATATGGCGTTGCTGAATACAGGTATTAATTTATTTTGGCCTATAACTATAGCAACCATTATCCCCCAAGTTTGGGGGACTTTAAATTATCTTTCTCTCCCAGAATTGGGGGTTGGGGGCAAATCATACTTACAATCAGCAACGCCGTTTATATACTAATAATAAATGATGAAAATGCAGGTGATAGGACTTTGATTAATATAATCAAAATATAAAGATATAGTGTATATAATTACGTTAATTTATGTCATACTTACACCTTAGTATCCTTTCGTTTATTTCAAAATGTTTGTTTTGTAAAGAAAGTAAAAAAAGTCTGGATAACAAAAACAATTAAATTACTATCCAGACTTTATTGATGATTTATGATTTTGAAATTTTGTCTAAGTGCTTACTCCCTGAATTTCACCTTTATTTTTGGCTAGCTCAAGTACTAAGTACCCGCACAAAATTAATTCTGTATTGTCATTACGAGTGTAGCGAAGCGAAACGAAGTAGTCGCAAGTCGCAGGCGTTTGGGATTGCTTCACTGCGTATGTCCTTTCATACCTTCGGTACAGACATACTCCGCAGTCACAGCTTTGCTACGTCTAACGCAATGACCAAAATAATTTTGTATACCGATTTAGACGAAACTCGCATTGCTTCCTAAGTCAAAATTAGAATTCACATTATCTAAAACAGCAACTTTGTCGTAATTGCCATAATCCTTATAGTATATGAAAGCATCACCGTAAGAGGTTTTCACATAATAGTCACTAGCAGAACCGTGGAGTATTAATTTATCTTCTCCAACTTTAAAGTCATCAATTATGGCGTAGTCATAATGATTATAGGCACCATAGTAGGCGCGGTTAACATCTCCCAATACAAACTCATCTACTCCACCTCCACCTGTGAGGTAGTCTCGTTCGTAAAACCCAGCATTGTAAGAGTCGGTTCCGACAATCTTATCTTCTCCACTACCACCAATAACAGTATCGGAACCATCTCCCCCTATTAACACATTATTGCCAGCAACACCTTTAATATAATCATTACCATCATTACCTTCTAAATGATTGCTATCTTGATTTCCATAAATATAATCATTTCCTCTCGAAGCAATGACTTTCTCGATGTTGAGTATTGTTTCCTTATTCCCTGTACTGGTAAATTTAAGTACACCTGTTCCTAAGTTAAGAGAAAAGCTATTCGATCTATCTGCATAGGAAATAGTATCATATCCATCACCACCATCAATATGATCTAAGCCATAGCCACCATCAATGTAGTCATCCCCACTTCCACCATGAATACTGTCTCTACCATAGCCGCCATACAACCAGTCATTACCAGCACCACCTTCAATAATGTCATCGCCATCATAAGCTTTGATAGTGTCATTCCCTAAACTGCCATAGATTTTATCTCTATAGTAAGTACCTTGAAGATAATCATTCCTGATGGTTCCGTAAATGACATCATTGCCCAAATTATTGATGAAAGTATCTCCGAGTAGCTCAACTTCACTAGCATTCATTTCTATTATTGCCAAACGAGTATCGCTACTGAAGTTACGTTGATAGTTGCCAGTAACAAAGCCATTGATGTAATCTGTACCATTATCACCGTTAATATCCTTTTCCTTAAAGGTTGTAAAATTAACGTTGTCACTAGAAGCAGACTGTAATCGACCTCTTTCATTAGAGGAAACTAACTTACCTTTAAAACCAAAAAAATCTAATACCTTAGCATTGTTAACACCATTCGATATATCTATCACTACAAAGGTAGTTTTTGACTTAGCTTTGGAATATTCAATATCAGGGTTTTCAATTTCTTTTGCTGTCAGTTCTAAATCTGCTGTAAAGTTAAATGATAAATTTTGACCTGCTGAAATGTCAAAATTGGCAAGTACTTTAATTTCACTTGTACTAGTTACCTCAAAGGAACCATCTTCACCAACAGCACTAGTTTGTGTGAACAAATCGGCGAAAGTTGGGTTTTGAACAAAAACTGCATCAGCATTGGAGATTGCTGCAGCTACCCCACCATTGATTAAAATATTCAAATCGCCTGAAGTTAAGCTTCCTGAAGCGTTTTGGCTGTAGTTGAAAAATGTGGCGCTTCCTGTCGCTTCTGCGAATAATGGTTGTGAATTAATTGTAGAATTAACAGGTACTAAAAATTTGGTTTCTCCTAGATTTCCTGACATCAATTATTCTCCTTTTAATTATGTGTAGTTCTCAAAGTCAGTGTGTTGCAGTTTGAATTTGCATGAACAATTAAGGCAAGCATAATGATTACCTTATCCATGTATGAGCCAGATTTTATAATTGACAATATTTAGACCAAAAAAAACTTGTGAAATATATTATTAAACTTTATAAAGCTTAGAAATATTTCAAGTTTTTAATTCGACTTATATAGCTCAAAATTCCGTCAGGAAAATGAAAATAAATGAAGTAATTGATAAGCTGAATATGTGCAAATAAATATTTTAGATTTACACTATTTACTAGTACTTCACCATATAAATCCTGAGGGAGTATCAAACCTTGGCTAAAAAATCAGGAAGACAAACGATTGCTTGGCTTAGTTAGCCAAGTCTTGGGGTTTCCCCCATGAGCAACTTTTGATTTTTAGAATAATAGCGATAGCTACAACCCCAAAGGTTACGTGCTACGCTATCGCTATAAATAGAACCAAGTTTATTTTGACTTAGCTCACACTATTCTTGGTAGATACACATTAATTTGGAAACAGCAGTCAATCTGGTAGTCGTAAGCGCCACATAATTTGACAACACTGTTTTTTAGAGGTAATATCGTTGAATCCTGTAATACTAGCCATATAGTCGTAGACTAATTAGAAGTCAATTCTAAGCCCTAACTGTTTATCTTGGAAGAATTAAGCAGTATGGAATAAGAGGAAGGAGGTTATAGGATAAAGTCTATTCAGTGCCTCCTTGCAAGTTAATGGCTCAAATACGGTAGATGGCAGGTTTCCCCAGGAATTACTAATTTGTTTTTGGAATTTTATGCTGAGCAACTATTTATTTAGTTGCTCATTTTTAAATAATACTTTTTTTTGTAAAAAAAATCAATTGTATTTAAAGTATTATGTATGATTTTATCTAATATTTTTACCGATAAAAATTAATGTTATTGATAGAAAATGTATCTACACAAAATAAGATAATAAAAGCTATTATCTGGTATATTAGTCAATATTAATTGTAGTGTATAAATCGAATAGATAGACGTAAAAAAACAATCCAAAAAAAACATATAATAATGAATTAATAGATTGCATATTATTTTTTTGATAAAGTAAGCGGAAATGAGTTCATCATTAATAGATGCGATAGATGCTCTTTCCGCAAAATTTTGTAAAATATGCTTTATCTCACTCAAAACTGGAATTTACAATTTTACAAGCTGGTTTTGAGAAATTTTCTCCAAGCATATACTAACTTCTTCATAGTCGGGTTTTAGTTCCAGAGCTTTTTTAAAATAAACTTCAGCATTTTGAAAATCTCCTGCTTTTTTGCGACCTAAACCCAATTTATAATTTAATTTAGCATAGTAGTTTTTCTTGTTTGGAGAAAGTCGATGTTTAGAATGAAGTACATTTCCTAGATTAACATCTGCTTCAATACAGTTTGGCTGAACCTCCAAAGCTTTTTCATACCACTTGATTGCTTCTTTCCATTTGCCTTGTTGTTGCAAGGTATAGCCCAAATTATTATAAATTGATGCAGCATCTGGTCGTAGAGCAATAGCTTTTTTGTAAGCTTTTTCTGCCGAAGGTAATTTTTCTTGAACCTGGTACAAATTACCCAAAGCAAACCAAATTTTAACTGAATCTGGTTGTTTTTCTACAGCTGAGCTTAAAAATTCTTCCCCTTGTTCCAATTCACCTCTTTGCTGGGCTAACATACCCAAGCCATACAAAGCCTCAACATGCTTTGGCTGTATCCCTAAAACCTGTTGATAAGCTTTTTCTGCTGCTTCTAGACGATTAGCTCTATGTTCTTGAATCGCAAAACGCAGGCGATCGCCAATATTATCTGAGATAGAAATCTTTGGTTTACCAACAATATCAAATAAAAATTCTTCTAAAGCTCGAATTGGCTTGGGGTCGTTATATAATTTATGCTTGTTCTGAGCAACTAGCTGGGAGATATGTTGGCGATATTCAGCATCTTTCCCCATACGGATGGCAATTTGTACATATTCTTCTTTACTAGATGCTATGGTTTCCTCAATACCCATCATCTTCAAGATAGCCATGGAATGTCTTCCCCGCATAAATTCCCCAGGAAGAGTGACGACGGGAAGGTCATGAACGATAGCTTCTAAGGTAGAATTACATCCAGACCAACCAATACTATCAAGAAAAACATCTGCAATTGCAGCAGTGCCAGAAAAATGTCTAGCTTTTAAGCGCGGTAGAAAAATGCAGTAATCTTGATAATTTAGTCCAAATTCCTCAAAAGCCTCTTTCAAACGTTGCTGAAAAATTTCGTTGATTACTTTACCGTCATTTTTAATAAAAACAAATCTGCATTTTTCCAAACCCCTAGCAATTAGAGGAAAGACATTATCATGCTGAGGTAAATACTTGTACAAAGATTGACAACACCAAAACATAATAGCGTCATCTGGGATGCCGATATCTTGTTTCGTAACTTTTAGAGGTGGAATTTTTAATGGTTGATAACAAATAGATAAATTGGGTAATCTAACTAGCTTCTCACTGTAGTTTTCTTGAGCATTTTCTGGTTCCATTAAATCACTGCTCAAGTAATAGTCAATTGTTGAAAAACCACTTGTATCTGGATGTCCCCAAGAAGTCATTTGAATCGGAGCTAATTTAAGACAACCCAATTTTACTGTAGTCGGGTCCATACCAAACTCAGGAAAAATTAAGACGTGCAATTTATCTTGCTGAATAATTTCAATCCATTTATCTAGTTCTAAAGGACCTTGAGTAAATTTATCAAATGCTTTGGCTGCTTTGACAGTTTCCTCATCCTGTTTTAAATTCGTATTGGTGTAGTAAGCAAATAATTCAAACTGACTTCTATCAAGGTTTTCGACCCAACCCTTCATGGGAATTTTCCAAACAGAATGTCTGTAAAAGAATGAGGAAGCAAATCCAATGCGAATTTTCTCGTTTGGTTGCAAAACTGGTTTTTGAATGTCTTGGGAAGCTTGGGGATAGCGATTTGACATGATGTGAATAATCGTTTCCCCGTACATTGTTTGTAAATCTCGGTCATTTAAGCCTTGATATGCGAGATAAAATGGCTGTGATGCACCCACAGCAAGAACTGCTTCCTTTAGCTCTTGGGAATCAGCTTGTTGGTAATGTTGAGCTAAATCTTGCAAATGTTGTTGATAATTATTTCGTCTTAATTCTATTTCTGCAACATCTCTGTGAATAATTGCTAGTTGATTAATACAAATAAAAAATTTAGCTAATGCTAAGTTTGGTTTAATTTCTAAGGCTTTATGATAATATTCAATTGCAGTTTCTAAGCTACCTTGTTTTTTGAATACATTACCTAAATTACAATAAGGTTCAACGAAATTAGGTTGAATTTTTATAGCTTTTTGATAACAATCAATAGCAGCTACTATTTTACTCGTTTTTTTGAATAAATTACCTAAATTACAATAAGCTTCATGGTATTCAGGTTTGAGCTTTATGGCTTGCTGGTAAGACTCTATAGCTGCTGAGATATTACCTCGTTTATCCATTGCATCTGCTAAACTAACATAGACCTCAGCAATATCAGGACTTATTTCTAATATTTGTTGATAGTAACTTATAGCTGCTTCAAATTGACCTGAATTATGTTTTTGTAAAGCAATTTTTATTAGAGATTTAACTTTTGAATCTAAATTATTTTTTTTATTCATGGGTATTATTTAAATTTGTAGTGAGAGCATCCTTTAAACTTTTAGTGGGAGCATCTTACTCGCTAGATACTCCCATAATCTTTCAACAGTATTGGTTAGATTATTTACTACATTTCATTAAGCGGGAATAAAAGTACCATTACTGATGTTGTCAGTAAAATCTACTAATCTGGCAATGATTTCAAAGTTGCCATTAGCCTGAGTAAAAATATAAGTATCACTTGGGCTTCCCAAGGAATTGACAAATACACCGCCAGATGTATTCACTTGGATTTGATCCACACCATTCTCAAAGTTAAAGATGTCAGCACGGTCAGAGATACCAAAGTTTCCACTACCACCAATATATAAGGCACTACTAGCATCTCCGATAACAAATGTGTCTATGCTACCATCAGCCTCACCGACCAATTGATCTATCTCTCCTGCTTCACTACCCCCACCATTGAGAATATCAGCACCAATGCCACCAACTAGAGAATCATTTCCTAATCCACCAAGTAGAATATCATTACCCGCGCCCCCTTCAAGGGTATCATCACCACCAAGTCCAGTAAGTTCGTCGTTACCTTCACCTCCATCAAGCAATTCATTACCTTCTGTTCCTTGGAAAATATCATCCCCGCTATTATCAACTGATGGTGGAACCAATGTACCATCAGCAAGAGCTTCAGTAAAGTCTCGTATCTCAGCAATAATTTCAAATCCACCACTCCTTGGAACTAACAGAAATGTGTTTGTTCCGACAACAGTGGTAGTTACAAGGTTAGGATCTGTTACCTGAATTTTATCAACACCATTCTCGAACAATAAAATAACAGCGCGATCGCCTTGACCAAATAGATTGGTTCCGCTTGAGTCTGTTATTACATCACCAGCACCGGCACCATACAAGAAGTTTTCTTCGTTACCAAGGATAAATAAGTCCGAATTATTATCACGGAATCCTCCTTGACCTTGTGGAGTCTCAACTACTCCACTACCAAATAGAACATCTATTTCCCCTGCTCTGGTGCCACCACCATCCAGAGTATCCTCTCCGAAACCTCCACGCAGAGTATCATTACCTTCACCGCCAAATAATTCGTCATTGCTATTCGCATCTCTGACTAAAAGAGCCCTACTTCTGCTATCACCCCCATCTATGAGGTCATCTCCGCTACCTCCTTGGACTGTGTCAGAGCCACCTCCGCCATAAACGGTATCATCACCAGTACCGGCAAGTATTTCGTCGTTACCATCAGCTCCACCCAAAGCATCTTGGTCGCCAATAAGTAGGTCTTGACCGGAGCTACCAATCAGAGTGTCATCACCACTTTCTCCCACAAGGGAATCATCTCCCGAACCACCTGCAATTTGGTCTTCTCCAGTTCCACCAAAGGCTAAGTCATCGCCTTGACCCATAACAATTTCATCATTATCTGCTCCACCATCAACAATATCATCACCAGTATTACCAAGAATCAGATCGTTACCCGCACCGCCTAATAGAGTATCACCGCCAGTAAACTCTCTTGTGGGCAAGGTTCCTGAAAAAATGATATTGCCGTCTTCATCTTCAACAATTTCCTCTCTGGTGCTACGAATACTACTATTACTACCACCAATTAAGGTATCGTCTCCATCTCCACCCTCAAGAGAGTCTTCTCCATCACCTCCATCGAGGAGATCGTTACCACTTCCTCCTAGTATGTTATCATCTCCCTCATTACCAAAAAGTTGGTCGTCTCCACCTCCACCTTCAATATTATCGTTACCTTTATCTCCCTTGACAAAGTCGTTGCCATTCCCCGCTATTATTTCATCATTTCCATCACCGGCAAAAAGCTGATCGTCTCCATCTCCACCGTCAATAGTGTCCTCCCCATTACCTCCTTTGATTAAATCGTTTCCACCTAATCCTGTTAAACTATCATTTCCGCCATAACCGTAAAGAATATCGCCTGAATCACTACCTACAAAATTATCGTCTATATTTCTTCTTCTGTTTCCTCTAAGAAAAACCACTTCACTTATCTCCTAAAATTTGAAATGATGAATATAAATTATTTATTTTTGAATCAACTATTTAGACTACTTTTTAATCCAGCTAATCGTTGCCTTAAGCCGGATTATCAGAAAAAGCTTTAGTGCATTACTATTCCTATGTAAAGCACCTAAGAATAGTTATTTTCTTTTATCATCTAACGAAATTCTGTATTTCTCAAGTATTTAGTATAGCCGAGTAAAGCCTGCTTAATTAGCACAATCAAGCAGGCTTTAAAAGCTTGTTTAAAATTTAATAACAACCGCTCAGTAAAGAGCGGCCATCATTTTGGCATTTATTAGCCAACAGCAGCGGTCATGATACCACCGATTTCAGATAAGCCACCGGTAGCAAGTACGCTAACATCAGCTTCTGCGTAAGTATTGCTACCAGAAGCAGTTACATCAAATACTAATTCAGCAAAGTTACCTTCGATGCTCAAGTCAGTATCAAGGTCGATATCATATTCTTTGTCAACATCAACATTAACGTCAACATCGAAATCAAAATCTACATCTACTGAGATGTCTACAGTCTTATGAAATCCACCTACAACTTCTTCGTTGGTAGCTTCTAAGTAGTTGATATCAGAAATAATCATTTTTTTCTCCAGTAATTAACTAAAATCAATCAGTAAAGAGCGGCCATCATTTTGGCATTTATTAGCCAACAGCAGCGGTCATGATACCACCGATTTCAGATAAGCCACCGGTAGCAAGTACGCTAACATCAGCTTCTGCGTAAGTATTG
>JBCBPQ010000010.1:0-77240 GCA_039820645.1 Cyanobacteria bacterium J06633_8 | reverse complement strand
ATGTTTTTAGATGGGGCAAACGTAGAACGATTAGCTAAAATGATTAAGCAACAGGCAGAACTAGCACAATTTATAGTTGTAAGCTTGCGCCGCCCAATGATAGAATCAGCCGAACGTACAATCGGAGTAACTCAAGCCCGAGGAGCTTACACACAAGTTTTAGGGATTAAGTTAAAAACCGACAATACTTCTGCTTGAGTATCTGTTAATAATAGTGTATAGATAAACCGGATTCGAGATCGGGACTCGGTAAATAATGACCTCTGAACAAATTATTAGACGCTCGGATATTTTAAACACCCAGGTAATCACCCGCGATAACGGGAGAAGGCTCGGCATCGTCAACCAACTTTGGGTAGATATTGATAGACGAGAGGTTGTGGCGCTTGGCTTACGAGATAGCCTGATCTCCGTTTCTGGAATACCGCGCTATATGTATTTGAGTAGCATAGACCAAATTGGCGACGTGATTTTGGTTGACAACGAAGACGTAATTGAAGACGTAGATACCGAAATTTACAGCAATTTAGTTAATTGGGAAGTAATAACAGAAGCCGGAGACGTATTAGGAAGAGTACGCGGTTTCAAGTTTGACGGTATCGGCGGTAGAATTACATCTATAGTAATTGCTTCTTTAGGGCTACCACAAATACCAGACCAATTTCTTAGTACCTACGAACTATCAATGGACGAAGTAGTCAGCGTCGGTCCCAACCGCCTGATAGTATTTGAAGGAGCCGAAGAAAGGGTTACTCAATTAAGTGTTGGTGTATTAGAACGTTTAGGTATCGGCAAAGCTCCTTGGGAGCGCGAAGACGAATACTATAATGCCACTCCTAAAACCGTAGCACCAGATATGCAGCTACCGTCGGGAGTTCCTTTAGAAGCACCTCAACCCAGAGTACGTCGCCCAGAACCCGTAGCAGAAGAAGTTTGGACAGAAGACGACGCTTACGAAGAAGCCCCCCGTCGTCGAGTAATGGAAGCACGCCCATACGAAGAAGAAACTATCCGCTACGAAGAACAAGAAGCCGACAACTGGAGCGAGGCAACAGGCAAAGATAAGTATCCAACATCACCAAAATACGAACCCGAGCCTTACACCGCTAAATACGAAACCTACGATGACGATTTAGAAAAGGATGCTTGGGAAGACGATGAAGCTCCAAAACCAATTAATATTCCCAAAAAAGTCAAAGAAAAGCAGCCAGAATATGAAGAAGAAGGTGGATATTAATGTAGAGACGTAGCACTGCTACGTCTCCCCCGCAGTTAAGAGTTAAGAATTAAGAATTAGGAGTTAGGAGTTTTTCTAGCTCCTATTTTTTTTGCGTGATAGTTTGTAGTTGCGCTTCAGCGCTCACAATCTAGATAGAAAACAAACCAATTCTTAATAACTATCAAAAATCCAAAACATCCAAAGATTCTTCAATTTCCCAATCCAAAATCTTTTCCCCCAAAAAAATAAGCATCTGCTCTCAAATACTACATTATAGCTAGTTAGCGATAAGGAGTAGAATTGTAGGTTGGGTTGAGGAACGTTCACCGTAGGAGTACCGAAGGCACAGCCCAACCTACCTCATAGGAAATCTTCGACTAAATAGCCATAAAGGTTTTATTTATTACAAATACATCTAATATAATGCCGATTATAATGAGACAATTACTGATTTTTCCTTGCAACGCGTATATTTAATTGCTTATTTCTCACTTATTTAATTTGTGAAGTTTTTTTAATATACAGGTCGCAAAATTTTTTGATTAGTAACCTTTACATGGTATTATTTTTCATAGAGATAAATTTATATAATGGGGAGGCTTAGCTTTAATAAAAATTTTGCTAATATTTCCATTATTAAAAATATGATTTAGTTTTTTCAATTATCCCATATTTTCATAAATTAAAAAATTTTTTCTCAATCCTATAAAATTGAAAATCGAAAAACTTTTTTGATTCAAAAAAATTAAATAGCATACTCCTAACTTCAAATCCCAATTATCAAAAATCCAATACATCAAGAGATTCTTCAATTTCCAAATCTAAAATCCTTTCTTTAGTATCCTTATGTTCCTGCACTTTACCGGCTTTTTGATATAAATCGGCTGCTATCTGAAAATCAGCTATTGCCCCTTGGGTATCTCCTAATTCATCCCGCACCTTACCGCGATGGATATAAGCATCTGCATGGTTGGCATTTATTTTAATTGCTTGAGTGTAATCTTCAATTGCTTCGACTTTATCTTCTATTTGATAAAAAACATTTCCCCGAAAAAAATAAGCATTTACATCACAAGGGTAAATAATTCCTCAATTATCAGTAATATATAATACTTGACTTTTAATTAAAAACAAGTGATTATATCATGAAATAATTTCGATAATTATAAAAAAAGAATGTCACAATTTTCATTAGAGCAGAAAATATCAACCGCACCTAATGTATTGGCTCAAGACTTGGCAGGGCAGTCAGTATTGCTTAATATCCAAACCGAACAATATTTTAGCTTGGATGATGTTGGAACTCGGATGTGGCAAACCCTGATAGATAAAGACTCCATCCAGAGCGCCATCGATGCGTTGCAAGTTGAGTATCAAGTAGAGCCAGAATTGTTACAGAAAGATGTAAAAAACCTTATTGAAGAATTATTAGCAAATGAATTGGTTGAAGTTAGTAATTCGTAAATCTCGTAAAATTTGGAGGCTAGACAGAAATTCGCAGTGGTTGTTGCTGCAAGCACTGCTGTTGCTGCCCCTAGTAGCTATATCCTTAAAATTTTGGGGATTAAAGCGTACCCAAACTGGTTTAGCACGACTGTTACCAAGTGCAAAAAATCAGGTTGAAAATAGCCTTCGCCACTCCCAAATCATCAAGACAATTGCCATGGTGCGCTTGGCAGCAAGATATTACCAACCTTGGGCTAACTGTCTGAAAAAATCTTTGGTGCTGTGGGGTTTATTGCGTCACCAGGGAATTGAGTCCGAATTACGCATAGGGGTGCAAAGAGAAGCAATTAAATTTGAAGCTCACGCTTGGGTAGAATGTGAAGGCTTTGTTCTTAATGACACTCCAGACGTGCGCGATCGCTATGCGATGTTTGAAAGTCCCATTGAAGTAAATCTCTCTTAATAAAACTAATGTCTGTGCAAGCTGCTTTACAATTTATTGAAAAATTACGAGTGGATGAAGAGTTAAAAAATAAACTTTTAATTAAAACTAATAACCCTAACTTGGAAAGCTTCGTCAAGGTTGGTGCTGAAGTTGGTTTAAGGTTCACGGTTGAACAACTAAAAGCAGCGCATAAGCAGGATTGGGGAATGCGCTACTTGGTTTATAATTGTTGACAACCTCACCCTCATTCCCTCTCCTTAACAAGGAGAGGGATGTCCGTCAGGACAGGGTGAGGTCAAATTTATATTGCACCCAAGTGAAATTCGCTATAGCATACGGGGTAATTTGAAAAAAAATGATGAGCAGACTGCCCCTTGCTGTATTTGACTCAACTGAAAACTGTTATAAATTAATAAGTTAGAAGACGACTGGTAAAGATTTTAAACCACGCACGAGAAAAGTTTCTTCCCATTCCAAAGATTCGGTTGCTAAGGATAAGTTTGGCAAACGTTGCACTAGTGTCCCCACCGCAATTTCTGCGACTAAATTAGCCAAATGCTTCCCGATACAGGTATGAATTCCTTGTCCAAAAGAAAGCTCAGAATTAGGTGTGCGTTTAATGTCAAATTTATCAGGCTCAGGGAACTGGGCGGGATCGCGATTGGCGGCACCTATAATACAATACACATTCTCACCTTTTTGAATTAGGCAATCTGAGAGTTTTATATTATCCAAAGCTACGCGAAAAACAGCTTGGGCAGAATTGTCATAACGTAGCATTTCATCGATAGTACTTTTAATCAGTGATGGCTGTGTTCGTAGTAGAGTTAACTGTTCCTGATGACGGAGTAATGTTAGTATTCCAGTGCCGATTAGATACTTAGTAGTGGAGTGTCCTGCAAAAAACATCAGGCTGCAATTAGCTAGCAGTTCTTCTTGAGTTAAATAACCGTCATTTTTAGCTTGAATTGCAGTGCTAATCAAATTATCTTGTGGGTAGGGACGCGATTTGGCAATCACTAATCGGAGATACTCAGTTAAACCAGACAGTGCTAGCAAGCTGCGCTCGTGGCTGATAGGGGTTACATCTATATCAATCCCTAGAGCTAATTCTTGTGACCATTGTCTGAAACGGGAATGCTGTTCTTGTTTAGGTATTCCCAATACTTCGCAAATCGAGTCCATGGCTACAGGATATGCGAAATCAGCAATAATATCCATTTTGCCTTGGTCTTTTACTCGCTCAATTTGTCGATCAACAGTCTCTTGAATATGAGAACGCAGTGCTTGAATTCGCGCCTTTGTGAAGGCATGATGAAGCACCTGACGTATTCTCTTATGGGCAGGTGGATTTTGAAGTGACAGCCATAAATTGAGCAGGTTTTGACTTTCTTGCCTCATATGTAATAATTGGTCAACTGACTGCTTTGAGGAAAAGAACTCTATTGCAGTGTTAAATTTTGTCGAATGGCCAAAGCAGGGATCTTTAAGAACTTTTACAATATCAGCGTAGCGCGTCAGTACCCAATCTTTTTTTTCTGGTCGATAATAAATTGGGTGGTGAGTTCGCAGGTAATCGTAGGTAGGATAGGGATTGGCGCGAAAAGAAGGCGAGCGGGGATTAAATGCTAAAGGTATAGTTTCGTTCATAGTTGATTAAATTATTAATTCTTTTTCCTCGAATCAAACACACCACTACGACTATTGCTTAATCTGCCACAATATCAATTAAAGGGAAACACTCACACCAACTCGCAGGTGATCGCAATGCAGCATTGACATGATTGCGAAGGTAGCCAAGTTGTCCGGGGGGTTGACTATCTCCATAAATTCGATCTAAATTCTGCTTCCAGAAGATGAAAGTCCGCAGGGATTGAAATCGTCTATTTTGCGTAAATTGAATTTTCCAGCCAGTTTCTTCGACATATTGCTTCAATTCTGAAGCGGTGCACATAACCATGGAATCGCCAAAAGTTCTGCGTTCTCCCTCATAGTTGTCTGCTATACAATTAACAGCAACGATCAGCCGCGATGCCAAGGAGCGGAAACGATGCAATAGTTGAGCTTTGTTGCGAATGTGAGAAAGAATTCCAAGACTGAAAATCAAGTCATACTCACCCTCAAACTCATCTTGTTCCAAGTCTTGCTGCCATGCATTTAAGCCCAAGCTCCGACAATATTCTGCCTGTGTTTTGCTGAATGCGATTCCTGTTACAGAGCAATTACGCTCCTCGATTAACATCTTGGCTCTTCCTCCCCAACCACAGCCGATGTCTAAAACCCTCGAACCAGTGGGAATATAAGGATAAAAATTTCTAACTGTTTGCTTTAAACCGGTTTCTAAATCTTCAGAACCGTTAAAATAACCAAAATGGTAATGTAAATCTTCGCCGATAATTTGTTTCCATTCACTAATAGAATCTTGAGAATAAAAGTTATCTAAATTGAATTTTGATTCGGAATTAATTGTCATTTCATTCATGTTAAATTTTTCCAGATAACCACCGATGTTCAAACCAAAGATAAGCTTTTGCTAACAGTGGACGTTGCTTACGCCAAGATATTTTAATGTGGCTCAATCGGCGTTCAAATACGCTAAAACGTTCCCTCGATTGCAAAAGGGAATCAACAATTAAATTATTTGGCCAAGGTGCTTGAGCGTTAATCGGATTAGTAAAACCAGACCATTTTAACAATGCATCTCGTTTTTCTGGTTGAGACAAACCTTGTTCTACTAAATAATTAAAGAAAGTAACCCAGCGAGATTCAGAATCCGGTTGATTGAGAAAAATACATTCCAAACCAATCTGCGGATAAATTTGCTTCCCTACATCCAAACAAACTGTAATTCTATCTACCAAACCAAACAACTGCTTCATCAACGCTTCTATTTCGTTTGTTTCATGCTGCCAGCCAATTTCTTGTAAATAGGGAATCAGCAATTGTGGTTGCAAACGTTTGACATTGACTCGTAAAGCTGGTGCATTTCGCGATAACATCGCACCAATGTGACTGACAAATACTCCATCAGGACAAGATTTAAAACAGCGATAGAGATTTCCTTGCCAATCACACCAACCCGGATCACCTAAAAGTAAATCAAGGGATTTTGTAGCGATGGCATAGGTTTCAACTGCTGGTGATACATCTTGTTGTAAACCAAAAAAAATCGCGGGAATGGGAACACGAGCCTCGGAATTATCAATATCAAACTCCAGCCAAATTTCCGGTATGCTGTTATAAAGTGGCGATGATAATGATAACCACTCACTTAAAAAATCATTTAATCGAAACCAAGCTGGATGTGCAGATTCTCCACCTTTTGAGGTAGCAGTTGCAATCAATTCTCGCAACAACACCAACTCGCTTTCGTTTCGTACAATGCACTGCTGTAAATCTACCTGGGGAGAGTTGACATTAAGACGGCATTCAAAACCACCCCGTAGAATCGGCGCGAGATTAGCAGCTAATGCTTTTAAGCCCAATGCTGCATCAGTTGTAGCTAATGCTGGTTCCAGATTCGGTAAAAGTACATCAAGGGATTCTGTTAGGGTTGAGTGCATTTCTCTAGCGTAATTATATTGCTTGCGTCTTCCACAATCGCGTCACATAGTTGTGGTAAAGCCTCCAAACTATCGCTGCGAATCACTTTTCTCACGGGTACCTTCATCACCAAACGACTAAGTTCGGCAAACTCAATCGCTTGTTTATCCGAATCTAGCTTTAAATGCCTTACCGAGCGGTGTGTCATCAAATTCATCACCGCATTCATTGGGGGAATGGGTCCTATTCTCGGTGTAGTAAATTCGGATTGTCTTTCTCCCAAAATATAAATAGCTGCTAAAGGTAAAGGTTCGCTATAAAACTGCCATTCACTATTGTTATTTAAATCCACAAACCGCTTCTGGGAAAAGCTGAAAATTCTATCTAAGCCATCTTCTGAGCCGTACAAAGCATTAACGGATTTTGGCCACAATCGCAGACGAGGATAACCCGGTTGTACTAACCAATCTTTAGCGCTATGGTTAATCGCGGCAATATCATCGGAGAGAATAGAATATCCCCGCTTAGCAAGAGCCGCTGCTGTGGTTGATTTACCGGCTCCACTTTGACCTACAATTGCAATAGCCTTCTCACCAATTCCGATCGCACAAGCATGAAGACAAAGAGTACCTCGCAATCGTAAAGTACAACCCAAAACCTGTCCCAACAACAGGGTAATCACCTCTTGTTCTAAAACCGAACTAGTCCAACTTGCCGAAATGCGATCGCCTTGAGGATTAATCTGGACATCAAGTTGTCCATCACCGCGAAACCACAAATCTAAATAGTTACCATCGTCTTTGGAAATTACGTTGATTCCAGAGCAAATACTCTCTATTTCTGGTGACGAAGGTTGCGATACCCCAATCAAATTAACCCAGACATCAACCGGTGCATTAGCTTGAGCAGGAATTAAACATGGTATTTCTCTGTTAGTCCCTAGGGTTAAGCCATAAACTTTATATTTAAAGGAATTATTCATTCAAACTAAAATACTTTTTTGTAGCTAATACAACATATTTCATCTCTATTAAGAATCCAGTTAGTCCTCGTTCCCAGGCAGAGCCTTGGAACGGAACTCGTGAGGCTCTGCCTCGCAATCAATGAAGGCAGAGCCTTCAACTCTATATTCCTTGCCAGAGACAAGGAACAAGTTATACAAGCCACATTCTGCACAAAACGTGCATTAGCGCATTTAGGGACTTGCAAGTAATAAATTGTCCCACCGCCACACGTCTAGGTTTTGTCCGGGATGTTTGTAAAACGGTGGGACAATTTATTTTTTGGATCTTCCTTAAGGCATAACGCAGGCTGTTAATCACCCAATAGCAGCCTCAAAAATGATTCGTTTTAATTACGAAGCATAAACACTAGGAAAGGAACCGCCGCTATCAAATGAATCGCCAGGGCTGCCACTACTAGCTTGTGTTACTTCACTGACATTACCAAGTTTTTTCAGTTGGGGACTGTGATATGCCTTGGTAGCTTCGTTTTGATTTATTTGAGACATGATAAAGACTCCTTAATTTCAATTTCAAACTAGAGATAAAGTCCGTGTGGTATTTTGTGGACGTTGTTGATGACGCAGCCAGTATGCCAATTGCAGGGCTGGAGCAGCCTGATGGTAAGTGGCAGGGGTCAATTCTGCAACGCCTTGCAGTTTTTGCAACAGCTTGTCATTGCTGACATAAGGACTCAACAGGGGTGTTGATGTTAATTCCTCCATCCAGGGCTGAATACCTCGCTGCTGCATTAAGTTGTAATGAGCAAACCCTTGCAGAGGTGTTTTAGACCGCAACCGCACGGCATCAGGCAACAGTCCTTTCATGGCTTCCCGCAGCAGGAATTTATCTTCCAACCAAGGGAACGACGGTACCGACAACAAATATTCCACTAAACGCACATCGAAAAATGGAAAGCGAAGTTTCACCGGAAAGCCAGTGAAGCCCGGATCTGACCAAGCAAAGATATTCGACCATAAGGGAGCAGTAGTCATCCCGTAACGGTCTCTCTGTGGTGATGCAGTAAATCTTTCTTGCAGTCGGGCTTTTAAGTTCACTCGTTCTGCGAAGTCTGGGTTAAACCAGTCGGGCAAATCAATCTCTTGTTGCCATCTTTTAAGCCATCGACGCAATTGGGTTTTAAACCCTAAAGGCGGTAAACGACCAAAAGAGCGGATGTAACCCAGTGAATTAAATATATCATTTACTAACAACAAATAATGTATATTTTTATACTTATTTTTAGACGAAGGATAAAGTGCTGGGTCGCCACCAAAGCCAGCTAGAAGTACCCGACTGTATTCAGCTACACGGCGCGTATTCTCTACTTCAGGGACTTGGTTAGGAATTAATAAAGGTTCGGGATATAGGTATTCTGGGTGTTCTTTAGGAGCTTGTTGAATGAAATCTTCTGCCACTAGATACTCAATTGGGAAACCGGCTTTTTCAGCAACTTGTGTGGCGTAGTCTCCTTCTTCGTCAGGTATTAAATATTTATAAATTATTGAATAAGACCGAAAATCCACTGAAGATTTAGTTGCCGTCATTAATTTATAAGCAGTAGCTGCAATACTCGTAGAGTCCATTCCCCCACTTAAATGAGTAGCAGCTTTATCAGTTCGCAATCGGTCTGCAACAGACCTTTCAAACAACTCCTGAAACTGCTCAACATAATCTTCCGAGCGCTTGTAACGTAAATATTCAACTGATTCTGGCAACTGCCAATAACGCCGAACCCGCACTTCCCCTTCTGACCAAGTTAGGGTGTGAGCAGGAGGTAACTTTTGAATATCAGCAAAAGTGGTGGTAGCCAAATCCATGTTCATGCAGAAGAGGGGAAAGGGGGTAGTTTCGTGTATTCTGTCATGCGTTAAAACCCTTACATCGCTGGTTATTACTAGTGATATTGAATACTATTGCCAGCGATTGGTTATCAGTTAGCTACTTAGTATTGATTATTGATAATTTTCAAAAATCCAATACATCCAAAGATTCTTCAATTTCCAAATCTAAAATCCTTTCTTTAGTATCCTTATGTTCCTGCACCTTACCGGCTTTTTGATATAAATCGGCTGCTATGTGAAAATCTGCTATTGCCCCTTGAGTATCTCCTAATTCATCCCGCACCTTACCGCGATGGATATAAGCATCCGTATGGTTGGAATTTATTTTAATTGCTTGAGTGTAATCTTCAATAGCTTCGGGTTTATCTTCTATTTGATAAAAAACATTTCCCCGAAAAAAATAAGCATCTGCATCATAAGGGTTTATCTGAATTGCTTTAGTAAAATCTTCAATAGCTGGTAAATAATCCCCCAAATCACAACGAGCATTACCGCGTTTTTTGTAACCAACTGCATCATCCGGAGAAATTTCAATTACCTGCGTAAAAACTTCAATGGCTCGTTGATGATTCTCCCGGTGTAAATTACCGTTATTATTATCTGTTGTAATTGTAGAATTATGAGAATTTTCTTCAATCTTGAGATTAATTTGCTGCGATGCTAATCTTTGTGTTTCTAATATTTGTGTTTCTAATACATGAGGATTAATTTTTCCAGCTTGGGTGTAATCTTCAATTGCACCTTGGCTATCTCCGAGAAAAGAACGAATATCACCACGGTTTTGAAAAGCTTCCGCATCGTAAGAATTAATTCTAATCGCTTGAGTATAATCTTCAATGGCTCCGTAATAATCAGCTAACTGATACCGAGTCAACCCGCTTTTGATATAAGCCTTGGCGAAATTGGGATTTATATTGATTGCTTGAGTAAAATCTGCAATTGCTTGACTATAATCTTTCAAACAGTAAAAAACATTGCCACGTTTGTAATAAGTATTTGCATCGCTATGATGAATCTGTAACGCTTGACTATAATTTTCAATTGCAGCATCATAAAGTTTTTTGTTAAAACATTCATCACCCTGCTTAACGTAAAGCCCGTCTAAATTTTCTTCGTTTGTAACTGACGTAATCAAATTTTGGTTTGCTGCTTTCCTAAATAATTGCTGCTGAGGAGAATTAGAAGAAATATTAGGAGAAATATTAGGAGAGACATAACTTGTAGAAGCCTGTAAATGTTCTAAATAAGAACGTAACCCACCAGCATAAAATAATTGTTCGATTCCAAAAGAGATTTTACCAGTTCTCAACTTAATCATTTGGGTTGGTAAAAACCCAGCCAAAACCATATTATATTTAGATTGGGCTTCATTTACTTCTTCCTGAATTAAAACGCAAACAATAACCGCATTTTTTTGTACTTCATCAACAGAAACCGACCATCTAACCTTATTAAAATAACCGTAACGAGATTTAACTTCAATCCCAATTAAAGGATTAGCAGTCAACGTAAAATCAACATTACCATCACCACCGAATCGTTTTTCATAATCCACCTCAGTAATAAAATCAGCCAACCTTTCCTTAACAACTTCCTCACCCAACTTTCCCTTGAGATAGCTAACAAAAACATCGCGCACCGAAGAAACCCGCTTATATTTTTCCGCCATCATCCAACAGAACTCTCGTAGCTGTTTTAACCTCTCACCAGAGATGATACTTAGCTCGCTATATTGCCCAACACTTTGACAATGCAGCAAACAACCATCAGCCAAACGCTTGATAAAGTCCGATTGTAAACTTCGCAGCAAGCTACTCCAATCCATCTACAGTTCTGCAATGCAAGAATTTTACTATTTTAGATTAGTATCAACTCTGGGTAAAGATGGAAGTAATTATACTTAAGGAGGGGGAAGAGGGGGGAGAGGGGGGAGAAATAATATTGGTTAGTGAGCTTGAAGGCTTGCTATTGCAATCAATTTCTTCAAAATCTTTAATACATCATATAGATCGTTGCCGGGATTACGCATTGAGAAAACTTTTGATGTTCCGTATTGTGGGCGATCAACTTTAACTAACTTAATAAAAATAAATTCGCTACCCGTGGCAATCAGCCCAAAAGTAGGTTTATCAATAATAGGGCTACCAAGCATATACGACAGTAATTGCGCTAAACCTTCTTCAATTGAAAATGATGCTTTTTTTGATTCAATAATCATTACCCATAGCTGGTTGCATAATACCAAAGTATCGATGCGACCTTTGATAATAGTATCCTGTTCTGGGACTTCAATATCGATTGATTCTTCCGACTTGACATAAAATGGTGCGAGGTAAAAATCACCGATAAAAAGTAATGGATCGACTATTGCTTGACGAACAACTCCTTCTAACAACGGTGGATAATTAAGCAGATTAAAATAACCATCTTTGATTTTATTAAGCTGTTGCTTATCGTATTCGCTCAATTCTGGTAAATCGTTTTGCCATTCGGGGAAGAAGTCAAGATTTTGGACTAATTGAATACTAAAATTATCTATCAGGTAACGAAGATTGATATCTCTTGCTTGAATAGTTTGAATAGCCATTTTTGTTAACGTTGATGTTTAAGAAGCGAGAGGAGAGAGGGGGGAGATGGGGAAGAGGGGGTAGTAATTACCAATTACCAATGCCCAATGCCCAATGCCTAATTCCCCATTGTTATCAGGAATCCAGAAGCGTAAAACGAGCGTGTCTTCAGACCTGGGATATAAGCTAGCGTGCGACTTTAGTCGCCGTGGCGTTTGTTGGTTCGGGTAAGGTGTCAAGCAAATCTTCTACTATTTGAGTGATGGTCTTATCCTGTTCCGCGGCTAATAAGCGTAGCTTATTTAGTCTGCGTGGACTAATCCTAATATGTAAATCTTTTTTTCTCATTTTGTGGACACATAGTTAACATATATATGTTAGTATATAACAAGTTGATACAAAAGCAAGGAGGTGATGTAGATGCTGGTTCTAGAATACAAAATAGTTGCTTCTAAGAAGCAGTATCAAGCAATAGAAGAAGCTATCCGTACCACGCAATTCATCAGAAATAAATGCTTACGGTATTGGATAAATTCCAAAAAAGAAAATAAAATAAATAAGTTTACTTTAAATAAATATTCAACAATTTTGCGGAACGAGTTTAAATTTGTTAAAAATTTAAACAGTATGGCAGTTCAATCTGCTGCTGAACGAGCATGGTTTGCAATTAGTACATTTTTTGCGAAGTCTGCCGGACAGAGTACTCTTTCCGGCGAGCTTCGCGACAACTGTAAATCTGGCAAGCCAGGTAAAAAAGGTTTTCCGAGATTTCAAAAAGATAATCGCTCAGTTGAATATAAAACTTCTGGGTGGAAACTACACAAAACTAAGAGACGTATTACTATTACCGACAAAAAAGGTATTGGGGAACTTAAATTAATGGGAAATTGGGATGTCCATACTTACCCAGTTAAGTCCATTAAAAGAGTTCGTTTGGTGCGTCGTGCTGATGGTTACTATTGCCAGTTTGCTGTTGATGTTGATAGTTCTAAACAACTTGAACCAACAGGCAATCAAGTAGGTCTGGATGTTGGGTTAGAGTTTTTCTACTCAGATAGTAATGGTAGTCATGTAGAAAATCCTAGATTTTTACGTAAAGCTGAGAAAGATATTAAGCGTTCTCAACGCCGTATTTACAAACATAAAAAAGGTTCAAACAAACGTCATAAATCAAGAAGAATATATGCTCGTAAACAGTTAAAAGTAAGCCATACCCAACCCAGCGTACCGAGTTTGCTAAGAGAATAGCCCTCACGCTTGTACAATCTAACGATTTAGTCGCCTATGAAGATTTAATTGTTAAGAACATGGTAAAAAACCATTGTCTTGCTAAGTCAATCAACGATGTAGCTTGGAGGCTTTTTAGACAATGGCTTGAATATTTTTCTAAAAAATACGGTCGTTTAGCAATTGCTGTTAAGCCACATTACACTTCACAAATCTGTTCTAATTGTGGAGTCAAAGTCAAAAAGACTCTCAGCCAAAGAACTCATGCTTGTAAGTGTGGATGTACTTTGCAAAGGGATGTAAATGCAGCAATTAACATTCTTGAAAGAGCTAGGGGAGGGCATCCCCGAAGTAACGCTCAGGGAGTAGTGACCTCTACTCTACTTGGGGTAACTCTGGTAGAGCAAGTAACTACGATGAACTGAGAATCCCAGCGTCTGCCTTACGTGGGAGTGTCAATATTGCATTCTATCTATAGTCCGATACTGTACAGCTTCGGCAACATGCTTGGGCTGTAAATTTTCATCCCCAGCTAAATCTGCAATAGTTCGCGCTACTTTTAATATCCTATCGCTCGCTCTTGCTGATAAACTTAATTTTCTAATCGCCATTTCTAATAAATTACGAGATGCATCATCTAATTTGCACCATTTCTGAAGATGACGACTTTGCATTTGAGCATTGCAGCGTACAGTTTTTTCTTTTGCAAATCTTTTAGAGGCTCGCTCCCGTGCTACTAAAACTCTTTCCCTAACGGTTTCCGATGTTTCTCCGTTGGGTTGCTGGGTAATTTCTTCTGGTTTTAAACGATTTACTGCAACTTGTAAATCAATTCTATCCATTAACGGCCCCGATAACTTTCCCCAATATTGTTCTCTTTTATTCGCCGAACAGGTACACTGCTCGATGGTATCGCCGTAAAAGCCGCAAGGGCAAGGATTGGTACTAGCTACTAAGGTAAACTGTGCCGGAAACATTACAGATTGTTTGGTGCGGGAAATAGTAACTTGCCCATCTTCTAAAGGTTGACGCAGAAATTCTAAAACGTCTCTTTTAAATTCTGTTAACTCATCTAGAAAAAGTACCCCTCGATGTGATAATGAAATTTCACCAGGACGGGGATAGCTGCCACCACCCACCAAAGATGGACCACTTGCTGAATGATGGGGACTTCTAAAAGGGCGATCGCGTATTAATGTACCGCGATTTTTGAGTAATCCAGCAACGGAATAGATACGAGTAACTTCCAAAGATTCGTCAAAACCCAAGGGCGGCAAAATATCGGGTAAACGCCTTGCCAGCATGGTTTTACCGCTTCCGGGAGGTCCCACAAATATCAGATTATGACCTCCTGCTGCAGCTATTTCTAGAGCACGTCGTGCATGGGCTTGTCCTTTGACATCTTTTAAATCTAAATGATGAATAAATTCTGCGTCTTCCTGGGATTCTTCTACAGCTTCATCAAGCTGCACGGGTTTATAACCTGTAGGATTATTTAAGAAATCGGCTACCTCAGAGATATTCTCAAAACCATAAACATCTAATCCTTTAACAACTGCCGCTTCTTGTGCATTATCCGCAGGTACCACCAAAGCCGTAATTCCCATATTTTGTGCCGCAGCAGCGATTGGTAATACACCAGCAACCGGACGCAAACTGCCATCTAAGGAAACTTCTCCCAAGAATAAATAATCACCCAGTAAATCGGGATTAACTTGGTCGGAAGCGGCTAAAATACCCACACTGATAGGTAAATCAAAACAAGGACCTTCCTTACGCAAATCAGCAGGAGTCAAATTAATTACAATTTTACGCATCGGGAAAGCAAAACCCGCATTTTTCAAAGTTGCTTTTACCCGTTCCTTTGATTCCTGCACCGCACTATCGGGAAGCCCCAACATCACAATCGCCGGTAAACCACCCGATACATCGACTTCCACACCCACCTTAATCGCATCGATGCCGACAATTGACGCACTCCAAACTCTAGCAAGCATATTTTGATAAAACCTTAAATTAAAAACTTTTAATTCATCAGTTATAGCTGAAAATTTTGCCCGATTACTTGAATAGCTACGAATTGCCACACTTAGGGACATCCAAAAATTAAATTACGGCTATCTTGCATCTAATACCACTATCAAATTTCTTCTCCCCCTGCTTCCTCCGCTTCCCCGAGATGTAGCCTTAAAAAATGGGCAGGCTTGTTGTGAAAGATACCGGATGCTCCACTAATTAATTGGTTTATGAAGCCCCGAGACGTAGCCTTAAAAAATGGGCAGGCTTAGTATAGAAAGATGCCGGACACACCACGAGTTAACTTGTTTTAAAGCCTGCCCATTTTTTTACGGAGGATTCAAAGCCGATTTTTTTACGGAAATTGTAACCCTGCTCCCCCTGCTCACCAAAACGATTGATTATTTTTTTAATTGGAAGTCCCTTATAGGGCGACGAGTATATCAAAACATAAAATTTACATTCAAACCGTGTCAAAACCACCGTATAATTATTTTTACTTATAGCTTGACTCGGGAGAATAAAGCCATGCCAATGGCAGTAGGAGTAATCGAAACACTTAGTTTTCCTGCGATACTTATAGCCTCAGATACGATGGTTAAGGCTGCCGCAGTTTCAATAGTGTTTTACGATAAGTCAGAAAGCGGACGCTTCTTTGTCGCTGTCAGGGGCAGGGTTTCTGAAGTCACTCGTGCTGTTGAAGCGGGGATTGAAGTTGTTGAAAAAGAATCTCATGGAGGGCAAGTAATGGAACATTACATCGTTCCCAATCCCCCGGAGAATGTGGAAAGCGTTTTACCAATCCACTTCACTTCAAAATCAGAACCTTTCCGTCTGTAGTCCGCTATTGTTCACTTTCTGAGAAGATAAAGAATATATCTGTAGCTGCTCTAAGTCATAGCAGCTCATACGTTTATTAATAGAGGAGATTATAAATGCCACTACAGGCAGTTGGTGCTTTAGAAACTAAAGGTTTTCCTGCCGTATTAGCTGCGGCGGATGCAATGGTAAAAGCCGGTAGAGTTACCCTTGTGGGCTATATAAGAGTTGGTAGTGCCCGATTTACAGTTAATATTCGCGGTGACGTTTCGGAAGTCAAAACCGCTATGGCTGCTGGTGTTGAAGCCGCTGAAAGCTGTTATGGTGGAACCCTTGAATCTTGGGTAATTATCCCTCGTCCCCATGAAAACGTTGAAGCTGTCTTACCAATTGCTTATTCAGAAGCAGTTGAAGAATATCGACTCGCTGTGGAAAATCCAGTTATAGGCAGGTCAAATGGCCGTTAAACTGTTAATGAAATAATCAGTTCTCATTCCTAAACTGTGGATTATTAGTTATAGTTGCACCTTCTACCGGAACTACAGTAAGCCTTTTTGCCCATTTAATTACGTTAAAAAAAGTACCCGTAGGGGTACTTCTACATTTTCAGTATTTTTTTCATAATTGACTTAAAGGGTTTAGACTACCCTTGTTTAAATAATTGCATTATGTAAACTCATGCATTTATATAAATTTGTCATGAGCGATATATAATGCATATTTGTTGCTTGGCATTTTACAGTTATGCCAAATCTTTTTTTGTAATAGGAGTATCTTGTTCTGCTATGGCAAGGTAGCTATTCACTACCTTTGTTAAACATCTAATTTTTACGTTAAATAACTATTTAATTAACCTTTTCAACTTAATGGTTAATTTTTCATGACATTCGTCATAAGGGTAACTATAGAGTATAAGGATATATATTATACCATGTTTTTTAACTCTATATTAACTGTGATGATATCTAAATAAACCTCAGCAAATAATTACCCATGTAAAAATAAATACTAATATATATACAGACTTTTATAGTGAAACTAATATGCATAATACAACGTCTCGGTGAAAGTGAATTCTATTTATTACGTTAAAAATGGTCTTAGATTCTAAGACTTAAAAATAGATAAGCCGGTTATTTGTAAATCTATCTTAGGACAGATATAAAGTGTTTATTTGAAAAATGAAATATTTTTCGTAAAAAAAATTTACATTGTCTGAAACTAAGGAAGGTAGCTTAAAAACACAATTGAATTGTATGTTGTATTGATTGTTTTTTAAGTTGAGGGAAAAAATTCTGCATAACTTTGACTTATTCAGACGTATAAAAAATAGAATCCATAAAATGTTTTTTGGATATTTTGGTCTGATGTGGCGACAAATAGTTAGATACACCAATTGTGATAAGTGGGGGTTGTGATGCAAACTTTAAAGCAGGGTTTTGAGGAGCGCAATCTCAATATGACATCTGAAGCAGAAAAACTGGCACAGTATTGGCAAAACCGCTTGGCTGATGAATGTTCTGGGCATAGCGAAGCCACAAGAGCCAGCATCATCAAGTGGCTTATAGGAAGCGACAAAGAACGGTTTGACAATTTAAATCTTAAAGAATTAAAAATTGCCAAGCAAGCGATGGAATATCGCTATAGAATTTTGTGTCAGCGTTATTTGGGCATGAGTAGAGAGCGTGCCTATCGCAACTTGATTACTCGTTTGGGAAGCCTTGCGACATTGCGTTCCAAAATTCAAACTTGGATTTCATTAAGTCGCGATCGTCAGCGTAAAGTATTGGATGTGTTGCAAGAGATACTCCAAGAATTATTGCAGAGCGATAAATATATGGTTTCTCAAATGGCTTGCATTTCTGAGTTTACCCAAGATAGTAGATTAAGAAATGCCTTGGTATTTGCCAGCTTGGAAGAGTATTGTATGCGACCAATACGCAATCAACCGTTGTTGGTATATCGCTTTGTTAACTATTTGAAAAGAACTCAAAGAGGTGGTTTAACACAGGTACCAACAAAAGATATGGTGCGCTTGGTTTCAGAAGAAGTACTAGGTGAAGACGGTGAAAATCGAGTTAGCTTAGTCGATCAAAACGCCATAGAAGATTACCAAGAAGAAGAAAAAGCCCAGGAGCAACAGCTACAGCGTCAACTGGTGAAAGATGAATTTGCAGAGTATCTCAAAGAAAACTTGGGAGAAGACGCAACAATGTGGTTGAAACTCTATCTTAAAGGCTTAACCCAAGATGCCATTGCCAAAAAATTAGGTAAACCCATCAAAGAAATTTATCGTTTGCGGGAAAAGATTGGTTATCATGCCATAAGGGTTTTTGCTCTTAAAGATAAACCGGAATTAGTAGCAAACTGGTTGGAAACTTCTTTGCTAGAACATAATTTAGGACTAACGCCCCAGCAGTGGGAGAAATTACAATCAAAAATATCTCCCGTGCAGAAGCAAGTTTTAGAGATGTCGAAGATGGGTAAAACAACAGAAGAAATTGCTAAAAATCTCAAACGCAAAACTCATCAAATAATGGGAGAGTGGACGAAGATTTATCTAGCGGCTCAAGCTATACGCAGCGAATAAGATGATCCTCCCATCAGCAGCTGGATTTGTATGGGCGACTCAATAACTAAGTTAAGCTCTTAGATGGAGAAAAATACTAAAGTTAATTATGATGGCGGAGTAATTAATTTAACTTTCACCAGCTAAAAAGTTTTTGACAAAATAGTGCCAAATTACTGATGGAGCGAATACGATGGAATAAAATATTAAGCGATTTGACCTATGTTGTCTTCCGAAGGCAAACCAACTGATACCAATTCAGCAATTGCCAATCAAAAGCCATCTAAGACTATAGGGACTGACGGTGCATCATCTCTCGAACAGAACCAACAACTAGAAAGCGAACAGATATTTCGACTTATAGAAGAAGGTATTTTGTGTTTTGAGGCTTGCCTCTATCATCAAATTTTACCTTTGAAGTTAGAATACAACAATCTGTTGTTGGGCATCGTTAACCCTAAAGACACGGTAGCGTTAGACTATGTTAATAGTATCTTATCTTACCTAAAAGCTGGCGTAACAATTGAAACAGTGTCCGCTGATACTCACCGCATCATATTGTCACAGTATCTTAGTTACAAAAACGCATGTGAAGAATCTAAGCTACATGAAAAAGAAACTCAAGTAGATTCTAATAATTCAGAAAACAACACGGCAAAAGTTGTCAATAAATTAGATTTAGAAGATTATGTAGAAGAATCACATCCAGGAGAGAACACATTAATACTGTTTGATTCTTCAACAGAAGCTAACTTCAAAAGTTTATCTCAAAAAGAAATTAAAAAATCTGGCGTTACAGAGCCAATAAAAGCCAACAAGCAAAATACACCTGCAAATACTGGTACAGATATATTTGAAATTTTATCAGTAGAAAATATTCCGGAATTAAAATTACCTCTTCCGGAATCATTCAGTCCAAATGAAACACTGTCAATGCTTCCACCCAAGCAATTGCTTAATGAATTATTAGCAAGAATCCTGGAAGGAGGTATAGGTCGTCTATATTTAGAAAGACAGCCTTATGAAGGAAGAATACTCTGGAGTTTAAATGGGATAGTACAGTCAGTTGTAGAAGAATTACCATTGTCGGCGTTTCAAGGCGTACTCAATGAATTAAAGCGGTTGAGTTCTTTACCTGTAGTGACATTATCGCAAGCAAAACAAGTAGAAATTGAATGTTTATATCAAAAACAGCGCTTGTTATTGCGTCTGCGAGTGATGCTAGGAATGCACGGGGAAGAAGCGACTTTACAGGTATTGCGTGGAGCCGCATTGAAGTTTTATCAACAGCAGCAGCTAACACGTCTTAGTCGTGATGCTTTAGGAGCTTCTCAGCAGCTAAACTATAAAGTACGGGAACTACAAGAAAGACTCGCTGTGAACAAACGGGAGTTAAGTCCCCAGCAATCACAAGCTTTAGACTCCTTAAGCAAACTGATGGACAATTTAGACCATCATTTGAGAATACTTACTCAAATTGCAAATATGTAAATTAATTTTGAGTAAATAGTCAGTAAAACCGCTGATGAGTATTCCCAAAGCATTGTGTTGTAATAGAGACATAAACCGTTAGCTAAGCAGGGATACGGTTTGATAAAATAACATTTTGCAACCGTAATCTGCTGAATACCAGGTTATAGATACGTTTTTATCTATATATTTTTAAGCTGTTGAGTTTTTTAATCTATTTGTGGCAGATATTTCATGCAAACAGAGGTTTTTAGTGAAATTTTCCCTTTAATGAGTACGGCTAATCCCCAAACTTTAGAGTGGCTGCTCAACGTTGCAACAATGCACGAATATCCAGCAGGAAGAGCTGTTTTAATGGAAGATTCTTGGGGTAATGCAGTTTATTTTATTGTTTCAGGTTGGGTAAAAGTTAGACGTACTACTAGCGAAGACTCTCGTGCTTTAGCGATTTTGGGCAAAGGCGATTTTTTCGGCGAAATGGCGATTTTAGATGAATCTCCCCGCTCCACCGATGTAATTGCTCTTTCTCCGGTGGAGTTGATTAGCGTATCGAGGGAAAGCTTTATTCAGATACTATTTAAAGATCCCCAACTACATCACCGAATGCTGCAACTGATGGTAAGACGGTTGCGTTATGTTAACTTACGTCTGCAAATGCGGGCTGCACCACCAGCGGTTAAGTTATCTCATACGTTGGTTTCTTTGGGTGAAAGTTATGGTAAAGAGGCTCAAAAAGGGAAAGATATTTATAATATTCCTTTTCAAGATTTAGCCGATATTACCGATATCGGTATAGAAGAAACTACCCAAATTATGGAAAAGCTGAATGAAAAATCTTGGGTAAACATCAATACAACTCAAGATCTAATTCATTTAATTAATTTCAAGCAATTGGTTAATTTAGCTGGCAGAATTTAAGTTAAGTTTTTGTGCAATAGTTTAAGTTACTTATGAACCCGGTTTTCCCAAACCGGGTTTTTTGATTTTCATATCTCTTACATATTTTTATTTGCAGATACTTCAAGTAAGTGCCTTATCTATCTCCATAAGCAAAGCATATAATACACATTAATATTTTATTGTCAATTTTTATTGACCTTTTGTAACATTTTCGTTACGATTGTTTACATAAAGCAAAAAAACATCAGGAAAAGATTATGTATACAACAGACGAAAACGGCGTTTTAAATAACTACGCAACCGAGCAGAATATGTACTTTGCCGAATACCCCAACCAAGAGCAGCAGCGTCAGTATAGATTGCAAGCGGCATATGCAACATTAATTGTCGCCACTTTAATTTCGGTTGCATTTTCAGTCAGCTAGCCTACATTTAATTTCATCATTTCTTATTTGAATAATCGCCTCGGTTGCTAGCTGTCACCGGGGATTTTTATTTGGGATGATTCTCAAGCTCTGAAAAAACTCACCTCAGTTATGGTTGCGATATCTCGTTACTAAGGCACTTACAAGTAATAAATTATCCCACCGTCGGTGTTGCCCGTTAGGGCAACACCACTATACGTCTAGGTTTTGTTCGGAATATTTATAAAACGGTGGGATAATTTATTTTTTGGATCTCCCTAAGTAAGTCGGCACAAATAAACCAAGCTATATTACAGAATGTAAATTACCCTCAAACCCTTATTCCTATTGCAAGACAGCAAGACAGCCTATTGCCTTATCCCAATTACTATTTTCAATGCCAACCTACTTAACCTTTGAGATACTCCCCTCAGACTCTAAGATTACCGAAAATTGTAGTCTGGAACGTAAACGCGAATGCTGTGGAGAATATACAATTAATTTTGCCTAGGTACTTATGAAGGGCGATAAGCAAAGGGTATCGCAAAACTTTTCATTCTAGTACAACACGGCGTAAATAAGGCAACCATTAAAAATCCCTGAAAAGCCTAAAAAATCAAACTTCTTACTTCTTACTTCTTACTTCTTACTTCTTACTTCTTACTTCTTACTTCGTACGAACGCAAGCGGTACTAGTGAATGCAGTTTAATTTTAATAAAATCTTACTTTTTATCTTTGTTTGAAAGAAAACATATCAAACTGTAGATTATAAGTTAAATTAAAAATTCTTGACCGATAACTCAAAAAAATGACATTAGGTACAGCTCCTCATCTCCCAAATTCTGCCAAACAAACTACAGCAACAATAAATTACCAAGTTGCAATGCCTCATCCAGAAAACCATCTGTTTGAGGTTACTTTACATTTAGTAGATTATTCATCATCCGTTTTAGATTTGAAAATGGCCGTTTGGACTCCCGGCTCTTATTTAGTACGGGAATATGCCAAGCATTTACAAGATTTTTGGGCAACTAGCGATAATAAAGCTTTAAATTGGCAGAAAATTGCTAAAAATCATTGGCAAGTTGATACAAATGGGGTTTCCGAAGTTACGATAAAGTATCGTATTTTTGCAAATGAATTAACTGTACGGACAAATCATTTAGATGCAACCCACGGTTATTTTAATGGAGCGGCAATATTTTTTAGAATACCGGAATTTGACAAGCAACCGATTCGCATTACTGTTGAAACGCCAAATCCGCAATGGCAAGTTACTACAACATTGCCAATAGATGCAGAGCAAAAAAATACTTTTATTGCTGCGGACTTTGATACCCTTGTAGATAGTCCTTTTGAAATCGGTACCCATGAGCTGCATGATTTTGAAGTCAAGGGAAAACCCCATCAATTAGCGATTTATGGCAAAGGTAATGTCAAAGTCGAAGTATTAATTGAGGATATCAAGAAAATTGTCGAAGTTGAAGCAGATATGTTTGGGGGTTTGCCTTACGAACGATATCTATTTTTGCTACACTTATCGGCACAATCCTTTGGTGGATTAGAACATAAAGATTCTTGCTCCTTAATTTATCGCCGTTTTGGATTTAGCGATAGGGAAAAATACGAACGTTTCATGCAGTTGGTGGCTCACGAATTCTTCCATCTATGGAATGTAAAGCGAATTCGCCCCAAGGAATTAGAAGTTTTTGATTACGACCAAGAAAACTATACACCTTCTTTGTGGTTTTGCGAGGGAACTACCAGTTATTACGACTTATTAATTCCTTTAAGAGCGGGAATTTACAATGTTGATTCATACTTGAATAATTTAAGTAAAGAAATAACTAGATATCTAACCACGCCAGGGCGTAAAGTACAGCCGGTTGCGGAATCGAGTTTCGATGCTTGGATTAAACTTTATCGTCAAGATGCTAACAGTCCAAATTCTCAAATCTCCTATTATTTAAAAGGAGAAATGATAACCTTATTGTTAGATTTATTAATTCGTTCCCGCCATAAAAATCAACGTTCTCTTGATGATGTAATGCTGAAATTATGGGAGAAGTTTGGAAAAGATGAAATTGGTTATACTGCCGAAGAATTAAAACAAGTAATAGAATCGGTAGCAGGCACAGATTTAACAGAATTCTTTGAGCGTTACGTTTGCGGTAGAGAAGATTTACCCTTTGACGAATATCTCGAACCTTTTGGTTTGCAGTTAGTTGCAGATAAAGTAGATGAGCCATTTTTAGGAATCAAAGTAGTTAGTAATAATGGAAAAGAATCAATTAAATTTGTAGAATATGATTCTCCCGCACAAGTTGCCGGAATAGATGCTGGTGATGAATTATTAGCAATTGACGGAATTAAAGTAACCGCAAATCAACTAAGCGAAAGATTAAAAGATTATCAACCGCAAGATAATATTGAAATTACAGTATTTCATCAAGATGAACTGCGAACTTATAGCGTTACTTTAGCAGAACCCCGTGCTAACAAATATTGGGTAGCACAGGTGGAAAATAGTTCTATTGCTCAGAAAGATAATTTTAATCAGTTTCTTGGGTTGTAGTTTATTAGTTTGGATTTTTTTTTAAATAAAAACCCCCCCTTGCTAATTTACACCATTCTCAACAAACCGAAAAAACCCGGTTTTTGATATTGCTGTAAGATATGAGCTAAATAAAAAGCCCCCCTTGCTAAGGGGGGTTGGGGGGATCCCAATGTATGGAATAATCATTTTAGAATAAATCTTTAGTATAAAAATATGTTTGTTGTAGGTTGGGTTAGGCGCACAAACAATATTCTTAATTAACGAAAATTGAAAAATAGCCGTAACCCTACATAAAGTTTTGGTTGAAGACTATTATTTGTTTCAGTCTCAAATCTATAAGGCAAAAATAAATCATTATTCAGATGAATATTGCCTTTATACCGATAACTGAATGTTGGGTTACGGTTAAAAATTATATTTTTTATGAAAACCATATTTTTTGGTGAAGCTAACCCAACCTACGAGCTACTTTAATCACTTGTAAAAATTCAGAAACCCGGTTTTTTGAAAAAACCGGGTTTTTAATGGTTTATTTTGACTAAAATAGTACTGCTATATCAACCGTGTCTTTTCAAAATCCCCGGCTCTTGCTGCATTGGTAAAACATCTAAAGTATCAATTTCGGAACAGTACTTTAAATCATCATTGCAATCCAAACCTAACAAACGTTTACCGTGACTAGCATGTTTAAACATTTGCAATAAATCATCTTTCCATTGAGAATAAAGTGCCATTGCGGCAACTACTTCATCATTACCCGCGACTTCATCTATAGATAACTTAGTTTTTTCTAATAGATGAGCAGCAATTGCACCAGCACAAGCAGTATCTTCAAGAGAGTAGCTACCTTGCCATCCAGAACCCACTATCCAAACATTTTCTGGCTGATTCTTGATTAAATATTCAACTACAGTTGTCAGATTTACAAAAGCTCCAGTAATAACTGTTTGAGCTTCTTGTATCCTTTGTAAAGCACGAGTGCCGTTGGTGGTACTAATAAACAAACGCTTTCCTTCCACAACTTCCTGGGTACAGTCGAGGGGAGAATTTCCCAAATCGAAACCAGGAACCTTTGCACCTCCCCTCTCCCCAGCCCGCAGGCGTTTTTCGGCAGGAAACTTATCGCTAACTTCTACCAATTTATCCAAATCGCTGAAAAATTGAACAGCTTCACCACCAGCAGCTAAAACCGTTGCCATTGTTGTAGTCGCACGCAACACATCAACCGCGATCGCGCATTCTGGCATTTTATCTGTGGGAGTTTCTTCTGGAGCATGATAAATAAATAACTTCATCCGCTTGATACACCTGCCTTTATATACTGCCGAGATTTTAATACGCTGCCGGTGTAAATGGGGAGATTGGCAGAAAGAGGGGGGAGTGAGAGAGGGAGGAGCAGGGGGGCAGGGGGGCAGGGGGAGCAGGGGGAGCAGGGGGAGAAGAAATCTGATAGTCGTATTAGATGCAGAAATTGAGTAATTTAATTTTTGGATGTCCCTAAATTATTTATTACTAGCTGTTCACTGTTAACTGTTCACTGTTAACTGTCAACTGTTCACTGTCAACTATTCGCTGTTCGCTGTAATCTAGAAACAAGAACGATAATTTAGCTGACATCTAAAATTTTAAATCCTCAAATCTTAAATCCAAATGGCTCCTTTACCAGATTACCGTCCCAAACAACTTTCTCTCGGTCCGTTGGAAGCAGAAATTCTAAACATTGTTTGGCAGTTAGGCAAAGCTAGTGTAAAAAATGTACACGACCGTATTTTAGCCGATCCTAACCGCGAATTAGCTTATACTTCAGTTACTACCGTGCTGCGACGACTAACAGATAAAGGTTGGCTTGAATGTAATAAAAGAGGAAAAGCTTTTTATTGGCAGCCACTTTTAACAAAGCAGCAAGCAGAAGTGATTAAAGCCCACGAGCAGTTACAGCAATTTCTAAAAGTTGGAAATCCCGATGTAATTGCCGCCTTTGCAGATAGTTTAGATGAAGCAGATTCTGCGAAAATACAAGCAATAGCAAAACGAATTCAAGCAGCGCGACAAGCAAGGGAGGAAGAATAAAAATGCATTTACTGATAATTTTTTTAGCTTTAACAGGAGCTTGCATCACTAGATTTCAATGGAGTCAAAGCTCAGCTAAATGGAATGAGCGCTGGCACAAAGCACTATTTTTATTTCTATTTCCTCCCTTGTTAATTTTCATGACAACGTTTGCTTTATTGTTTATGGGACCTCAAGGTACTATGGGAGGATTGCAAACTGGTTGTTATGGCTATTTAATTGCATTAACTTTGATGGCGTTTTTTGCCCTCCTCTGCATTAAACAGGCATGGCTGGGATGGCTATCTGTAAAGTCTACTCGTAATTGTCCGAAAGTTGATGTAGCTGGAAAACAAGTCCGCTTGCTCGATACGGGGGCATTATTCGCCGGACAAATTGGCTTTTTAAAACCTGAGTTAGTCTTAAGTACTGGATTATTAGCAACTCTTTCGAGCAATCACATAGAAACTGTCTTAGCCCACGAACAAGGACATTATTATTACCAAGATACCTTCTGGTTCTTTTGGTTGGGTTGGATGCGAGAATGTACTTCTTGCTTGCCTAATACTGAAGCTTTATGGCAAGAATTACTCACTTTACGAGAATTACGAGCCGATGCTCATGCAGTTTCATCTGTAGATCCCTTATTGCTAGCGGAATCTTTGTTAATGGTTGTAAATAGTCCACCCATATCTTCAGAAGTCCTTTGTGCAGCACTTGCTTCTCCCAGTACCAACCGTTTAGAAGAAAGAGTCGAAGCCCTTTTATCTCAACCACAACCAACTCCAGAGGTTAAATTCACTTCTTTAAAATGGCTTGTATGGACTTTCATTCCCTTAGTTAGTGTTGTATTTCATAGCTAAAAATTGGGCGGCATTGGAAATGACCACATACTGGTTCCTAACCCGGAGGCTGGGAACTAGTGATTTTTTTTGTTATACGGGGAATTCTATTTGATCTATAGAACCTTTATATTTTAAGAAAATATACCAAATGGCTTCTATAGGACTTACGCAACCGGCACATTTTTTTGTAGGGTGCTGTGACACTTTGACTAATGAAGGAACGTAGTAATAATGTTTTTAGTGTCACGCACCAACCGGGTATTGTGACAATTGCGTAAGTCCCGATCTAGTTGCGAGGAGATTTAATACCTTTAACCTTTAATCTTTAATCTTTAATCAACATGGGACTAATAGAAGAAAACATAAAACAGCTAGAAAAAACCTTAGCTGAAAATCCCACAAATACTAATCTCATGAATACCTTAGCTATTGGATATTTGAATAATCCCAGCTTGGTGAAAGATAAAGAAGATTTGAGATTAATGGAGAAAGCATATGCAACAAAAAAGACAATTAAATCGACTCATAACCTGGCTTGGTTTTATTTTATAGAGTGTTGGGGAAGTTTAGAAAAAGCTCTTGAAATACAGAAAGAATGTATATCAATGCAACCTAAAAGCTTTTATCCATACTCTCTTTATGGCTATCTGCTTTTAGCAAATAATCAACCGCATGAAGCTATCGAAAATTTAGAAATTGCCTACTCAAAACATAAAAGTAGAGAGATAATCCATAATTTAGGTACGGCATATGCTCAGTCAGGTAATTTTGATATTGGTAAAGAATATTTGATTGCAGCAACTAACGACAAAGATATTGTAAATAGAAGTAAGTACAATTTAGCAATAGTCAAAATTCAGCTTGGGGAAAAAGAAGATGCTCGGAAGATAGTAAAAGAATTAGAACAAGAGATTAATAAATGTGAGGAAATTGATAGTTTTGAAGTAGCTTATCTATATTATCTCTTAAATGATTACCATCGCGCATATACTTGTTGCCAAAACTGCGACTGGAATCATTCTGATTTATTCAGTTGGCAGCATATTCCTTATTTAATATATATAAACGATATAGATACATACCGTATTATAGTTGCTGGTGAAATTGATAAGCAAGAAAATTGGATAAAACAAATTAAAGACAATCATCAAAACTGGGATGATTACACTGAAGAAGAAAAACAAGAAGAATTAGTAGAATTAAAGTCCGAAGTCTTGCGATTGAGTAATTTAGAGGCAAAATTTGCATTAGATAAACCAAATATAAATATAAACAACTATTACTTATTGGAAAGCTGCGGATGCTTGTTATTTGGCTGCGAAGAACATGGAAATTTACAAGACGATAAATAAATAGAATTATGGCGTTAATAAGAGGATATACCGGAAAGCCATAAATAAGACTTGCAAATTCTAAGATCCCCCTAAATCCCCCTTTTTAAGGGGGACTTTAACCCCCCTTTTTTAAGGGGGGAAGGGGGGATAACCCGAGATTATGGATATAAACTATACTTTTCAAACGCCCTCTAACGAAAGCATAAATTTAGCTTCCACAAACTTTCCTTAACAATCTGGTGGATTCGTAAAGTACTCTTAACAAAAGCAATAGTAAGCAAGCAAGTTATGAGAACATATTTAAAATCAACCTTGATAAATATATATAGAAATTTAAGATTATGGCACAAGATAGCAAATCAACGGTTGTCATCACGGGTGCTTCCTCTGGAGTAGGCTTGTATGCTGCGAAAGCCTTAGCTAATAAAGGATGGCATGTAGTAATGGCTTGTCGCAACTTGGAAAAAACTCAAAAAGTTGCTAATGAGGTGGGAATGTCATCCGATAGCTACACCATCATGCATTTGGATTTGGCTTCTTTAAATAGCGTGCGTCAGTTTGTTAATACTTTTCGTCAAAGCGGTAAATCTCTTGATGCTTTGGTGTGTAATGCTGCGGTGTATTTACCTTTAGCTAAGGAGCCACAACGAAGCGAAGACGGTTATGAATTAAGTGTTGCTACAAATCACTTGGGGCATTTCTTGTTATGTAACTTGATGTTGGAAGACTTGCAAAAATCTTCTGCTCCTGAAGCGAGGTTAGTGATTTTAGGAACTGTAACGGCGAATCCCAAAGAATTGGGAGGTAAGATACCCATTCCCGCACCTCCAGATTTAGGAGATTTAAAAGGTTTTAAGGAAGGTTTTAAGGCTCCGATTTCGATGATTAACGGTAAGAAATTTAAAGCAGGTAAAGCTTATAAAGACAGCAAGCTTTGCAATGTTTTAACCATGAGAGAATTACACAGACGCTATCACGATTCTACCGGGATTGTATTTAGCTCGTTATATCCCGGATGCGTTGCAGAAACTGGTTTATTCCGCAATCATTATTCCTTATTCCAAAAAATATTCCCTCTATTCCAAAAGAATATTACCGGCGGATATGTATCGGAAGAATTAGCTGGTGAAAGAGTTGCACTGGTTGTTGCAGAGCCAGAATATAATAAATCTGGTTCATATTATAGTTGGGGAAATCGTCAGAAAGAAGGTAGAAAATCTTTCGAGCAAGAAGTTTCTAACGAAGCCTTAGATGATGACAAAGCACAGCGTTTGTGGGAATTAAGTGCGAAGTTGGTAGGAATTGCACCGGAGCAAGCTGTTGGTGCTGCTGCTGGTGCTGTTTGAAGATTGATGTTTTCGTTCCCAGGCTTTGGCTTGGGAATGTAACTGAAATTAAAGTAATTAAATTAATTTACGATTAATAATATTGGAGCGATAAAAATAATTACCAACGTGTTTGATTAAGTTCTTTGAATTCAATGCCTTTAGCACCGCTATTTAATATTTTTTGACAAAGGTCTTCTCTGACTGCAATTATATTAAAACCAACTTCAGCAACTCTAACTATTTTTTTATCTTTGATAATATCTTCCAATAGAACTAATTTACGTATTGCTCTCATAGATTTTTTGCCATTATTAAGAATTTGAGTTCTGTATACCGATTTTCCCAGTCAAAACAGTCTGTTTTTTCTTTAATGTACAAAATAAAAAAACTATCTTTGCTTATTTCTTTACCGTGATGAAATAATTGAATGGGAAAAAATTCTACATATTCAGGAACTTCTGTAAGTAAAACATTCTTTACTCTTTCAGAAACTACTGGTATGCTATTAGCTTCAAAATAATCACCGACAAAAATATCTGCTTCGATTCTTACTGACAGTTATTTTAACTGATTTGGCTGCGATTTTTCATGCATTATACATTGAATCCATTCAAGCCAAATTTTTTTGTCTATTACCCAAGCATCGGCATAAAGTTCATCTTTAGATAAATCAACTTCCCATATCTTAACCATAGCTAATACTGGTACAAAAATTCTTATTGGGACTTTTAAAGAATTAGGAATTGCTAGAGATAATCCAATTATTAACTGATAACTGTTCACTGATAACTGATAACTGATAACTGTTCACTGATAACTGATAACTGTTAAACCTTCTCCTTGGCTGAAGGAATTCCCAATTTATCCAAAGTAGCGTCAATCTCTTCCAAAACTTGAAAATCTTCTTGTGGTAAAGTACTAGCACTATATTTTTCTAAAAACGAAAATGCCTGTCTAAATTGATTTGGTGTAGCTTCTATTGGCGCATCGAAGTGACAGGGAATAATTCGTTTAAAATCCCATTTTGCGATTTTTTCAGCCCATGCAATAGTTTCTTCCGGTGCCCGATTTAAAATTAAAGTTTGTAAAATTGGTGCTACGAATAATCTACCATCACCCCGCAAAGCTTGAAAACAACGCTGCCAATTTTGTTTCCATTCAAAAGGGTATAATCCAAAATAATTTTTTTTACAACGTTTTGGTACTTTAGCAGCATCGCGAAAGACTAGACTCCATTTTGGTACATCTAAAACACTTGGGCGAAAGTATAAAGCAAATAAGGCAACTCGCTGCCATCCTTTACCACGATTTTCTGGATTATCGGCAATAATGTCCGTTGCTTTATCTCTTGCGTGGAAAAGTAAGGGATAAGAATCTAACTGAATTATGGCAGGAGGTTGTTCGGAAACCGAAACGATTGAATCCGTAACTAAAAGTGTTTTGGATGATTTATGCAACAAGGCTACTTCAGCAAATTTACCAGCACCAAGCTCGATGGGACCTAGAATTTCGTAGTCAAACTGATTCGCGAAAGGTGTTTTGCTGCTGTCGAATGGAAGTACTTGAGTACGCTTAGCAGGTATACCCAACCAACTGAGGGGAAGATTTACCGGAAAGCTCCATTGTTTTGGTGCCACAAATACTTGGGAATCGGGGAAGCGTCTGGCAAATGGACCAACAAATATTTTATGCTCTAAACCAGAGATAGTAGATAAAATTATGTATTTAATTCTACCATGTTCTGCGACTAATTCCTCAACCAAACGAACGCATTCGGGAGTCGGTGCAACCGGTGCATAAACTAATAAACCTCCTTCTTCCAGCTTAACTACCGTCATGCGAATCGGAACAACAACGTAGAAAATACCTTGAAGCTGGTCAAAAGTCCAAATAGTATCTTTAACTACTTCCCTACGGATTGTTTGTCGTTTACCAAATGGATAAATTGGCAAAGTAAACCAGAATTTCCATGAATAGTCTCGGGAATTATTTTGTTGTTTTGAGGTATCAAGCATGTTTAGGAATTAGGAATTAGGAGTGTAGAGACGTAGCACTGCTACGTCTGTGGATTTAGGAGTTAGGAGTTAGGAGTTATATTTATTATTCACTGTTAACTGTTCACTGTTCACTGTTAACTGTTCACTGTTAACTGTTCACTGTTAACTATTCGCGGAATAATTATTCACTGTTTTTCAAGAAACTTTATTATCTCACAAAGTTTTATTGACTTAAATATAGGATTTACGCGATTGTCACAATATAGAATTGCTGCATGACACTACAAGCCTTATAATTACGTTTAATATTGCTCAAAGTGTCACACACCCGAGAATAAAAAATGTGCTGCCTGGGTAATTGTTTCAATCATTAAGTCTATTTCAAGTAGAAGTTTGAGCAAGCAACCAACAGCATCGCTTGTCTAATTAAAGTATGGCTGGCAATCTCTTCTATAATAAGGCTGTGCAATAAATTCAGTCCTCAACTTACGCATCGCCTATATCTAGTTTTGAATCGTTAAAAATACTATAAATAGATCAAAAAATTGATAATTTTAGATATATTTTATTTTTTAGTAATGGTATCTTTTTCGATACAATGTACAGATGAATTCACTGTTCAAATTTAAATCATATGATTCTAGGACAATCCATTCGTCAGAAAGTCTTCGATGCTAACATTGAGAATTATCACGTTCTATTGACACCACAAGAAGTTAAATCAAAATTACCTTTAACACCCTCAGCGGAAGCAAATGTTGTAAAGTATAGACAAGAGTTAAAGGATATATTAGATTTTCAAAATAGAAGAAAATTTATTGTAATTGGTCCTTGTTCGATTCATAATACGGAATTAGCCTTAGAATATTCTCGAAGATTAAAGCAGCTTCAAGAAAAAGTTGAAGATAAGTTGCTGTTAATTATGAGGGTTTATTTTGAAAAACCTAGAACAACAGTAGGCTGGAAAGGTTTAATTAATGACCCAGATATGGATGATTCTTTCCGTATCGAGAAAGGTATATTGACTGCAAGAGAACTGCTGATAAAAATCAATGAATTAGGATTGCCCGCAGGTACTGAAGCTCTAGATCCGATTATACCTCAGTACATCAGTGAATTAATTACTTGGTCTGCAATTGGCGCACGTACCACCGAATCACAAACTCACCGGGAAATGTCTAGCGGACTTTCTATGCCAGTAGGTTTTAAAAATGGTACCGATGGTAATATTCAAGTTGCTTTGAATGCTTTACACTCAGCTAAAAATAGCCATCATTTTCTAGGGTTAAATCGACAAGGACAGGTTAGTATTGTTCAAACTAAAGGTAACAATTACGGACATGTAATTTTACGTGGTGGTGGTGGAAAACCAAACTGCGATCGCGAAAGTGTCAAATCCACCGAAGAGCAACTCAAAAAAGCAAATTTACCACCAAGAATTGTTATTGATTGCAGTCATGGTAATTCAAATAAAGACTATAGATTGCAAGCAGGTGTTTTAGAAGATATCGTCACCCAAATAGGTGAAGGCAACACATCTATCCTGGGTTTGATGTTGGAATCTAATTTAAATGAAGGTAATCAAAAGATTCCTAGCAATTTAAAAGACTTGAAGCATGGTGTTTCCGTGACGGATGGTTGTATCGGTTGGGAGGAAACAGAAAGAATTATTTTAGCCGCTCATGAAAATTTGTAATTGGTAAGCGGTAACTTGATGGTAATGTTAGAAGCTGCAACCTCTTTCCTTTGTACAGGAGAGAGGTTTTATATTTTTAGTTACTCCCTTCCCCATGCCCTATGCCCTATGCCCCATGCCCAATTACCCATTCCCTATTCCCCAATCATTTCTTGAAGAAACCCAGGTAAAGCAAAAGCAGCTTTATGAATCTCTGTGTTGTAGTACCGTAAATTATATTGTTTGACAAACTGCGTGGCTTTTTCACAATCCAAATTATCAACGGGATGGTTGCCTTGTTTGGAACAATAAGTAAAACTCCACATACCTGTGGGATACATGGGAATAAATGCTAAATAACAATGCATCCAATCATTGCCAAAAACTTGTTTGAGACATTTATTTAAATCTACAAAAGCCTCTTTATGGAAAATTGGCGATTCACTTTGTAGCGTTAATACTCCACCAGGGCGAAGAATGCGATATACATCTTGATAAAAGGATTTTGTAAATAAACCTTCTGATGGTCCAACAGGATCGGAAGAATCAATTATGATTAAGTCATAGGAACTATCGGCAGCATTTTGAACGAATTTAATGCCGTCATCTATAAGCAAATTTAATTTTGGATGCTCGAAAGCTGATGAAATAGTAGGTAAAAATTCCTTGGAAGCACGTACCACCACTTCATCAATTTCTACCATTGTAATTCGCTCAATTCCCTGATGCCGCACTAGTTCGCGAATCGTACCACCATCACCAGCACCAATTACCAACACATCTTTGACATCGGGATTAGTCAACATTGGTACGTGAACAATCATCTCATGATAAGTTGCTTCATCGGCTTCGGTACACATCACCATGCGATCGATAGTCAGCATTTTCCCTCTATCATAAGTATCAAATACTTCTACCGTTTGAAAAGGCGATACTTCATGAAAAAGCCTTTCTCCTTTGAAACGAATGGATATAGCAAAATTTTCATTGCTATCCGTTACCCATTCGGTAGCATTAATTTTACTGGGTTGCTGTGAAATGGTCATTTGTAGATGCGCGGCTCTGTTGGGAATGTACAAGCCTATTAGTATATGATGTTAGGGCACTTGATTCAAGTAGAGAGTTGTATCAATTTATCAATTTTCATTTGGGTGGAACTGACATATTGCACTATTATCAATAACATCAAAGAAAGAAACACGGTTTCTAGTCGTGAAAGTATGGCTGGCTTAATTATGAACTGAGGCAGAGCCTTACTCAAGAGCGTTCCCAGGCAGAGCCTTGGAACGAGAATCTCTTCCACCTCCACGAGAAACCCGGTTTCTTGCAAATCACTCAAGGAAATAATGATGTTAAAGTTCGGAGAAACCCGGTTTCTTTACGCTTGTTTATTCCCTCCTTTTTAAGGAGGGTTAGGGAGGATTTCCTCTTAACCGAATAGTATTGAAACAGATAATCTGATGCAGGAATATATTTTTGTTAGTAAGAACTTTTGTAGAAAAAAGTATTGAAGAACCGAAATTGTTACCCTAGATGCTTTATAAAAGCTTGCCCTGATGATATGTTTGTAATAACAGATTAGTGTACCGTTACAACACTTCTGTTGATGTAAATTAGCTTCGGTTCTTATGTGTTGATGCAGTTTGAAAGTATGTTTTTGGCTTGCTGCCTAAAATAGCTTTTTGCAAGAAACACTAATAATTAATTAGAAATTAATTAGAAATTAATTAGAAACTAATTAAAATTTTTGTCCTGCAAAAATTGAACGAACTTCTCCATTGCGACGGATAATAGCTTCTCCGTTGGCTACATCTACTAATGTCCAACCACTAGCGCCAATAGTTTCACCTTTTTGAACGCGACGACTTACGCCATTAACTTTAAATAATGCCGCAGATTGTTCTCCTAATTCTAATAATCCTTCCAATACATGGGCAGAAGTTGGAACTGATGCCACTTTTTTCTCTTTGGTTTCCACTGGCTTTTTAACTGGTGCAACTTTTTCGGGAGTTGACGGTGCAATAGCCGCAGCTTGCTTCATTTTTGGTATTTCGGGAGCTTGTTTTACATTAACAGGTTTGTTTTTTACCTCTAATGGCTTAATTTCTCGAATAGAAGCAAAAGCTTGAATGTTTTTTGGTGGTTTAGCTTTAGCAACTTTTACTGGTGCCGGTTTTTTGGCTTTGGTGTCGGATGGTTTTGGTGCAACTCCTTTGGAGGCTGTCTTGACTGGAGGCAATGGTGTTGGTGCTTGGGCAACTTCTGGAGGTGCGTAGCGCATCGGTTGCGGCGCTTGATATACGGGTATGTAAATTCTTTCTACAACCCTGGTATTACGACTGGGTAATGGTTTGGCGTTGTTAGCCATTCTTGGTGGTGGAAGATTTGCCGGTGGTTGATTGGCATAAGCTAAAGTTGCTCGATTTACGGGTACGGGAGTAGCGCGAGCAATGTTGTTCGCGGATGCTTTCTCCTGCCTATATTTTTGACTCTCAATAACTTCTAAAGCACTTAGCATGTAATCAACTAATTCCGACTTGATTTCAGCTTGAGTTGGTGCCGATTGTGCTTCGATTACTTTCTGCTTTAAAGCTGGCTCTTGTAAAGCAAATTGCAGCGATTGAGAAGTCAGACGATTAAGCAATCCGTTACTAACTGCCCAGTTGATTGCAGCGATGGTTAATCCTAAACCGGCTCCAAGTTTAAGTATTTTTCCCAGGTTGCGCCAAATTTTTCGACGGGATTTCTTGACTGTTTTCGCAGTTTTAGGAGAATTACCTCTGACAACGCGATTTAATTCGGCTTCAATGCGTCGCTGTTCGGTTTCCTGGAAGGGACTAAGAATAGTAGGGGGGGGAACTACTTGCGGTGGTGTTGCTTGATGAAGAATTAACTGTTGCTGTGGTTGGACAATTTGCTTGCTCAGATGAGCTTTGCCATCGAGAATACAGTCAATATCGGAAAATAATTCATCCATCAAGCCATCAGCGTAGGTGTCCATCGTCCAAGGTTCGCTGACGATTAATTCTTCAGAGGGCTCTGGAATTACAAGATGCTTGCTAGCTGTTTGAGACATAATAATTTTCAGTATTCATTTCTTCGGCTAAGGCAATTTATGAAATCTTTATCTTTAAGAATTTGCCTCTGTAAATTTGAATAAAAACAACTGTTTCCTCACTGAGATAGTTACGGAAGAGTTCATCAAGTGTAAGTATCTATTTCGACATATGCTAGGGAGTTATCAATGATTTTTTGCAATTCAGTATGTTATTAATAATACCATTGTAGTCAGAGACACCATACTACTATACTCCCGCTTCATGAAGATTGTGTGGAGGTTAAAGCTGTAACTGCGCTTTGGTCATGGTTTTTACGCAATTCTAAATATATGAGTAAAGCATTTACATCGGCGGGGTTGACTCCACCGATGCGTGCAGCTTGTCCGATGGTGAGGGGTTTTACTTTGTTTAGTTTTTCCCGTGCTTCCTTGGAAAGAGTATCAATCGAGTCATAGTCTAATTCCCCTGGAAGCAAACGATTTGCTTGACGGGCAATTTGATCGATTTGATTTTGCTGTCTGGCTAAATAGCCGGAATATTTGATATCAATTTCTGCACCTTCTTTCTCGGCACGCTGCAAATCCACATTCCCCAATCCATATTTAATTAGATCGGCATAATGAAATTTCGGACGACGCAATAAATCGGCAAGGGTAATCGAACCTTTGATTACTTGCTTGGTATCTGCGACTATTGCTTTACCAACATCATCATTTTCCTTAATCCGCTGAGCATAGAGCCGTTCTTTCTCGGCAGTAATATTAGCTTGTTTCCGAGTAAATAATTCCCAACGTCGGTTATCAATTAAGCCAACTTCTCTTCCCAGGGGAGTCAATCTTTTATCTGCATTATCGGAGCGTAGCAGCAAACGATATTCAGATCTACTAGTCAATACGCGGTAAGGCTCCCGCAAATCTTTGGTACACAAATCATCGATTAAAGTGCCGATATAACTTTGCTCGCGGGGGAAAACTATCATTTCGCGATTGCCAACAAACCTAGCAGCATTAATTCCAGCCACAATTCCTTGGGCTGCGGCTTCTTCGTAGCCAGTTGTACCGTTGACTTGTCCCGCACAGAATAAACCGGCGATTTTTTTAGTCATTAATGTAGGAAAACACTGAGTGGCTGGTAAGTAATCATACTCAACAGCATAAGCAGGGCGTAACATTACGCAGTTCTCCATACCGGTCAGAGTACGTAACATACGTAGTTGCAAATTTTCAGGTAAACCTGTAGAAAACCCTTGAATATAAAGTTCGGGAATGTCTCTTCCTTCTGGTTCGATAAAGATTTGATGACTTTCCTTATCGGCAAAACGAACAATTTTATCTTCAATGCTGGGACAATAGCGTGGTCCTTTGGCATCTACCCAACCACCGTACACCGGAGAAAGATTGAGATTATCGCGAATTAGTTGATGAGTTTCGGCAGTAGTGCGAGTCATATAGCAAGGTAGCTGTTCCTTTTCCACCCATACTTCTGGATCGAAACTAAACCACCGCACCTCTTCGTCTCCTGGTTGGGGAGTCATTTTGCTGTAATCAACCGTGCGCTTGTCTACTCGTGCGGGAGTTCCAGTTTTGAGGCGACCAGTTTCAAATCCCAAATCTTGGAGAGTTTGCGTCAAACCTTCAGCGGCAAATTCACCTGCCCTTCCGGCTGCCATAGACTTATTGCCAACCCAAATTCTTCCTCCTAGAAAAGTACCGGTGGTAAGGACAACGGCTTTACATCCGAAAGCAACATCAAAGTAAGTTTGAACGCCAATAACATCATCATTGGCACCCAAAACTAAATCCGTGACCATTGCTTCACGAATGCTTAAATTCTCTTGATTTTCAACAATGCCCTTCATTACCGCAGCATATTCGCGTTTATCAGTTTGAGCGCGTAATGCCCATACAGCAGGACCTCTGGAAGAATTAAGAATTCTTTTTTGCACATAGGTACGGTCTGCCATTTTACCGATTTCCCCACCAAGTGCATCGACTTCGTGGGTTAACTGAGATTTAGCCGGGCCACCAACAGCGGGGTTACACGGTTGCCAAGCGATTTTATCCAAGTTAAGGGTTAATAGCAGGGTACGACAGCCCAGGCGTGCAGTAGCTAAAGCTGCTTCACAACCAGAGTGACCTGCACCGACAACTATGACATCAAAAGAGTCTTGGAACTCAACACAATTGTGCATGGTCTTACCTAGAGTTCAGCATTATTTGGGATTAATCTAATTTTAACCGATACAGTCAATTAATGATTGTACAGTGTTGATAGAATACTCAGCAAAATTACTGTTATTTTTTTACAAAAAGAAAATTATTATTGCCATTGAGGGCTTAGATGTAAGATATTTTATTAGGGCATTTAGTTAAATTTTAGACTTATTTTTAAGTTTTATTTTTAGCTTTTATATTGACTAATTCACAGTTTTAGTATCAAGTTTTACTATAAATATAAATGAAACCAATCTACCAGAAAATAGCTTTTTTGATAGTTGCTATATGTTTGCTTATAACTGTAGTTGTTAGTAATCAGATTGCTCGTAGCAATACCAGTGATGAGATTAGTAATATAGAAAAATGCCTAATAAATAGACTGCTCAATAAAAAATGTACTGTTCCTGAAAAACCTGAAATTACTCCTACACCACTTATTCCAGCAACTCCAGCCACAGTATTAACAGACAAACAAAGGTTTATTGCAGCATTACTGAATCAATTCCCTGAGATTCCTCAAGCAGATAGTTATGAGTATATTTTGTTGCGTGCTTATGGTGCGCCATTTGTGAATTTAGAACCAACAATTAGGCTACCTAAGAAAGTAGTATTTAGCAGCGATGAAGAAACTCAAATATTTCAAGTTACCCTGACAAAAGGTAAAGTAGCCGGTACAAGAAACTGTTATTTACAAAAATCTGCCGCCGATGCTTTAAATAAAGCAGGTAAACAAGCAAGATTTAGACTGAAATCCGGATTTGGAAACAGCGACTGCATTCGTAATTTCGCTACAACAGCAAAATTTTGGAGAAAATATACCAATTCAAAGACATTAGATTTAGTTAAAAAAGGAAAAGAAACCAGAATTTTAGGTACAGTTGCACCACCGGGAACTTCACAACATTTATGGGGATTGGCAATTGATTTAGGAGTTAACAATCAAAAGCAAATAGAAGCTTTAAATCAAAATGGTTGGTATCGTACTGTAGAGTATGACGTACCTCATTGGAGTTATGTTGGTTATCCACCAGAGAAATTACTTAAGCTAGGTTTCAGAAAAAAAGTTATTGAGAAGATTACTTATTGGGTAACGCCTTTGTAATGTTGGATTGGTAATTGGTAATTGTTAATTGATAAATGTGACGAAAACTTGGGAAAGCTAAGTTTATCGTTGTATTATCGGGATTACAGCAATGCATCAAAATTTAATATTCTATTTTTTAAAAGCTATTAGTCAAAATCAGGATATATATCCGCTTCTTGTAGAGCATTTAGATAAGCTTGATAACAGGTTTGCGTCTGAATTACGAGAATTTGCCAGCTTAAAATTTGCAAATCAACCTGCTCAAGCTGTTGGTATAGCTAAGATTATTGTTAGATTTAGTCACTTGATTGAAAAGTTTGAACAAGGAAACCACAAGATTAACTTAGATATCGCGATCGCAGGTTATGAATCAGCGCTGAAAGTCATTACTCATGAGGCTTTTCCACAAATTTGGGCTGATATTCAGCAAAACTTGATTAGTGCCTATCAGCAGCGTCAAGAAATTTTATCTCAAACGATTATTGAATTAAAAGAAAATACATCTCAAAACAAGATTCAAATAAACGATTTAATAGAAAAATTTGAGCAAGAAAAACAGCAATCTTCCGAGTTAAAAGCACAACTTTTCAGAGCAATGGAGCTTCAAAAAGAATCAGCAGCAGTAATCGATTTACAACCAATAGTTTCAGCAATTGAAGCAACAAAATCGCCATTGCCAAATTTCAATACAGTAATTCTCTACGATATCGAAAATTTAACATTAGGCAGTAGAAATCCTCAATTTCACTTTTCATTAGAAGATATTATCGGAAAAATAAAATCATACAATTTAGTTAATAAAATCGCCGGACAATATGCTTATGCTGATTGGAGTAATAGAAAGTTATATAGAATTAAAAGTGATATTCAAAAGTTTGGTATTGAGCCAATGCAGATTTTTGGCTTTAGCAGTCATAGAAATGCAGCAGATATTCAATTGGTAATTGACGCAGTTGAATTAATTCATAGTAAACCTTCCTTAGAAGTTTTTGCAATCGTATCTGGTGATGGTGGATTTTCTTGTTTAGCTAAAAAACTGCATGAGTATGGAAAAATTGTTATTGGATCCGCTTATGAGAATCAGACTAATAGATTGCTTCCTGCTGTTTGTGATTACTTTGTTAGATTGCCAGATCCATTCCAACCTAGAAAAGAAATAGATAATCCTACATCTACATTTGAACCACCACAATTAAGAAATAATCCACACCAAGAAGTTTTAAATTATTTGAGAACTAATCAGGATTATCAAAGTTCTTTAAGGCAAGAAGGTGTAGAATTGTCAGTTATAGGACAAGTATTTAAAGACAGAATACCAGGCTTTAACTACCAAGAACTAAATTTTAGAAGATTTCAAACATTTTTAAATTCAATTATTCAAGGTACGGATTTTCAAATCGTTGAATCTGGTGGAAGACATTCGATTGCAAAATTAAAGTTGAATTAGTTTTATATAATGTTTCGTAGTTGCGCCGTCTTCGCTTCTCATAAAAGGCGCGCTCAGCACAACTACGAACATTTTTTAGGAGCTCTGAAGAGAATAAGTCAAAAGTCAGAGTTAAAACATAATTTCGCATTACCGATAATAATCATTACAATTAACCTAATCAAGATACGGTTTGGAGCTAAGAGAAAGTGGGCTTATTTGACGATTTGAGTAAATTTTTGGAAAGTCGTTTAGAAGAATTTCTGCGGAATAACCCGCATTTGGAATTAGATGCGCTACTTGAGCAGTTGCGAGAGCAAGAAGAAGACACGTTGAAGCTAATTGCAGATTTACAGTTGCAGGAAAAGCGCAAGCAAGACGAAATATTATCCACCGCGCAAGAAATTCAAAGATGGCATATCCGGGTACAAAAAGCCAAAAATGCTGGTAGAGAAGACTTAGCAGTGAAAGCTCAAGAAAGAGAAGCAGCCCTATTACGGCAGGGAAATCAGCTTTGGGGGCAAATGCAAGGCATGAAAGAGCGCATTAGCCAAGGTAAAGAATTACTAAAACAAGTTCGACAACGACGACAGGAAGTACAAGCCAAAGCAGCACAAGCTCAAGCAGCACGTACAAAAGCCCAAACACAACAACCTATGGAAACTGACACCGGTTGGTGGAGTGCAAACAGCACCTATCCTAGTTCAAATAAATACGATGATTTAGAAGAGAAATTTCTTCGCTGGGAGACAGAAGCGGAATTAGAAGAAATGAAACGCAAAATGAATCAGTAATCTATTACCAGATTTGCTGATATGTAGCTCTGATTGTAAAAGATGAAAATTTTATTTTGAATACTGTAGTGCGGGCATCTTGCCCGCTAATGAGATAAAAATTAACTGGATAGTTTTGACATCCTCTCAACCGAACATCATATAAGCCAGATTTTCATGGTTTTTGAGATTAAGTACAATTCAAACAGCTTATCTTATTGCTTCGCTGATATTATCGTGACACCATTTCTTAAATGTTCCGCATAAAATTTTGAAGCATGGAACGAAGTATTTTTTTGAATTTGTTATCGAGTTTACAATTATTATTAGTAGGTTATATCTCTGCTGCCGTTTTAGGTATTGCAATCGGGTATTTGATTGGTATAAATAAAATTATTTATCAAATATGTAAATGGTTTCTTCAGGTTCCCAATACTATTGTTTCGATAGCTTTACTACCAATTGCGTTAATAATTTTCAAAGAAGCTGAAGCTGCTGCAATTGTAATTGTTTTTTTTAGCGCTATTTGGTCAATTATTATCAATACTGCCAAAGGAATACGGTACGGACGCAAGCAAGGTAGAAACTTCAGAATAGTCATCAAGCATATATTTGAAGGTTTAAAGTTTGCTGTTTGGATTGCTTGGTTTAGCGCAATTGCAATAGAAATGTTAATTCTAAATCAAGGTCTTGGTTTTGTCATTTGGAATGCTTATAAAGAAACTCAAGTGAATGACATAATTGAAGGAATAATCTGTATTGGAGCTATTGGATTATTGCTAGATCAACTTTTAGATTTAACAGGAAATATTCTTTCTGAATTAGTTTCCGATGGAGAAAAATCTAAAGCAGGTTAATTAGCAATTGCGATATAAATTCTTTCTCAGGGAACCCTTAGAGTTATCCAAAAATATATCAATTATTGAATTAAGTAGGTCGGTACAGAAAATTTAGCCCTCGAAAAGGCAAAAGGCAATAGGCTGTCTTGCAATAGGTACAAGAGTTTGAGTTTAATTTACTTTTCTTAACATAGAAATATTTTTTCACGCTGACTTACTTAACCTAAATTGCAATTATTAGCTGTACTAAAATTTGAATTTATAAACTTTATTTATAAATCAAGCGGGTATTGCCAGCGTTTAACTGTAAATTAACAGATAAAAAACAAAGAGAAATACTGCTTATATTTCATTAAAAGTATAGTATCAAAATTGACTCTAAGCATAATCTTGAATTCCTACTCCCTAATTTCCGATTCTTCAATTTCTTTAACAGATTCATAGCCATCAAAAGAGGCAGACACTTCAGGTTGAGAAGCAGCATCCAACTGTTGCTGTTGAGAATAGCTTTCACCAGAATATTCCCCTAAATAACTACCAAAAAGTTTTTCATAATTAGAAGCAACTGCTAAAAATGCTCCACCTAAAATATAGATTGGCAAAGGCAAAGAAAAATCTTGTACCCAATCGAATAGCTGTGACAGGGCAAATAGCACTACAAAGCAAACAAACCAGATTTTAATATTTTTATCCATAAAGCTAAAAATGACTAAGTCACGATAGTTATTTGTTGCATGATACTTTATGGATGGCAAATACAACAATGGGAGGCGATACGATGAATAAAATTATTTTTCAGCTATCCTCATAATCCTGAAATATTGAATACAAAATAGATTCAGAAGATGCTAATACTGTCAAACGCAGTGCTTAATAGATAAATATTCAAAATAAATGACAATTATCAACCGCATTTTGGGAATCATGTATTTAGCTGCAAATCCCATATCTCGGTGCAAAAGCTGTCAGACGAATGAGTTATCCTTCTTCAGAGCATCCTATTTCCCAACCCGATACCCATAAGCATGAAAAAGCTTCTTGGGCTTTGTCAGCACGCAAACGTTTTAACCCCGTATCTTGGATAGAAAATCGTCTCACTCTACAAAAAAATATTTGCATCGGATACATTGTTGCTTTGGGCATTACTGTTGGGGGTAGCGGTTTCGGCTTGGGCATAGGTAATTTTTGGGTTCACCAAGCTTTTCAGGAGAGAGAGGATATACATAGAGAATCAAAACTGTTGAATAAACTACTGAATGCGACTTTAACTTTACAACCAATTAGCGATATTTATCCTTATCTACAAGAGCCTCAAGAGCTTCAACAAGCTATTAATAATGTAAAGGACTTTGAAAAAATACTAACAGAAGTAGGAACTAATGGTTCGACTAAGTTTCAACCCATATTCAATAAGTATAAAGTTAGTTTAGAAGAATTTGGTCACGATTCTAAAACTACTTTAAAACAAATTGAATCAATTCAGTTGAAGTCACAAGAAAATCAAAAAAAAGAATTAGTAGCAAAGTTAGTAGCAGATGATTCTCGTATTCAGGCGCTAAAATTTATAAATGAATTAAAATATTTTATTGAATCTATAAAGTTAGAAGAAGAAAAGGCAGAAAATAACCATAATCGAGCGCAAACTTTGAGGTTGGTAGTTGCACTCATAAGTCTAATTTCATCTTTAGCTATAGGTACTTTCATTGTAATTTATAGCAGTCGAATGATTGCTAAACCGATTACAACAGTTTCTAGGATCGCAGAACAAATTTTAGAAGAAGCAAACTACGATTTACAAATTCCTATAACCGGAAATTCAGAAACTAGAAAACTTGCAGCTTCTATCAACCAACTTTTTGAACAAATAAAAATTAATCTAGAAAAGCAGGAAGAATCCCGAATTTCTGCCAATGCTGCGAATTATGCAAAAAGCGAATTTATGGCAAATATGAGTCACGAACTTCGTACTCCATTGAATGCCATTTTAGGTTATAGCCAAATTATTCAAAATTCTCCTAACTTGTCTAAAAAAGAAGAAAGGGGCATAGAAATAATTCATCGCTGCGGCAAGCATCTCTTAACATTAATTAACGATATTCTTGATTTTTCTAAAATCGAAGCACATCAAATTCAACTTCATAATAGCGATTTTCACTTTCCTTCATTTTTACAAGGAATCGTAGAAATATGTCGTATTAAAACTGAACAAAAAGGTTTGAGTTTTATTTACTTAACTCCAGAGAATTTACCATCTGGTATCAATATTGATAAAAGGCGATTGCGGCAAGTATTAATAAATTTACTCAGTAATGCAATTAAATTTACTGAAAAAGGCTGCGTTACCTTACAAGTAGAGGTGTTAGAAATTAAAAAAGAAAATTTTTCAGAAAAAGTAAGATTGCTTTTTCATATCGAAGATACTGGAATCGGCATGAAACCTGAAGTTTTAGACAAAATATTTTTACCTTTTGAACAATTAGGGACTACAAAAAATAAATCCGAAGGTACAGGGCTAGGATTAGCTTTAAGTCAAAAAATAATTCAAATGATGAATAGTACGATTATAGTCAAAAGTGAATTTGATATGGGAAGTGTATTTCAATTTGAAATAGAATGTCCAATTGCTGAAGATTGGACAGAATCAAACAGTATTATTAATACAGGTAAAATTATTGGTTATGCAGGTGAGAGGAAACAAATTCTGATAGTAGATGATAGATGGGAAAATCGCTCTTTATTTATTAATTTGCTATCATCTATTGGCTTTGATTTAATAGAAGCAGAAAACGGTCAAGAGGGTTTGGAACAAGCAGTAAAATACAAGCCAGATTTGATTATTTCTGATATAAAAATGCCTATCATGCATGGATGGGATATGCTTGAGAAAATACGCAAAATAGATAATTTGAAAAATACTTTATTCTTTTTCTGCTCTGTAAATTCATCGGATAATTTGAGCCAAAAAGCAATTAAAGCAGGAGCAAATTGCTTTTTAAATAAACCAGTGAAGTCAAAAGAACTTTATCGTGCATTAGCAAAACATGTCAAATTAACTTGGTTGTATAGCAATGAAGAAATAACCCAGTCACCCATCAAAAAATCACCCCGTAGAAATAAGATAGTCATTCCCCCGATTTCTGAATTAAGTATGCTATTAGAATTCGCTAAAAAAGGTAAAATTAAAGGTATCCAAAAAGAATTAGATAGGATTGCATTATTAGATGACAAATATCAAGATTTTGTTGAGGAACTTTATTCATGTGTGAAATCTTTTAATATTAACAAGATTCGCACTTATTTACAAAACAACGTCAAATGATAATTTGATTAAAATATTGTAAATTAAAGAGATTGATATGAATAATAAACATTTAGATAATATGAACTCATCCGACGAGCAAGAACTCGAATTTGATAAAGAGATAGAAACTATTTTGGTAATTGACGATAGTCCAACTAATCTAGAAGTTCTCCATGATGTCTTGGGAAATGCTGGCTATGAAGTATTAGTCGAAATGGATGGCGCTAGCGGAATTGAGCAAGTAGAAGCGAATCCACCCGATCTGATATTATTAGACGTAATGATGCCGAAAATAGATGGGTTTGAAACTTGTCGTAGATTGCAAGCTAATGCTTCGACAAAAGATATTCCGATTATTTTTATCACAGCGCTTACAGAAGCAGAAGAAAAAGTTAAAGGTTTAAGCTTAGGGGCTGTAGATTACATCACAAAACCATTTGAGCAACAAGAAGTGATAGCTAGAATTAGCCTGCATTTAAAGTTACGAAAGTTAAACTTAGAATTAGATAAACAAAAACAAGAATTAGAAGTAAGAGTTAAAGAAAGAACTTTAGAACTATCTCAAACTTTAGAGCAATTAAAAAATGCTCAGCTACAGTTAGTTCAGGCAGAAAAAATATCTTCTTTAGGACAATTAGTTGCTGGTGTAGCTCATGAAGTTAACAATCCTATAGGCTTTATTTCCACGAATTTACATTATGCTAATCAGTACATTGAAGATTTATTGATGTTAGTAGGGCTTTTTCAAAAAAATTGCTCTAATCCCGGTAGCGAAGTTGAAGCACAAATAGAAACTATGGATTTAGGACATATTGAAAAAGATTTACCTAAATTAATGTCTTCCATGAAGCTAGGTACCGACACCATTAAGGGAATTATGCAATCTCTACGCAACTTTTCCCGTACCGATGGAAACGATAAAAAATTAGTTGATATTCATCAAGGTATAGAAGCCACATTAATGATTTTACAACATCGTCTTAAAGCTTATTCCAAACGTCCCGCTATTCAAGTAATTAAAGACTATAGCATTTTACCTAAAATCAAATGTTATCCCGGACAACTTAATCAAGTGTTCATGAATTTATTAGCAAATGCTATCGATGTTTTAGAAGAATCAATTAACGATAGTCTTTGTGTGAATAATGAAGGGTATATTGCGCTTAATCCTCAAATCCGTATCACAACTACTATAGATAAACATCAGCTTACTGTTAAAATTGCTGATAATGGTAAGGGGATGTCAGAATCAGTGAAAAATGAGATTTTTCAACCTTTTTTTACTACTAAACCTGAAGGCAAGGGCACTGGTTTGGGACTTTCAATTAGTTACCAAATTATCACCGAAAATCATGGAGGTAATTTACAATGTATTTCTTCTCCAGGAGAAGGTACAGAGTTTCTAATTCAAATCCCTTTCTAAATTATCATCAACAATAAAATCACAATTGGGAATATATTATATTTTTTGCTTTTATTAATCAAAATAAAATATAATCAATATAAACTTGCATCTATATGTCATAAATAATTTGAATAATTAATATTATTTTCGCTTCAAAGTAATGGGTAATATCATGTCCGCTTAAACACTTATCATATTTATGGGGGCTGGTAATAGGTTATGAGTTATGAGTTATGAGTTATAAGTTATGGGTAATTGGTAATAACAAATTATCAGAAGTTCCGTTATATAGTAAGTGATTAACCGGACTTCATATAATTGATAGTTGAACTTAGTTATGGGTTTAGTTAATCAAAAACCTCTAAAATTTTTTAGTAATTTTAAAACCAGAAGGTATTAGTTATAGCAAGTCAGGTTAATTACTTACTATATAACCTGATTGAAAAGATAGTGCTTCTTACTCATTACTCATTACTCATTACTTCTTACTTATTACTTATTGACAACTGTTTAACCGAACATGACATTACCCATTATCATCTTCTACCCATACAGAAACAGAACCACCATTACAGCGAAATTCAGCCCAACCCCACTCGTTAGTAGAAATAGGTTCTTTGACGTGTTCGGTTAAATCGTAAAACTTAGTGTTGGGTTTACCGACTTCCATCCATTTACTTCCCCCAGCCCCATTACTCATAATTACAGCCATTGCTTGAGGATGTTCTGGATTGCCCAATCTAGTCCACCCGATGATGTCCCAATGGTCAAAGTAATTGTACTGATAGCCATAGGCAAAATGTTTACGAGCATATAAAAATTTGTCAATTAGCCACTTATGGGAAGGCAAGTAAATTGGATAACGATTTCCATCCCTGCCATAGTCTTCATATTCTGCACCGTAATAGTCTGCATAAAATACGCAAGGATAACCTTCTTCACGGAGTAAAATTAAAGCGTATGCCAAAGGTTTAAACCACGGCTCCACCGGCGCTTCCAAAGCCTGCAACGGTTGTGAATCGTGGTTTTCGACAAAAGTCACCGCATGAGTGGGACGTTGCTGTACAAATGTATTATCGAAAATACGTCGCATATCGTAACTTTCGCCGGATTTACTAGCGTAATGGAAATTGTAGTGCAGCGGAACATCAAAAAGTGACATTCTTCCACCTACGGCATCAGCATACCAGTGCAAAGAACCGACATCGTTATACCAATATTCCCCTACCGAAAATAACTCTTTACCAGCATGACGCTCCATTTCATCCAACCATATGGGGAAAAACCATGCTGAAATGTGTTTGATAGCATCTAAACGGAAACCATCCGCACCCGTTGTATCGAGATACCATTTACCCCAATTAATAATCTCGTCTTGCACTTCCTTACTTTGAAAATCGCAATCGCATCCCATCAAATAAGCGTAATTACCTTTTTCTAAAGCAACAAAATCATCAAACGATTTACCTTCGAGTAGATATATATGTGAAGAATCTTGAGTATATTCGTCGAAATCTACCGCATCAAAATGCCACCAATGCCATTCAAATTTTGAATATTTACCTTTCCTGCCGGGAAACTTGTAATGGGTAAAGCATTTAATATCTCGCATCCCACCTTGAGGATTTAATCTATCATCTTGAGAAAAAGGAGTTGCTTTAGCAATTTCCGCATCATCCCCACCAATACGATGATTTAATACCGTATCCCCATAAACCTGAATTCCCCAATTTTGCAGAGACTTAACAGCATCTGTATATTGCTTGCGGGTACCGTACTTTGTGGGAACAGTTCCCTTTTGCTCAAATTCGCCCAAATCGTACATATCGTAAACAGCATATCCCACATCATAAGTTCCACTCATTCCCTTATAAGCAGGTGGAAGCCACATAGCCGTAAAACCGGCTTGGGCTAATTCTTCCGCTCTTGAATTCACTTCATCCCACAGCATTCCATCATTGGGAATATACCAATGGAAATACTGCATTATCGTACCGTTAATATTTGACATGGGAGTGCTGCTGATAACTGTACATTAAGCACTATAGTCTTTAAAGTATTAATTAGCAAAAACACTTTATAGTTATCTAGCGATATTATACGGAAAATTATGTATTAACTGTATAGTTACCACCAACAAATAAATATCAACATGATAATTCTAGACTTCCTATTCCCAAGTAGCCACATCTCGAAATACTTGAGGAATTTCTGTAGATTGAGGAAATTCTAATACAGTTTCTCTAACACCCAAATATCCCGATTCAGTAAAAGACATTAACATTCTTCCTAAAGCAAACCAAACTTCACTTTCATACTCCCAATCACCATAACGCCCAGCTTTACCAGCAATCGAACGTAAAGCCCAGAAATAACTATTTCTCACCACCGAACCACCTTTTTTATACTCCGGTAAGTCTTCATGGCTTATATACAATAAATCGTCTTCAATCCTGGCTTTCATATTTACAGTTATCAGTACCATGACAGTGAACAGTACCATGACAGTTAACAGTACCATGACAGTTAGCAATTACCAATTACCAATTACCAATCCCCCATGCCCTATGCCCAATTTCCAATTACCAATTTACTCGCAACTTCTACTTTCCTAGTCACTTGCTTTTGCACTGTTTCGATTAATTTTACCGTTCTTTGATAAGCTATTGTCTCACCTCGATTTACGAAATGATTTGCTGCTGTTTGTAAATCCTTGATAGCGGCTTGTTCGTAACCAAGATTGTGGTAAGCTACACCCCGATTTACGTAAGCGATCGCATTGTCGGGATCGAGCTTAACGACTTCACTAAAATCGCGCAATGCTCCCCAATTATCCTGACTTTGAGCGCAAGCACAACCCCGATTAAAATATGCTCTATCGTCTGCTGAATTCAAACGAATCGCTCTTGAAAAATCTAGCAACGCCGCAGATAAATTTTGCAATTCAAAATTCACTAAACCCCTATCATTATAAATATCTCCCAACAAAGAAGTTGTTAAATGAGGAGTTTGAGTCAACGCCAAATTATAATCTACAATTGCTTGTTGATGATTTTTCAATGCAGCATTCGCTATGCCTCGATTGTAATATGCTCGGAAATTATGAGGCTTGAGTTTAATCGCTTGATTGTTATCTAAAACCGCCGCTTGATAATTTCCCAATCTATATTCTGTAAGTCCCCGATTAAGATAAGCTTCGGTATTATTAGGTACAAAATTTATTGCGATCGTGCAATCAGAAACAGCATTATGGTATTCTTGTAATTGAAGGTAAGCCAAACAACGATTGCTGTAAGCTACGCCAGAATTATTCTTTAACTCTATTGCATCAGTAAAATTTTCAATAGCTTGTATATAATTAACGAACTGAATATTCTTGACTCCCATTTGCAAAAACTCATCTGCTTTAAACTGATTAGAATTTGTGATTGAATATGCAGGGAAAATCGGGAAAAGACAGCTAATTGCGATAATAACAATTAAATTAATCATCAATTGGTAGCAGTAATTCATAAGTAAAATTCCTATATAAAAATTAATAGGGCAAGCAAAACTTACCCTATGTTCCAAAAATACTATTTACTTATTAACTTTATGCTTTATTTCCAACCAGCATCAGCTTGCGACAAAACGTAATCAGCTACTTCACTGATTTGTGCATCGCTCAAACGCCCTTTGAAAGCAGGCATAGCAGCCTTACCATTGTTAACTTGGGTTGTTATTGCTTCTTTAGAATACATGTCATACTTTTCTAAAGTTTCTTTCTGAAGGGTTTTTTGAGGATTAACCAAATTTTTACCACCTGAATGGCAAGCAGCGCAATTGGCAGTAAATAGTTGAGTACCATCAGCTAAAGCAGGGCTATTGAAAGCAAAACCGAAAATTGCTGCGGCTACTAACAATATTGATAAAATCTTCTTCATTTTGTGTTCTCTCTACAAGTCAAGGATGATTTGGTACAATTCCAATATTTTCTCCATGAGCAACTAAACACGTCAAATGACAGGCAGTCATACTTCCTGATTGATGATTGGGCATAGCGCATTGGGCATAGCGCATTGGGGATCAAGTATGCCTATTTTTAATTTTTGTTAATCAAAGTGACAGAGATGGGAGATGGGGAAAATCATTTTCAACAGTTAACTGCTAACTGCTCACTGTTAACTGTTCACTACTCGCTGCTAACTGACTCAACTTATCTCCGGTAACGCGGCAAATCTGCCAATCTTCTAAAATATCTGCTCCCATGTGTCGATAAAATACTTTTGCGGGTTCGTTCCAATCTAAAACGCTCCATTCTAATCTGCCGCAATTTCTTTCAATTGCAATGCTGGCAACTTTCCGTAAAAGCGCTTTTCCAATTCCCTGTTGACGGTATTCTGGCAAAATAAATAAGTCTTCTAAATAAATACCCGGTTGAGTCAGAAAAGTTGAATAATTATGAAAAAATAGGGCAAATCCCACGCCTTGCCCGTTTACTTCCGCTAATATAGCCTCGGCATATTTTTTAGAACCAAATAAATGTTCTTTTAGTTTTGCAGCGTTGCCAGTTACCGCATCACTAAGCTTTTCGTACTCTGCCAACCCTTTTATTAATTCAAATAATACGTCGCAGTCTTCTGGTTGAGCTAAACGTAAAATTAAATCGCTATCGGTGGTCATTGGTTGTTTAAAATATCAAGGATGAACTGTTTAGTATGAAGCAAAGATTTCCTCAACACTGGGGAGATTTACAAAACTTTTTATGGACGTGTTCCTCTACGGGATGGCGAAATAATCTTTAATCCCCTGACAATTTCTTTATGGATTGCCGTTCCATTTGCAACTTTTGGCATGATATTCATTAAATATAATCAGGACTTACGCAAGCCCTATTTGTCATTGCGAGGGTCACTACGTGTAGCGAAGCAATCCCAGCATTTAGACGATGATCCACAGCTTCGCGCTCATACGTCGCCTCTCGTGAGTAATCACGTAATCACGTTACTTTTGCGTAAGTCCTAATAATGCCAGATGTTAGTTTAAATTTATATCTTGCACCATCTTCAACATAGCCTTGGAATAAATTCCTAGGCTCAAATAGAAAGTCTGATAAATCAGACTGGGTATAAATTTGAAGTGATTATAGTTCGTTTTAACTAGTACCTTGTAGCATTCTCAACAAGCCTTAAGCAACCCGGTTTCTATTGGTGGAAACAGGATTATCTCTTTGTCTAATCAACAAGAAACCGGGTTTCTGACACTGGTGCAAAATGTCAATTTTAACGTACTTAGTTTATTAGCCTGGAAACTGATACAAGAATATTTCTCAATTGCATAACCATCCACCAGGGATTATAAATCCCTGGCTAATAGCTAAATTCCTCTCAAGAGAATTAAACAAAAAAGTGATAACTGTTCACTGCTAACTGTTAACTGTTCACTGTTCACTGTTCACTGTTCACTGTTCACTGACTAAATCAGCCAACCTTTTAAACGCTTAGCAATATGAGGGCGACGTAATTTTCGCATTGCTTTACTTTGAATTTGTCGTACTCTCTCGCGAGAAAGATTGAACATGTTGCCAACTTCCTCCAAAGTACAAGGCTCGCTACTAGTTAAACCATAGCGTAAGGAAATTACGTCTTTCTCTCGTGGAGTTAGTACGTCTCCTAAAACTTCCCAAATCTCCTGACGCATCATGCTTTCGTTCATTCTTGCTTCTGGAGATTGGTTGTCTTCATCTTCCAACAAATCCATTAGCTCGGTATCTTCTTCCTTACCGACGCGATGATTCAATGAAAGCGCTTGACGACGTAATTGCTGTAATTGACGCAACTGGTTGGCTGGAATATCTAAAACTTCTGCCAATTCTTCTTCCGTCGGATTCCGCGCTAATTTTTGCTTTAATTCTCTTTGAGCTTTCTTGAGTTTGTTAAGCTTTTCTACAATATGTATGGGTAAACGAATTGTTCTGGCATCATTAGCGATGGCTCTGGTGATTGCTTGACGAATCCACCAATAAGCATAGGTTGAAAATTTATATCCTTTATCTGGATCGAATTTTTCAGTAGCGCGGTTTAAACCCATTGCCCCTTCTTGAATCAAATCTAAAAAGGGAACTCCACGATTTAGATACCGCTTGGCAATAGAAACCACAAGACGCAAATTAGAACGAATCATTTTCCGCTTCGCTACTTTTCCTTGGTATAAGCGATGTTCTAATTGCTTTTGAACGATCCCCATTTCTTTGGCAATAGCGGCTTTGTCGGGGAAATATCCTAATTTTTCTTGAGCGGTGGCTTGTGCTTGCCTAAATTCTTCGAGGATACGTACTCTTCTGGCTAATTCAACTTCTTCGTCAGGTTTTAGCAAGGGGTAACGCGCCATTTCTTTAAAAAATGCCCCTACAGCATCATCGTACTCAGTTTTGTTATACCCTGTAGGTTGCGCTGCTGCTAATTCATCCCCATTGCTTGCTTGCGTATCAATATTTTGAGCAATTAAAGCTTCTTCTTCTGTCACTACTTCTAGAAGGTTAACTGCTTCTGATTGATTCTTGTCAGCAACTTTCTGCATACTTTCCATTGTTCCCAATTGTGCAATATTCATAGTTTTTTTTAATGGGGATTGTTGCTTAATACCGTAAAAAACGTAAGTGACAGCTACTGTAGCGAGCATTTAGAGCGTTCATAATTTTGCTGCTCCTAATATGCTTGGCACTCGAACTAATAAAATCCCTTGTGGTTTCATAGCTTGACTTTCAAGAATCAAAGAAAGTTTTGCAATATTTGATGCTATTACCCACTTATATGACGTAGTTATACTTTTCACCTACAAATATAAACTTGATTAACCGTTGTAAATATATTCTTGATTTTTTTTCTCTAACAGAATAGTCTTCTTGTCACCTCCGATTTTTTATTTACTCAATAAATATAAAAAAATAACCGATTCTCACTAATATTTTAACTTTTTCTATGTTTATCTTAATACTTTTGGATTCTTATCTTGTTTAACTTTACATAGAAAATTCTATCTTTTGATTTATCAATATGTAACTTTTAACAGTGTCAGATGGCTTATGGTTTGAAATATTGCAGGTGAAAATTAGGGTAAATTATTCCCTATGTTAAAGCATCTCATATACTGCCAAAGCTGAATATCTATCAAGAGAGAGATTAGCCCTATTCCCTAAATGGAAAACAGGGGTAATAATTGACTATTAGTCAGTAAAATTATTTGGGATAGTATTTCAGGTATCAAAAAGTAATTTTTTGATAGTTTATGTAAGGTTTGTTTGTGAGATAACATATCTAGGAAATTTATCAAGTATTATGTCGATTGAAAGTATTGCGAAATACATTTTATCTATTCCTATAGTCGGGGTCTTAATACTTGGATAATCCAAGTAAATTTTATAAGACCAATATTGGTAATTATCGATCGGTAAAAGAAAAAGTATGTATACAACTAATGCTGCTCTATCAACTGCGATCGTTGCTTCAGCAAAGGTCGAATATAACTATACAAGTCCCCAACATCAATGGGTTGAAGTATTAGTAGACTGTCCGAGAATGACGGGATTATTGACTTACGGATTGCCAGCGGGGTTAGAAGTACAACCCGGAGATATTTTAAGCGTGCCATTAAATACGCAAACGATTGGAGGGATAGCGATTCGTAAATTATCCCAGCCTCCGAAAGATGTACCAATACAAAAGATAAAAAATGTAGAAGATGTTGTCAGCGCTGGTTTTTTCCCGGATTTTTACTGGGAATTATTGAATAGAATTGCCACGTACTATTACACGCCTTTAATTCAAGTAATTCGTGTTGCTTTACCCCCCGGTTTACTGGGAAAGTCTCAACGGCGAATTCAGCTTATTGCTCATAAAAATACTCCTCAATATTTATCTTCTTCTTCACTATCATTTTCCCTGTCTCCGGCAGCGAGAAAAATATTAGATTTACTCCAAGCTCAACAAGAAGGAAATTATAGTTTTGTTTATCTAAGCCGACAAGTTAGGGGTGCTTATCGTGCAGTTAGAGAATTACGAAGATTGGGATTAATAGAAACTTATTTACAAGCACCGCGTCTAAATAAGCCAAAATTACAAAAAGCAGTAATATTCATCGGAAATAGTTTTAAAGAAGATTTAACCTCTCGTCAAACAGAAATTTTAGAAGTGTTGCGCCGACGCGGTGGCGAAATGTGGCAAACTGAATTATTACAGGCTTGCAGCGCCAGTTCCTCAGTTATCAATACCTTAGAAAAAAAAGGTTATGTTGTCGTAGAAGAAAAAGAAAGATTGCGAGCTGATACTCAAAATAATGTAGACGAAACATTCACCTCTGGGCAAGCAAAAAACCTGACATTAGCCCAACAAACAGCTTTAGAAACTATAAATAATATTAATGGATATGCATCGATTTTATTACATGGAGTAACGGGATCGGGCAAAACAGAAGTATATTTGCAGGCGATCGCCCCTTTATTGACAGCAGGTAAATCGGCATTAGTATTAGTTCCGGAAATTGGATTAACACCACAACTAACCGACCGCTTTCGTGCTAGATTCGGCAATAAAGTCAGCGTTTATCATAGCGCTCTTTCCGATGGCGAACGTTACGATACTTGGCGAAAAATGCTAGCAGGGGAACCCCAAGTAGTCATCGGCACCCGCAGCGCTATTTTTGCACCATTACCAAGTCTCGGTTTAATCGTCTTAGACGAAGAACACGATTCCTCATTCAAACAAGATTCCCCCATGCCCACCTACCACGCCCGAAAAGTTGCGGCTTGGCGAGCAGAATTACAGAATTGCCCCCTGATTTTAGGTTCGGCAACTCCTTCTTTGGAAAGCTGGGTAGCTGCCGGAGATAAGGGAGAGGGGGAAGCGCGGGGAGAGGGGGTAGAATTATTATCCAATTCCCAATCCCCAATGCCCAATGCCCAATTCCCAAAATCCTACTATCTCTCTTTGCCAGAGCGCGTCAATTCTCGCCCCTTACCGCCGGTAGAAATAGTAGATATGCGCTCGGAATTACAACAGGGAAATCGTTCAATATTCAGTAAGTCTTTACAGCAAGGTTTGCAAGAACTTATTGAAAATGGGCAGCAAGGGATTTTATTTATTCATCGCCGGGGACACAGCACTTTTGTATCTTGTCGTAGCTGCGGCTATGTAATGGAATGTCCTTATTGTGATGTGTCGTTATCCTATCACCAAACCGAAGCCGGAGCCCCGCAGGTTTTGCGCTGTCATTACTGCAATTATACAACTGCTCATCCTAAAAATTGTCCCGATTGTTGCTCGCCTTATCTAAAATTCTTTGGTAGCGGCACTCAAAAGGTAGCCCAAGAGTTAACCAAACAGTTTCCCGATTTGCGCTTCATCCGTTTCGACAGCGACACTACCCGCAACAAAGGAGCGCACCGCACTTTATTAACTAGATTTGCCAAAGGTGAAGCGCATTTATTAATTGGAACCCAGATGCTCACCAAGGGTTTAGATTTACCGCAAGTAACTTTAGTGGGAGTAGTCAGCGCCGATGGATTGTTACATTTATCCGATTACCGTGCCAGCGAACGCGCTTTCCAGACTTTAACACAAGTTGCTGGACGTGCCGGTAGAGGAGAAGACCCCGGTAGAGTTATAATTCAAACTTACACTACAGAGCATCCAGTAATCGAAGCTGTACGACAACACGATTATCAAACTTTTATTGCAGAGGAATTAGAGCAGCGAGAAGAATTAAATTACCCACCATTAGGAAGATTAATTTTATTGCGTTTGAGCAGTTTAGATGACGTACAAGTAGAAAACACTGCGGTAGAAATCGCCGAAAAGCTCCAGCAACAATCGGAAATCGAAGTATTAGGACCAGCACCAGCAAGTATATTAAGAGTAGCAAATCGTTATCGCTGGCAAATATTATTAAAATTCACTGCCGAAGATTTACCACAATTACCAAACTGGGAAGAAATACGTCAGCTTTGCCCAGATTCCGTTAGTTTAACAATTGATATCGATCCACTAAATATTATCTAATTGCATATGGGTAATTGCTAATTGGTAACTGTTAACTGTCATGGTACTGCTCACTGTCATGGCACTGCTCACTGTTAACTGTTAACTGTTAACTGTTAACTGTTGCCAAGCCAAAAGATTTATTTTTATTTTAAAATAATTAAGTCAATAGTCTTTTGTTATACACCAGTCTCCCTTAATATCTGTTATATCGGTGAAAGTTATTAATATTGAGTTTCTATTCCGAAAAATAGTAAAGCCTGTAAAATCTTAATTTTATTTAAAGGAGAATATGGGATGCCATTTATGGTGTTAATAAACTATTGTTAATCAATAACAGGTAAAGATAAGGGTAAGTGCATAATATCGGGAATATGTCAATATTTAATAGCCGTAAGTAAATTTCCGACTGAGCGAAAAAAAATACACAGATAACTCAAATAACTCAAATCAGATTTTTTGCCGAAAAATGGTAAATTACATTACAAGAAATTAGCAGTAACCCTTATTAATAAGACGCGATAGTAGTAATCCTCGAACAAACTGTACACGGGCAGAAAATAGATGGGACAAGGTTTTTTGCAGATAGGTTTAACCCTAGCTTTAGTGCTAATAATTACGCCAATTTTTGGTAAATACATAGCGAATATATTTATGGGTAAAACAACATTGCTCGATAGAGTAATTAATCCATTAGAACTACTGATTTTCAAGTTAGCGGACGTAAATCCTCAAGAGGAGATGACAGGTAAAGGATATGCCTATTCCGTGCTGCAAAGCAACTTGTTTATCGGTGTTTTCGTATATTTACTTGTTAATTTTCAAAAGTTTTTGCCGTGGAATCCGAGTAATCTGGGTGCCCCTCGCTGGGACTTAACACTACACACCACAATTTCATTTTTAACTAATACAGGGCAGCAACATTACTTAGGAGAAAAAACCCTCAGCCATTTCAGCACTATGGCTGGTTTAACCTTTTTGATGTTTGTTTCAGCAGGCACGGGTTTAGCAATTGGCATTGCTTTTATTCGTGGCTTGACGGGGAGACCTTTAGGGAATTATTATGCGGATCTAATCAAAGCAATTACCCGCATATTGCTGCCAATTTCTATTGTGGGAGCCATCTTATTATTAGCTCAAGGAGTGCCGCAAACCTTAGCAGCGCCTCTAGCAGTAGAAACCTTAGAGGGAAGGACTCAGTATATTGCCACCGGTCCTGTAGCATCTTTTGAAATTATCAAACTATTAGGTACAAATGGCGGCGGCTTTTTTGGTGCAAATTCTGCCCACCCCTTTGAAAATCCCAATAGTTTTACCAACTTAATCGAAATTATCGCAATGATGTCTATTCCAGCAGCGATGATTTTCGTTTATGGTGCATTTTCTAACAATATTAAACAAGCATGGCGGCTGTTTTGGATGATATTTATCGTCTTTCTAGTTTTACTTTGGATAACCGCAGTTGGAGAATTTCAAGGCAATCCTTTAGTAAACTCAAATTTAGGATTTGAACAACCCAATTTAGAAGGAAAAGAGATTAGATTTGGATGGGCACAAACGGCGTTATGGGCAGTTGTAACCACCGCAACTATGAATGGTGCAGTTAACGGAATGCACGATTCGTTAATGCCTGCTGGAGGTTTTGCAACCTTATTGAATATGTGTTTGCATGTAATTTGGGGTGGAATCGGAACCGGAATTATTTACTTATTGATTTATCAATATTTAACCGCATTTTGGGCGGGATTAATGATAGGTAAAACTCCGGAATTTTTTGGACGAAAAATCACAAGAAATTCAATCGTTTTAGCTAGTTTAGTAATTGTAATTCATCCTATTGCTGTATTGATTCCCAGCGCTATAGCTTTAGCTTATCCTATATCTTTGTCGGGAATCAGCAATCCCGGCTTTCATGGTGTATCCCAAGTTGTATACGAGTATATATCAGCCAGCGCTAATAATGGTTCCGGCTTTGAAGGCTTGAGAGACGGTACATTTTGGTGGAATTTAAGTACTTCAGCGAGCATGTTAGTGGGACGATATGTAAGCATATTCGCCATCTTACTCTTAGCAGACATTATGGCACATACAACACCACTACCTGAAATTCCTTCTACCCTAAAAACCGACACAGTTTTATTTACCAGTCTCAGCGCTGGAGTAATTTTTATTTTAAGCTTCCTAATTTTCTTCCCTATTTTAGTTAATGGTCCCTTAGCCGAAGGTTTGAGACTCGCAGCACAGTGAACAGTGAACAGTGAACAGTGAACAGTTAACAGTGAACAGTTAACAGTTAACAGTTAACAGTGAACAGTTAACAGTTAACAGTTAACAGTTAACAGTGAACAGTTAACAGTGAACAGTGAGCAGTTAACAGTTATTAATTACCAATTAAAAGTTAATATTTTCCCTACTCCCTAATTCTCCCCATCTCTCTCATCCTCCTACCAATGCCTATGAATTCAGTTGCGACTACCTCCAAATCTAGACTTGCCACTTCTAATCCTAAAGAACTTCGTTCTTCACGTAAAAAAGTAAAGGCAAATAAAAAAGGTCTTTATCGTAGAGCCATAAAAGACTCTTTTATCAAATTAAATCCTAAATATACTATTAGAAATCCAGTCTTGGTAGTAGTTTGGGTAAGTACCCTTATCACCTTAACTACGACAATTTTTCCCACATTATTTGGCTCAAAAGCAACTGCCAATGCCCAGATTTTTAACGGCGCGGTGACATTCGTTTTATTCTTAACATTACTGCTAGCTAACTTTGCCGAAGCTTTTGCTCAAAGTCGCGGCAAAGCACAGGCTGATGTACTGCGTTCGATTAAATCCGATATTAATGCCAAACAACTGTTTGCCGACGGTACCATTGCTGAAGTTCCCGCCACAAATTTGCAACGCGGCGACACAGTATATGTTGTAGCTGGTGATATTATTCCTACCGACGGCGAAGTAATTATGGGTGCTGCCAGCGTTGACGAAGGAGCTATCACTGGAGAAACAGCGCCAGTTCTTAAAGAAGCTGGTTCTGATGTTGCTAGTTATGTTACCGGCGGCAGCCGTATTATTTCGGATGAATTGATAATCAGAATTACCGTCGATCCAGATAAAGGATTTATCAATCGGATGATTCAGATTATTGAGAGGAGAGAACGTAAAAAAACACCAAATGAAGCTACTCTGACAGTTTTACTAGCATTAATCAGCTTAATATTTTTATCCACGATCGCAACTTTTCCGGCACTGGCATATTACGTTAAAACCCCTATCAGCGTCACGATTCTGGTGGCAATTTTTGTGGCATTAATTCCCACAACTGTCGGCAGTTTACTCAGTGCTACCACTATTGGAGGTATGGATCGGGTTGCTCAATTAAACTTAATTGCCACCTCTGCTAGAGCTATAGAAGCCTGTGGAGATGTCAACACTTTAATTCTCGACAAAACAGGAACCGTAACCCGAGGAAACCGTTTAGCAGATGGTTTTATTCCAATTAACGGTCATACAATGGGTGAAATTGCTTATGTAGCTCTGGCAGCAAGTATCTATGACGATACTTCAGAAGGTAAATCAATAGTTCGTTTGGCACAAAAACTAGGAGCAAGAATTGATTTTGATTACCAAGCAGCTTTATCTATAAAATTCAGCGCCAGAAGCAGAATAGGTGGTACCGATTTACCTAATGGTTCGATGGTTCGTAAAGGTGCTGTAGATGCAATTAAAAACTTTGTGCGATTGCAAGGTGGGGAATTTTCATCAGAACTTAATTCAGCTTACGAAATGGTATCCAAACAAGGAGGTACACCCTTAGCTGTATGTATGAATGATGAAATTTACGGCATCATTTATTTGAAAGATAACCTAAAACCAGGAATCCGCGAACGTTTCGGACAATTGCGAAGACTTGGGGTGCGTACCATCATGATTACTGGCGACAATCACATAACTACTTCTGTAATTGCGAAAGAAGCCGGAGTTAAAGAATTTATCGCTGAAGCAACCCCCGAAAATAAAATCGCTGTGGTTCAAAGAGAACAAGCAGAAGGTAAATTAGTCGCCATGACAGGGGATGGAAGCAATGATGCAGCAGCTTTAGCTCAAGCAAATGTTGCAGTTGCCATGAATAACGGAACTCAAGCAGCAAAAGAAGCAGCAAATATCATTGATTTGGACTCCGATCCCACAAAATTAATCGATATCATCGGCATCGGCAAACAAGTACTCATGACTCGTGGTGCTTTAATCACCTTTTCAGTCGCAAACAACATAGCTAAGTATTTTGCAATTATTCCATTAGTATTTGCTTCGGGCAGCATCAACAAACTAAACATCATGAACTTGACAAGCATTAATTCTGCCGTGCTGTCAGTACTGATTTACAACGCATTAATTATTCCAGCATTAATTCCTTTAGCCCTCAGAGGTGTACCATTTCAAGTAATGACACCCAATCAACTTCTACAACGCAATTTTTTAATCTATGGTTCGGCAGGATTAATTATCCCATTTATTGTCATTAAATTAATAGACCTGATAATTTCTCTCACAGTTTTAGCCTAATAGAAATTAAGAAGTGGAAACCAAGCATAATTAACAAAAAACTCCGCGTACCTTTGCGCTCCGAGGCTGTAAAAAAAATATATAATTCCGATACCAACGGATTTAATATCACTACTTGCTCCCAACTGCTTTAATTCAAAATCTAAAATTTGAAATCCTACCATGTTGAGACTTAAATCTATTGCTAGAGCAGTTCGCGTTAGCTTGATATTATGGTTAATTACTGCCATTATTTATCCATTATTTATACTTTTAATTGCTCAAATCCCCTTGTTCCAATATCAAGCCAAAGGCAGTATAAGAGTTGACTTATATAACGAACCAATTGGTTCTGTTTTAATCGGTCAAATATTTACATCTGACGAATATTTTCATGGGCGACTGAGTAGCGTGTTATACAGTCAAGGCAAAAAAGCTAAACCTACAGGAATATCAGGTTCAAGCAATCTTGCTCCTAGCAACCCAAAATTACTTAACCGAATATTAGAAACAACCAACGAACTTCAAGAAGAAAATATAGAACCACGTGCCGATTTAATTTATACTTCCGGTTCCGGGTTAGATCCCCATATTACATTTAGATCGGCCATGCAGCAGTTAGATAGAGTTGCGAATGCTCGTAATTTAAGACCTGACGAAATTTATCCTATTATTGTCGAAAATATTCAAGGCAGATTTTTAAACATATTTGGCGAACCTGGAGTCAACGTTCTCAAATTAAACTATGCTCTCGATCTCAAAGAAATAAGCCGCAGACAAAATTAAGCACCATATTAAGCACCATTTAACTAACTTCTGCACCAGTTTCTACAAACCCGGTTTCTTCCTGATTTCACAACCAGATAATAATGTTTTTATCAGTAGAAACCGGGTTTCTTCGTCCTTAAAGAGAATGCTGCACTTCAGTCAGATTTGATCGACAACTAAAATCTATTAACTAAAATCTAAAACATTATGACTCTTGTAATCGGTTTAATGAGTGGTACGTCAGTAGACGGTATTGATGCTGCTTTAGTTGATATTGTCGGTACGGGTTTTGATATAAAATTTGAATTGTTGGCTGGGGAAACATATCCTTACCCAGAAGAAATAAGAGAACGTATATTAGAAGTTTGTTCTGGTAAAGCTATCTCAATGTTAGAGCTAGCAGAATTAGATGATGCTATAGCCGTTGCTTTTGCCGAAGCAGCAATCAACATTCAAAAAGGTCACCAAAGTGCCACTTTAATAGGTTCTCACGGTCAAACAGTTTATCATCGCCCGCAGACAGGGAAATTTGGTAAAGGAAAACTTGGTTACAGCTTACAAATTGGTCGCGGTACATTAATTAATCACTTAACAGGCATAACCACCATAAACAATTTCCGCGCTGCCGATATCGCCGCAGAAGGACAAGGTGCCCCATTAGTACCTCGTGTAGATGCAGCTTTACTAAGTGATTATTCTGAAGCTCGCTGTATTCAAAATATTGGCGGAATTGGCAACGTTACTTATATTCCCGTCCGTGGAGGCGATTGGCTTGACAAGATTCGCGGTTGGGACACCGGCCCAGGCAATAGCTTGTTAGATTTAGCAGTGGAACATTTAACTGATGGAGCAAAAAGCTACGACGAAGATGGCAAATGGGCTGCAAGCGGTACCGTCTGCTCGGATTTAGTAGAACAATGGCTAAATCAAGAGTACTTTCATTTGCCACCTCCTAAATCTACCGGTAGAGAATTATTTGGGGTTGATTATTTGCATCAATGTATGAAAGAGGCCCAAAGCTTTCAATTAAGCCCAGCAGATTTGTTAGCAACTCTTACAGAATTAACAGCTGCCTCTATTGCCGCTAGCTACCGTAACTTTTTACCGCAAATGCCACAAAGAGTACTTTTATGCGGTGGTGGTAGTCGTAACCTTTATCTAAAACAGCGCTTACAAAAATTATTAGTCTCGGTACCTGTCTCAACTACAGATGAAGTTGGTTTAAGCGCCGATTTTAAAGAAGCAATAGCCTTCGCAGTTTTAGCCTATTGGAGAAACGCCGATTACCCAGGCAACCTACCAGCAGCTACTGGAGCTAATAAGGAAGTGCTTCTAGGAAACGTTTGCACTCTATAAAATAATTAATAACTCATAAGTGGTCACTGCTCGCGACTAGCTGAAAACTTTCCGTAGGCTATACTAAACTAACTTCGCGATACTGCATCAATATAGGGAATTATCCACAGGTGGCTCACAGTTTTTTACTCGAACCAGGACGCTGGACATTACAAGGGAATTGGTTGGAACGTAATGGTATGCCAATCGGCGTAAAAGGTATGACCTTGGTTGCCCCGAGTCGAGATAACTGGTTCACTATGGTAACGAAACTGATTTTTCCATCATCCGAACATCCTGAGATTGCTTTGCAGTATAAAGGACGTTTAGATGATGGAGAACGTCAGTATACTTTTTTATTACAACACAATATATTAGGGCAGGTAGAAGGAGAAGGCTGGATTGGCCCGGAAACAATTGTCCAGCGTTACTGGGTATTGGGCGATCGCCAACGTCGTAGTGGTTTTGAAACATTACATCGCGTCTCAAATAATACTTATCATCTCACCAGCGGTATCATGGCAGGTCATTTTCTAACCAGCACAATGGAAGCAAACGTAGAACGAAAAGTCAGTTAATAGCGAACAGTTAACAGTGAACAGTTAACAGTTAACAGTGAACAGTGAACAGTGAACAGTAATTACCTTTAAGCTACCCCGCTACAGCTTGCTCCTAACTCATAAACATATTTTTTTTCTTCGGTAAGTTAAGTTTTTGAGTCAATAGTGGGCATTATAAAATTGAGATAAAGTTAACTATTGTACAAATATACCGGGTATATATACCATTTTTTTGTCAGTCAATTTTTAATTTTTAAATCCTTTACATTCAAAACCAGTGTTTTGGATTGGTGTTTTATATTATTGTTGCAGATTGGAGTTTCTATGTCAGACCCCAACGTTGGTCGCTTACTCGGCAAACGCTACCGGCTTCAGGAAATCATTGGTACTGGAGCTATGGGTCGAGTTTATCGCGCTAAAGATGTTCTTTTAGGAGGGGTGCCTGTAGCAGTTAAGTTCCTGGCTCTCTCAGTACAAAACAAAAAAATGCGATTAAGGGAGCGTTTTGAGCGAGAAGCCAAAACTTGTGCTTTGTTAGGTCAAAAAAACATCCATATTGTCCGAGTCATGGACTATGGTGTAGACGAAAAGTCTACTCCGTTCTATGTAATGGAGTATTTACATGGTAAAAGCCTTAGCCATATTATCCGCGACGAAAAACAATCTTTACCGAGATTCTTGAATCTGGCACGTCAAATATGCCTGGGTTTGCAATGCGCTCATGATGGAATTTCTGTTGATGGTAAAATTTGCCCAATTATCCATCGCGATATCAAGCCCAGCAATATGCTAGCAATTAAAGATGCGAGTTTCGGGGAATTGGTGAAAGTTCTCGACTTTGGTATTGCTAAGCTACTACTTTCAGATACTCAGCAAACCAATTATTATTTGGGTACTTTAGCTTATTCTTCTCCCGAACAGATGGAAGGCAAAGAACTTGACAACCGCTCGGACATTTACAGTTTGGGAGTTATGATGTTTGAGATGTTGACTAGTAAAATGCCGTTAATTCCAGAAAATCCTTCTTTTGGAGGATGGTATAAAGTACATCATTACAAAGAACCTCGGCTTTTTTCTGAAGCTAACCCAAGACTACAACTACCTATAGAGGTGGAAAACTTGGTAATGAAATGTCTGGCAAAAAAAGCTAACGAACGCCCTCAAAGTATTAATGAAATTCTTAAAGAGTTAGCATCTATAGAGCAAATTTACCAAAACTCCCAAGCTAGAGCCAATATTAATATTGATGCTGATGCTGACATTAGTCGCAATGCTGAAGCTGCTGCCCAAGCTTCTACTATTAAAGCTGATTTTAATCAACACACTAACATTGATGTTAATACATCGGCTTGTAACGCAGAAATTCTAAAACAAGCAGTTTGGCCTAAGGATAAACCAATTGCTGATATTGTTTTTCCTCAAAATATTCAGGTAAAAGGTTGTTTTACACCTGCTCTATGGATTATGTTACCCCAGGTTGAAATTCAAAAGCGTTTAGTCTCCACCCGCTATAATCAATTTTTATTTATCACTGCACCCCACCCCATGTTGCTGTGGATTACCGTTATTTACCATCGTAGATTCGGCGCAAAATGGCTTCCTCATTACCTGGACTTAAAAACTAATACAGGTAAAGACATCGCAACTTTATTAGGCAAAACTGGTTATTATCGTTTAGTATTTTTTGGACGAGAAACTCCCTCGAAGTGCAGTCATATCCTAATTTCGAGCGTTGCACCTGCCCAACGCCAGCGACTTCTTGATTGGGTTAATATGAGTCACACCCTACCATCTGCTGCTAAACCCCAATTCAGCAAAAATTTACTCAAAGCCGAATACCACAAGATTAAACCGCAAATTTTAGCCAAATTGCAGGGAATGAATACGGATTCCCCGTTTGACCTTTCTGCGTGAATAATTCCATCACTTTTGCAAAAACAATGGTATTCACTCAAGATATATTAATTTTTTTTAAGAAAATGTCTGTCAAGACTTAAAATAGAGTTATATGAATAATAGATTATTTCTAATATTAAGGCTTGCATGAGTGGAGTGTTAGACTAAAACTTATTTATGTGGAACAATTTTGATATAAGTTACCCCACATATAAAGTTTGGGTTTTATCTAAGCTCTAATTTATCATGAAAAGTTTTAATACCTATAAGTATAGGTAATGATTGGTATATTTAGAATCAGCCTATATTAAAACCATAGAACATGGTTTGAACAAACATAAATTTATAGTTGACGCCCCGGCATCCCCAGCTTTTTTCCGTTTTAGTAGGAACCCAGCAAGAGAAGGAGGTCGTCCACTTTGACACTATATTGTCTATGCCCAAGTGGAACCCGAATCCAAGCCCCACTGATGTTTGAGAAGTTCTTGATAAGTAGCTTCTCTGACGACCATTTGCTCGTACAATTTTACTAAAAAGTCTTGAGCTTGCTCGTGACTCATGCCTTTAACTTGGCTAGCAAAAGAGCGAATGCTGAATTGCTGCTCCAAGGAAAGTTCGATTGGTTTATCCATTGTTCAAACTCCAAAAAACGTTTAGGAAATAACAAGTTAAATCGATATGGATACTACAGAACCGTTAAGCTCTAAGTAGACGGCAGATTTATATTGGGATTGTTACCCCTGTATAAAGAAAGATAACAATTGTTTGACATATTGCCCACACCCATAGCGATGAATTTGGTATCAAATGCATCTTATCCCTCTTCCTAGTGATATAAACCTCAAGTTAAGACAGGTATATTCCGGTAGAATTTACGCTTCATCAGGTTTACTTAAGTAAAGTAAGTTAAACAAACTGTTAGTAAAAATGCTTTTGAAGCTTAGTAAGAGGGCTAATTAAGGGTGAATTATATTCTCCTTAGCTTATTAAGTGCAAGTAGTCGATTTAGCAAATACGAAAATTTAACCTCCAAAAATAATTTCGGAGGTTAAATTATTTGTATCAAGTTGTAATCCAAAAAAAAGCTCAGACTGAACAAATTAATGAGTATTTTTACTCTTAGCAGGGGAAAATGTTATTTTGTATTAGAAACTACCTATTCAAAAATATTTGGTATTTCTACTAAGTCAAGCTCTTCGATAAATTAATCTCTATCTCAGATAAGATTTTTAACCTTGCAATCCTAATGTAAGACTTGTAACTGGCATATTTTTTCTTGTAAGAAGGCAAAATGGAGTATAGATGTTCTTACCAGATTCTTAGTATTGTATGATTTGAGAAATTTTTCTCGTCTCTAGAAAGGTTTGTGGTGTTGTACTTTATTAGCAAAGTTTGCCGACAGAATTAGTCCATAAGTCTTAATTTAGATAAAACCTCCAAGTCTAACTTAAAGAGAAACATCTAAAATTTTAAAATCATGACTTATCAATTTTGTTGCTTCAAATCTAGAGCAGAAAAATTTTTTGTTTCAAGAAGAGAATTAATCGGGTTTTAGTGGAAACCCAAAAAATATAAACAAATATATGCCACTATTAACAATTGTCAGTTTTCAGTGACTCTAAGATATGGGCGTGCAATAATCTTATAAAACCATTACTTCAAGTTCTACAATTACAACAGTAATATTATCGTGTCCGCCTTGATCCTTAGCTCCTTCGATTAAAGACAAAGCAACTTTTTCAACTTCTTTATTTTCTTGCAGATAGTAGGCAATTTTTTCATCCGCAAGTTCCTCCGTCAAACCGTCGCTACATAACAAAAGGCGATCGCCGCTACTTACATCAAGAGGCTGTACATCAACTTCATGCAAATCATCGCGTCCGAGACAGCGGGATAAAACATGACGGAAAGGATGATTCCTGGCTTCTTCAATGTTGATATCGCCCATTTTTAAAGCACGTGCCACCCAAGTGTGATCTTGAGTGATTAACTCCAATAAAGACGAACGCCAGCGATACAAGCGCGAATCTCCGACATGAGCAACATGGGGAGACTCACCAGGGCGAAACACAACTGCGACTACAGTAGTACCCATATCCGCCCGTTCGGAATGTTCCTGCTGATCTCGCAGAATAGCTTCGTTAGCTTCCCATAAAGCGGACTTTAATAATTCTTCCGAAGACTTAGAACTATCCCAATTTGATACCAGATACTTTTGAATTTCCACATTGGCAATTCGACTTGCCTCTTCGCCGCCAGCATGACCACCCATACCATCAGCAACAATGAAAAATCGACCTTCTGGGTCAATATAGTAAGCATCCTGATTACTAGAACGAATAAGTCCCGGATCGCTTAAACCCGTGAATTTAAGTTTCATATAGGTTGATATTTAAACTAATACATACGGTCATAACGGTCGAGGCGCAAAAGTAATCTAATTAGCATCCACGATACAGCTGCCGCAATTAAACCCGCAACCAGTGCGAACCATACATAATCATGAACCAACAATATCGTAGCTGAAAGGGTAAATCCACTGATAATTAGTGCATAAGTTCCCCCAAGCTGAATATTTGTTTGTCTTCGTAGCAGACGCTCTGTTTCAATAGACCGGACGCGCACTCTTACATCTCCCCGTTCAAGTTTTTCTAGTGTATCCTCTAGTCTCCGTGGTAGACCAAATGCACTAGTACTTACTTGAACTGCTTGACGACTAAGTTCGTTAATTATACTGTTCCCCTCAGAACCATTCATATCACTCATAAGCTGCATTGCGTATGGTTTTGCGACTTCCATAAAGCTAAATTCCGGATCTAACCCCTTACCGACTCCTTCAAGAGTAGAAAAAGCTCTCATGACAAAAGTGAATGTAGCCGGAAATCTAAACGGCTGATCGTAAGCTATTTCGTACAAGTCTTCACTAATATTTGCTACAGACTGTTTCTCAAATGGCTTGTCCATAAAGTGATCCAGCATGTACTGAACCGAACGCCGCACCGGTCCCATATCATCGGTAGGAGCCAATGCTCCTAAATTAACTAACGAATTAACAACCCGCTCGCCGTCTTTAGAAGCAACACCGAAAAGTGTATCCATTAATCCTTCACGCACATTGGACCCAATTCGTCCCATCATGCCAAAGTCATAAAATATTAACGCACCATCAGGACTTACGGCAATGTTACCGGGGTGGGGATCGGCATGAAAAAAGCCATTATTAAGCAATTGATGCAGGTAAGCTTCGGCTCCTTGACGAGCAAGCAATTTTCTATCTAGACCTGCTGCTTCTAATGCTTCATACTGACTAATTTTAATACCAGGTACGTATTCTAAGGTAAGAACTCTTGGTGAAGCATAACGCCAAAAAACGCGAGGTACTTTAACCCATTCTTGAGTACGGAAGTTACGACGGAAGGTATCGGCATTTCTACCTTCGTTGAGATAATCAATTTCTTCCCAAAGTATGCGGCAACATTCTTCATAGATGCCAACCCAGTCTCTTCCTCTTCCCCATTTAGGATGATTTTGAAAATATTTTGTAATACCTTTAAGGATTTTTAAATCAATTTCAAAAAGTTGTTTTAAGCCGGGGCGCTGTATTTTGACAACTACTGCTTCCCCAGAGTGCAGCACGGCTTTATGAACTTGTCCCAAGCTTGCAGCAGCTAAAGGAACAGGCTCAAAACTGGCAAATAACTCGGGGATTTTCTTTCCCAATTCGTATTCAATAATTTCTTCTACTTGTTCGTAACTAAAAGCTGGTACTTTATCTTGAAGTTTTGTTAGTTCTTCAACATATTCGCTAGGGAATATATCGGCACGAGTAGAAAATAACTGACCTACTTTTATAAAAGTAGGTCCTAAATCTAACAGGGTGTTACGAATCCAAATGGCTTGCCATTTTCTTCTGGCAGCTTTTTTAGTTTCAGTAGCTCCGCCGCGATAGCTCCAAGACTTGTTATATAGCCAAAGTCTAAACATTAAAGTTAGTACAAATGACCAAATATCAACAAAGCGTCGCCTGCTAGAATAATTTTTGCGGTTCCAACGGTATGCGTTATCTGAATAACCCTTTTCCATAGCTTTTGCAAAGCCGTTGATTTTTAACCGAGGGTACACTAAGAGATTCAAATCTCCTAGTACTCGGCATTATTACCAACGGAAATACCCCTTTATATTTCCTTTTATTATCAAGTTTCGATGTTTTTCTAGGTTTAAACTGAACCGCTACGATGGCGTTGCAATTCAGTACGCAATACAGCAATTTCTGCTCGTAGTTCGTCAATCATTGCCTGTAAATCCAAAGGTTCGGAACTGGATTGTCCAGAACCAGAGGCGGGCGTAGAATAGACTCCACTTCCTGCTCCTGCTGCTTCAGCAGAACGTTCGGCTCGTTCCATAACTTCTGTTGTAAACGAGCGCATATGCTCTTTAAGTTCGGCATCTAGTTTACCTAGTTCGCTTAAAGCATCGGTAAAAGCGCCTTCCATCCGTTCGTTGATGACTTCAGCAGCAGCTCTACCAACGAAAAATGCTTGCACAAGGGGGTTACTCATAATTAATTTTTTTTATGGTTATCCGCAAAAAAATTATAACTTGCTACTATGCCCAACGTGCTTATATAAGGCTGGATTTACTTGACATAATTTTTGGGCTGTTTTATCCACAAAGTCATACATTTTACCGCAAATCTTCGTAAAATACAGCTTTGAGGAAATTCCAGCTTCAGGGAGCAAGGGAGCATCCCATAATTTTTTAATAATTTTTAAGTCAAATTAAAAAATATACTTTCAGATTAGCAGTTCGCTTCATGTCATCAAAACCACATAAATCAGATTAATATTTAAATTATCTAAATTTTTAAAAGCATTACATAAAGTACGATAATGCTTCGACTAACTTTGCAAGCATATTAAGAAATCTAAATAAATAAACTTTTTGCTAATCAATATTACCATCATATGTTACCTAAAATTGAATGCTTTGGGCATTTTAAAATGATTTTAAGTATTTTTTACTTTTAAAAAATTTTACAAATGTTTACATGTAACTATCACTAAATCTTATTTTTACTATAGACAAAACAACTTAATTAATATACAGGAATCCTATTTGAAAATTGAAAAAAACTCAGTACCCTTTAATTCCCTAAAACCCTTTTGCCTCTTGCCTACCCACGCCAATAATTATGGCTTCGCCACGCTGCGCGAACAAAAACCAAAACGGATTCCTATAGTGCATTTGTATGTATATCAAAGTAATACTAATGATAATTATTCTCACTTTATATAAAAGCAAAATCGAAAGAATATGGCATAAAGTATAATTTATTACTTATGCCCGCATGTCCATGTATAGCTTCTCCAACTTCTATTACCATCGCATTAGAAGGAATAATAGCAACTATAGTTATTTACAGGATAGTGCTAGCGAAGATTACTTCTTGAGTATTTCAACACTTCATATAGAATTTCGGCGATTGTTGTTTACATATAAAATTTATTGAAAAAAATTATTAATAGCTTTTTAACTCAATAGATTTTTCCTTGAGATGTTTTAAAAGCTAATAAACATTTCTTTGCTTATGTTTTTGAAATGTTGACCCAAAGGCAAGAGTAAAAACAAGCATAAATATTAAGTTAATTAAACTTTAGCAACGTAAATGTTGTTAAAGTAATGTATATTGAGTTTAAGCAACACAAATGTTGCTAAAGTCACGAATTCTACACATATAGAAAATAAAACTTTCATCTAGCATAAGTTAGAAATTATTGGTTTTGAATCGGTGACTATAGATGCAACTAAAATAATAGTTAATAATTTTTATGAAAAGTTATGTAGGAGATGCCAGACAGAAGGACACTCTCTTAAAGTCCATCACTTTAGACCAACTTCAGGTATTTGAAGCTGCTGCTAGACACTCTAGTTTTACTCGCGCAGCAGAAGAATTGTTTGTAACCCAACCAACCGTGTCAATGCAGGTGAAACATCTCACGCAAGCGGTAGGTGTACCTCTTTTTGAATATGTAGGAAAGCGTATCTATTTAACTGAGGCAGGGAGAGAGGTATTAGGTACCTGCAAAGAAATCTTCAAATGTCTCGATAGACTTGAAACTACCATTGTCGATTTAAAAGGAATGAAGCAGGGGAGACTGCGACTAGCAGCAGTTACCACAACTAAATATTTTATTCCTAAGTTACTCAAGCCGTTTTGTAAGCTATATCCAGGGGTTAGCGTTTCTTTAGAAATAGCAAATCATAATGTACTACTATCTCGGCTGAATGAGAATCTTGATGACCTTTATATTCTCAGTTCTCCGCCAGAAAGAGAAGACATGGAAACAAAGGCGTTTCTTGATAACCCCCTAGTCTTAGTTGCACCATACGATCATCCACTTGCTTTTAAACGTAACATTCCGTTGAGAAGTTTAATCAACGAGCCTTTTATAATGCGGGAACAGGGCTCTGGAACCCGCAAGGTGGTTCAGCAATTTTTTGCTCAAAATCAAATATCAGTAACAATAAATTTAGAGCTTGGTAGTAATGAAGCTATCCAGCAAGCTGTAGTTGATGGTTTAGGACTTTCAGTTCTATCTCTTCACACCTTAAATTCCGCAGAAACAATCAAAAAATTAGCGATACTAGATGTTGAAGGCTTTCCTTTATATCGTCAGTGGCACGTTTTGTATCCTAAGAAAAAGCAGCTTTCGATTACTGCCAGTACTTTTCTAGAATATTTGCTAGTGCAGAGCCGAAAATTTTCTGTGGATCAAAAAAATCCTTTGCGACTAATTGAAGAATTGCAGGCAATGGCATCCCTAACTGTATAGCTAGTTGGAAGTTAGGAATTAGGAATAACTTATTTCTTTTTCAATGCCCAATGCCCCATTCCCCATGCCCATATTAATCTAATTCCCGACGACCTTCTAAAGCCCTCGCCAAAGTGACTTCATCAGCATATTCTAAGTCGCCGCCTACAGGTAAGCCAAAGGCAATTCGCGTTACCTTGGTGAATGGCTTAATTAATTGTCCTATATATAATGTAGTCGTTTCACCTTCAACACTAGGGCTAATTGCTAGAATAACTTCTTTAGGTTTTCGTTGGCTTATTCGTCGTACCAAAGGCTGAATATTCAACTGTTCGGGACCAATACCTTCTATTGGAGAAATCACCCCTCCGAGAACATGATATTTACCTTTGTATTCCCTGGTTTTTTCTAAAGCAATGACATCGCGGGAATCTGCTACAACACATATAGTTTCGTTGTCACGCTTGGGATTGCGGCAGATTTCACAAACTGGTTCAGAAGATAAGTGAAAGCATTCTCGACACAAGCCGACTCGTTTTTTAGCATCAATTAAAGCCTGGGCTAAAGCTTCTATTTCTGCTTCAGGTCGTTTTAGAATGTGCAAAGCTAATCTTTGGGCTGTTTTTGGTCCAACTCCGGGTAAGCGTTGCAGTTGCTCGATTAATCGTGCTAGAGGACGTGCGTAAACCGTTTTCTTATCTCCAGTATGTGCGTACCTATATATAATGACATTCTTAGAGAATTTTGGATTGGTTAGTTTGATTAATTTAAGGTGAAAGGGAAATGGCATCTAAAAAGCTCTACCAATCGACGGATTTACAATAGAGCCACTTATACTTTCAGATTTGGATTCTCTTGTACCTATTTGCTCAGATGCAGAAGTAACTCGATTTCTTTCGATTCGTGGTGTTCCTATTCCCAAACAAGCGGTTTTGATATAGCCAATTTAGATAAAATTATTGTAATACTCCCGTTCCGCTATAAGATTTCCTATTAAAATTTATCCCTCACTCCCTCCCTCTCTCACTCTCTCCCTCGGACTAATAGGTAATCTTTCACCGGGAAAGGAGTAGCTTTCGCTGAAAACCAAGCTTCAAGTAAAGTGATGGAGAAAGCGGGTTTAAAATACGAGAAATAACTGCACATTTTTAATCTGGACGCTCTTTAATACTTTATAGAACCTTAGAGATATATTTGGTTGAGGAAGCGAGAAACTATCATAATTTCAAAATCAACGGATTGCGATAGCATAATCAAAGTATGCTGCTACTCGTCAATTTAAATAATTTTTTTTGGAATTATGATGGTGGATACCTCTACAAGTTTTCCAGATATAAAAAACCATTGGGCAAGAAAATTCATTGAAGCTCTAGCAACTCGAAGGATTTTAAATGGTTATCCCGATGGTAGTTTTCGTCCAAATCACTCAGTAACAAGGGCTGAGTTTGCAGCCATCATTACATCCACTTTTTATCAAATTCCTAAGCAACGAGAATATATATCTTTTGTTGATGTTCCTACAAGTCATTGGGCATTCTCGGCAATCAAAAAGTCTTACGAAACAGTTTTTATTAGCGGCTTTCCTAACCGTCAGTTTCGTCCTGCCAACCGTATTACAAGAGCAAATGCTTTAGTTTCAATTATTAGCGGTTTAGGATTTACCACCAGTGTTGATATCGATTTATTAAGCCTTTTACCGGAAATTTATCAGGATTACAATCAAATTCCTGACTATGCCAAAATAGCAATGGCAATCTCTACAAAAGCTGGTTTGGTTGCAAGTTTTCCGAATATCAAATTACTGAATCCCACCTTAGCCGCAACTCGTGCCGATATTTCTGCTTTTGTTTATCAAGCTTTAGTGTATTTAGAGCAAGCAGAAAAAATTGAATCTGAGTATTTAATTTCATCACAACTATCTGTAAATCCGAATTTAGACAAAGCTCATAAATATGACATTATTTGTTTTGGGGATGAAGTTCCTGGTGTTTTGAGTTTAGTCTGTGCTTCGCGGGAATATCATCGCCGTAATGGAAAATATCCCCGCAGTTTATTATTATTTAAAGGTAATTCTCAATTAGGAATTGGCGGCCATTTAGTAAGAGGAGGATTGTCTTATCTTGACCGTTCTGCCGTTCCAATTTCAATCCGTCGGGAGTTGGATTTAGATACTTTTGGCGATTCACCGGCAATCTATAACGAATTTCTGGAACATTCTGGAGTTTATCAAATTGCTTTAAATCCGGATAATGCTAATATTGCTCTACGTAAAATGTTACAGGAAGTGAAAGCAAATATTCTGAGCAATGCAGAAATTAAATCAGTCATTAAATTCGGTAAAAAAATAGCTGCCATTGAATTAGTTAGAGGTGAAGTTTATACGGCAAATCATTTTATTGACTGTACTGTAAATGCTGAATTATCTCAATTTGCTGGAGTAAAAAAACTTAAAGGGTTTGAAACATTTGGTTTACCTAATTCCGAATTATCTGTAACTTTAACTTTTCAAACTAACGGATTGTCTGTAGATAGATTAAAGCAGATAGAATACGCATTTTTAGAAGGATTTACAGATAAAACTAATACTCAATTCCAAAGACTACTAAATGTTGCTGCCGATAATAATTCAGAATTTGCCGATTATCTCAGACAAGGTTTAATTGATGATAATGGTAACTTAAAAACGATGTACGCTGGAAAAGACTACATCGATGTTCGTTCCAAAGCTTTATCAATTGCTTATCATAGTTTCCGGGGTACTCCTCTATCTCTACAAGCAAGTGGAAGTATTTTAGATAATGGTAATATCGCTATTTTAAATGAGACTACATTCTCCTGGAATGCTTTATTATTTGATGTAAATGCAGAGCAGGCAGAAACCCTAGCAAGAAGAAAAGCTTTACCAACATCTAATATGCTTAGAGAAATGGAGTTTGTTAGTAGGTGGTTTAAAAATATTGGTGCTACCGAAGTAATACCAGCTTCGGAGTTATACATTCGTCATGCAGGTAACATTCTTGGAGCAGTAAAACCTTTTACAGGTGCACAAATGCTTGCTGGGGGAGTTCCAGAAAATGAAGCTTTAGGCACTTTTGGCTATCATTTTGATATTCGTGGGGGTGTTGCAGGTTTAATTAATAGAAGCTCAGAAAAAGGTTTACAAAAACCAAGTTTACATTTGCCACCTTTATTCAATTTTGGTATTCAACACGCTTTAGTTAAAGATATTCCAAATCTCGCTGTTGTCAGCCCTGCTTCTGGTATGGCAGGTTACGCTTCCTCTGCTGGCAGAATCGTTGAATTTAACTGTGGTGTGGGACAAGGAGTAGGAATTGGGATTGGAATCGCGCTTTCTGAAAATCGTAATTTGGCAGAAATTTCTAACTTAGAAGTGCGGGAAGTTTTGGAAATTACGAAACGTTTACCAAAAATATATGGTGTTAGTTACATTGAGCAAGCGCGGGAGTTGGATGTTTTCGAGAATTTGATTGCTTGATTGATAATTATTTTGGTTCGATAACAATGGATATTTATTTAGTTGGACAAACAAGATATGGGGATTGGATTACAATTAAATCTACTGTGGTAGAACATTTTAACTAAATTGGTGCGCGACGGTATATCCCAATTGTTTTTTATGTTTTGTAAATCATCGTAACCGTTACACACTCTACGGGCTTTGACTGTCTTAAAGTTTGGGTTTTAATCTAAATTATTTGGCGCTAAAGCGCAACTACGAACCTAGAAAAAATTGCACAACAAAAAACGCCTCCCGATTTCTCGGAAGGCATTTTCATGACGTAGAGACGTGATAGATCACGTCTCCAAATATTTAATTATTAACCGTTGATTGCAGGAGCGCTAACAGCAACAGGAGCAGTTTCGCCAGCAGCCAAATCTAAGGGGAAGTTGTGAGCGTTGCGCTCGTGCATTACTTCCATACCCAAGTTAGCTCT
>JBCBPQ010000009.1:0-78697 GCA_039820645.1 Cyanobacteria bacterium J06633_8 | reverse complement strand
AGTAAATAATCCTTGGTCAGCACCACCCACCAAGTTGAATGTTAGGTCATTACCTTCAGCATCTTCTGCGGTAATTGTCAAATCTGTTGTGGTGTTTTCTGCAACGGAGAAAGTCGGATTACTGGTGATGGTTGGTGGGGTATTGACAGCTCCGGCAATTGTGATATTACCATCAACTGCTGTTAATGTAAGTCTTGTGGAACTTGCGTCAAAAAGACCTGTTTCAGTAGGATCTTCGGAAAGGTCTATGGTAACTTCCCGTGGGGTAGCTCCTTCTGGAACTGAAAAGTTAAGTGTTGCAATAGTAGGAGTAGCACCTTGAGGAATGGAGTTACCAGTCAAACTTAAAGAACCAAACCTTATGAATCCCGCTGCTTCGTCAACAGTAATTCCACCTAAAACCTGAAATCCGAGAGATGTTAACTCTGGAGATAACTGAATGTCGCTAGCAGTAATATTTAACTGGTCAGTTGGGTAGCGAATTCCTAAGTTGAATGTTGCCACACCATCTGGTGCATCGCTAGTATCTGTAAGACTAACTGTGACCGATACACTTTCACCTGGTTGTGCGGTTGCAGAGGAAATGGTAACTTCTGGGTCTGGTCCAATTGGTACTTCCGGTACTAATGTATTGTCCGCAGAAGGAATCAATGAAGAATCATCTAAAAATTCTTGAGCAACAGCTAATACGTCTCCGAAGTCAACAATATTATCTAGGTTTGCATCCCCTAAGAGAACCGGGTCAGTTAAATCGAATCTATCAAATCCGCTAATATCGTCTGACAAGAAAAGGTTTGCAACTGCAAGTACATCTCCAAAGTCGATAATGCCATCAGCATTTGGATCTGCCAGAAAAGCTACTTTATGAACTGCTGCACTTTCTTCTAAAGCAATCGGATTGCGGTTTTCATCTATCGCAACACCGCTAACTCGCAATACTTGAGAACTGTTGAAGGTAGCAGTTTCTGGAACGTTAGCAACTAATTTGATTAAATTTGTTGCTCCTGCTTCTAGTGCAGTAGTACCAGCCAAGTCAACAATAACTTGACCATCGGATATTTCCAATCCCGTGCGTTGCCAATCTCCTGGTAGTCCCGAAGCCAAAACTATATCAGTAATATTAAGTAATTCTGGGTTATATTCCAAACGCAAACGAATATCAGTGAAACCTTCTGCATTGCTAACGGAAATGGGGAGTCCAGTACCCACTTGTCCGATATCTACAGCTTGTCCCGGTCCCCGTGCAAAACTGGGTACGGTAAGCAATATGGCATTACTATCTGCAACAGATATGTTAGCGCTCAAGTCACCACCAGGAGTACCATCTCCATCACCATCGAGCATTTCTTGACTCTGGTACTGGCTGTTTTCACTACCAAACTGAGTCATGAAGTCGTTGCTGTTGTAAGTGAGGGTGTAGTTTCCTGCATCTAAAGGATTAGTTGGAACAAATATTACTTGGTTATTCTCAACTACCAATGAACCCCGTACAGGATTACCATTGCTATCTACTACTGTGAGGCTGGATAAGTCGAGTGTTTCTGCATCGGGACCGTCATAAAGACTTAATCGGTCTAAATTTAAGACATCGTTAAACTCGATGCTAATTCCACCATCATTAAATACAGGAGTTCCAATAGATTGTAAAGTAAAACGATTCGCTGAAAGTTCGTATTCTCCTGCACTCTGACTCAACTGCTGGACTTCATCATCAGTAAGGGTACCAAAACTATGGGATTGGAAATCAAAGGACTGTGTTGCTTCTGCTTCTGGAAGTACAGCAATCCAATAGTCGCCAGGTTGATTAATAGATACTAAAACGCGGCTATCCGTACCAGGAACATCAACTGTATTCTGATTATCAGAAATCTGATTACCTTGGTCATCGTAGAGTCTCAAACTAGTGTTCGCAGCTAAAGTTCCGAATTCTGTAGTGTTAGCAAGGGTACGGAGGTCGTATCTTCCCGCTTCATTGATACTAATTCGGAAGTAGTCTACATCATCAGCACCGCTATTAAAGCTACTATTTTGAGAATTACCGAATATTGCAGCAGAAACTTCTGTTGTGTACAAGGTAGTAAATGAACTGAATTCAGCGTTGGTATTCTCGGAATTTGTAAAACCAAGAATATCTTCACCTAAGCTAGCTGTGATAGAAGTACCAAGTTCGAGATAATCCAAGCTATTAGTATCGAGTTGGTCAAAATTAGCACCAAAAATTTCTCGGTCAACATCTAACAAAAAGTTGGATAAAGAACCACCATTGCTTTCTAAAGCATTATTAAATGCTGTAAGGTATATATTCGAGTTCGAGTTACTTTCTTCTGGTTGCAGAACTTGAGCATTGAGAGCATAATCACCAGTACTTCCTCCAAAACCGCTACCAGCAATATTGGGGTCAAAGTAAAAGTTTCCATAACCCGAAACCGCAATGTAGTAATTTGTGTTCGCATCGATGAAGTATTGCAGTTCCGAATCCACAGAAAAAGGTGAATCATCATTAAAGGCTAATTCATTCCCCTGCTCGTCGAAAAGGAAAACCATTGAATCAAATTCTGCAAAAGCATTTATTTGTATATCTAGCAATCCACCTTGAGCAGAATTAACTTTGTAGAAATCAACATCATTATTTCCAACATCGGTTAAAGCATCGAATCCAATATTGCCATTTACCTGAAGTGGAAGGGAAGTAATTTCTGTGGCTGTTGCGATCGCGCCGTCTTCATCAAGGGAAGTAACGTAAGTCAGGTATAGGTCGTATAAACCACCAGTAGCGTTTGTTGAACGATTATCTAGATTATCAATACTGTAGCTACCGTTGCCATAACCGGAAACACCAATGAAGTAAGTTTGTCCTGCTTCAACAAAAGCAGGTAAGAAACTATCGCCACCGTGACCGATAAAGTTACCAAAGGCATCATATGAAGGTTCATTGAAACCTCCGATGGGGAAGTCTAACTGGTTTCCGTTTATGTCTAATCCTGGGTCATCATCGCTATAACCAATTTCGTTTCCATTTGCATCGAACAAACGTAGCAATGTATCAGCGAAATTATTTAGAAAAGGAGTGTCGGTATCAATCAATAAGATGCCAGTTTCAGGAGCAACAAACTCAAACAAATCGACATCAGCGTCGTTAACCTCAATACCAAAATCACTACCGATTGAATCATAAAGTACCGTTGTGGTTCCAGGAGTTAGTTCTATTTCCTCTGCACCAATTCTGATACCATTGGGGTCAGTATTTCCTGAAGGTTGGAAGAAAAACTCTAGTGTAGCGGTTCCCGTACTTCCTTCAACTCTACCGTCAAGACTATTTGGATCGTAGTTGGAGTTATCAAAACCGCTGACTCCCACATAGTAAGTTCCTGGGTTTAATTCGGTTTCTATGCGAGAGAAAAAGCCTTGTCCACCGTCATCATTAAAAGTAAGTTCATTGCCAGAAGCATCGAATAACCGCAGTACGCTGTCTAATCTGTCATCTGGGTCGCTTTCAAAAGTTTCCAGAACCATCAGACCGGCACTATCCACATCAAAGCGGATCATATCTACATCTGTTCTGCCAACAGCAACTCTTTCAGATACTCCTGCAACCGAGTCGCTAGCAATATTAACCTCAACATATTGCGCTTCTAGCTCATCAAAAATGAGAAAGTTTGTGACGACAGAGTCACTAATAGTGCCATTTTCGTCGGTAGTAGAACCTGCAATTCCCGATGCAAACTGCAATTGTAGCGAGTAGCTTCCAGTACCACCAGAAATTCCACTATTAATAACAGTTGGATTGTAGTAAGCGTTATCAAAACCACTCACACCAGCAAAGTATTGTCCCGGCTCTAAGATGGCTTCTATTCTAGAAAATCTGCCTTCTCCACCATCATCATCAATAGTAATTTCATTACCAGAAGCATCGAATAACCGCAGGATAGTGTCAACCTGATTACTAGCATCATTAACAGTTGTTTGAATAGTTACTAAACCACCAGCATCAGTTACATTGAAGCTGAAAAGGTCTACGTCTGTAGCTCCAACCTCTATGGTTCCTTCATCGATACCAATCGAATCGCTAGCTACAGTAGTAAGTTGATTAAGTTGTTCAAGGGTAATATTAATATCGTTTTCCAGAGAAATTGCACTGCTGATGATACCGTTGGGGTCAGTAGGAGATGGGTCGGTAGGAGTTGGGTCTGGATTTGGATTGGGATTGCCACTGCTCAATCGACGCTCAACTTCTTGAACGGCGTTGTAAACGTTCATCCGCAGGAAAGTTTCTTCTGTAGACTGTTGAAAACTTTCGTCATCCCCGTCAATAATCCTATCGGCTGTTTGCAGCAGAATTTCTCTAACTTCCAATGGTGTTAACTTACGATTACCAAATTGAAGTGCTGCTTCCTGCAAAAGAGCAACTGCACCAGCCACCATCGGTGATGCCATGCTAGTCCCCTGCTTATAATCTGTACCATTGTCAGGAACAGTACTATTGATATTCGCTCCAGGAGCAAAAATCATTCTGTCAAACTGGAGCCGTTGACTGAAATTAGTAATTTCATCTGGTTCTCGAAAACTAAACCAACTTCCTGGATAAACTGCTCCTACTGCAAGAGTACTGACAATAGCTGGTGAGGCAACATTTTGCAGCGGTACATCTTGCGGTAACTCATCGTAGCTATTACCAGCTGCTGAAACAACAGTAATTCCAGCTTGTTCTAATTGATTAATAATCTCAGCATAGGGGTCTTCAGATGCTTCAGAAGATGTGTAAAAACTACTTCCCAAAGACATGTTGACAGCAACAATGTTGTACTGGTTTCGGTTGTCAAGAACCCACTGGAGCGCTTCAATAATGTCTTGATTACTTGCACCACCATCTTCTGGAAAAACTCCGAGAGAGATTAAGTCTACCCCTGTAGCAACACCAATACTTTCATCCTCTGAACCAACAGTTCCGGCTACATGAGTACCATGACTACCTGTATCACGGGATTGACTAGCATTTGTAAAGGGTTCTAAGTCAGAACCAACAGTGTTAACAAAATCAACATATGCCGTAAAATTATCGTCAAGTAAGGGATGATCTCCTTGTATTCCCGTGTCAATAACTGCAACAGCTAGGTTTTGTCCGTTATCAATTTCTCCATCAATTCCTCGATAGCGAGGATCGTTACGTAGCTGTGTTAGACCAATCAAATCAAAAGCAGGCGATGTCATTTATTTTATTCTCCGTTAAAACCAATATGATTCGGACATTCGTGCTTTTTTACACTGGAAGTAGAAAATCGCCATTCTCTTGAGATGTTGTTACATACATCTCAAAAGTTGAAATATTTTAATTAGTTGCTCTTCAATGAGGCAATAAGTAGAAATTAGCTATATGAAACGTCATCGATAAAATCTCTGCCCAGCAAAAATAACATTCAATAGAAATTGCGGATGCTTGAGTGTAGTCATACTAGCCACAGTAACCACCATGAATGCTTTTTTAGCATAACTTATTCACTTAAAAATCAAAGTAAAAATAAGTACTTTTAAATTGCACTTTTCAGTATATTTTCAAGCACAAAAGTGAAAGTGAATTTATTTTTAACCAGATTATTTATCAACTAAAAAATGATAAGCAAATTATAGAAACTTGAAACTTGAATGCTTAAAAGAATGTAAAATGTCTATTACAAAGAAAAAGAATTTCTTTAACTGATTAATTTTGAAATAAATTCACAGCAGTTGTGTTCAAGGTAAAAATTTTTCTTCACCTCATTACAAAAGAAATCAATTAACAAATTCAACATGAAAACTTTTGAACATTGCTAATTGAATGCAATTTAATAATCAACATTTTAAAATGGACGATACTGGACTCGAACCAGTGACATCCTGCTTGTAAGGCAGGCGCTCTACCAACTGAGCTAATCGTCCTCGGTGTCTCACTAAGATAATAATATAGCAAACTTTTTCGTATAAAGCTAGTCTTTTACAAAATTTTTTTGAATAACTTTTAATCCAGAGCCGAAAACCCCTTCGTAGCAAAGAAAATTCTGCTTATTATTTAGTAACAACTGGGATAGACATTAAGTGAGGTCTGAGTGTACCTTGTATCTTGTCAGTTTATTGGTTATGATTCCTGGGTTAGAGAAACCCCAGGCTTCTACAGAGGGGAGACTTAGTTTCACAGGTTTTGTTCATTGGTAGCTCCCAATGACCAATTCCCCATTATTCCCCATTTACTGATTTTTATTATGCCCTCGGGTCAAACTCACGATCGCATTACAATTTGGGCTTTACCATTTATTGCTGGTGTCACTTTTTGGCAAACTCAAAGCAGTAGTATTACCTTACTAATTACTGGTGGGTTTATGTTTGGGGGATTGATGTTTGGTCCTGATTTGGATATTTATTCAATTCAGTACCAACGCTGGGGTTACTTCCGCTTTATCTGGCTTCCCTATCAAAAAAGTCTTCGTCATCGTTCGTTTTTATCTCATGGACCGTTAATTGGCACAACCCTGCGGGTACTCTATTTATGCGTCTTAATTTCAGTCGCAACAATTATTGTTTTACTTATTGCCGAAAAATTATTAAATATGACTCTAAGTTGGCAGGAAGTAGCTAAGCATCTATTAGATATTATCAACCTCCATAAAACGGAATTCCTCGCGTTGTTTGTCGGATTGGAACTCGGTGCTATGAGCCATTCCATCAGTGACTGGTCAAATTCCGCTTACAAGCGTTTTAAAAGAAAAGGTATCACTAGTTTGCTGCCTAAAAAGAAACCGAAAAGACGTAAATTCGTAAGTAAATTTACTAATATTCGTAGGAGTCAATCTAAAGCAAGAAAAAAGAGGTGAAGAACATAAGGAATATGGATGAGAAGATAAGCACTTAGGAATTAAAAACTCGATACTCCTCACTGCTCACTGCTCACTGTTGACTGCTCACTGTTGACTGCTCACTGTTCACTGATAACTGATTAATGGATACTTTAACTGCTTTGCAGGAATTGATTGATGTAGTTGCGAAGTTGCGATCGCCCTCAGGTGGTTGTCCCTGGGATTTAGCACAAACTCCAGAAACTTTGACTCCTTATGTAATTGAGGAAGCTTATGAGGTGGTTGATGCTATTCAAAGCGGGGATAAAAATCATATTGCTGAGGAGTTAGGGGATTTACTTTTACAAGTTGTTTTACAAGCACAAATTTTTAGCGAATCTGGAGATTTTAGTCTTAAGGAAGTTGCTTTATCTATTTCTCAAAAGTTGATTCGTCGCCATCCCCATGTTTTTGGCGATACTTCGGTGCAGAATGTTGATGAGGTAAAGCAAAATTGGGAAACTATCAAAGCTGCCGAAAAAGGCGAAACTGTTGCAGAAAGTCAAAAGCTCAGCAATAAGCTTAGCGGTTATACTCGCAAGCTGCCCCCATTAATGGCAACGATGAAAATTTCTAAAAAAGCTGCTGACGTTGGCTTTGAGTGGGATGATATCGATGGTGTTTGGCAAAAATATGAGGAAGAATTAGGAGAATTTAAACAGGCTTTAGCTGAGGAAACACCCGAAAGACAACAAGAGGAATTAGGAGATTTGCTGTTTACTCTTCTTCAGTTAGCAAGATGGAACAATTTAGATCCCAGTGAAGCCTTGCAAGGAACAAACAAACGATTTATTCAGCGATTTCAAAAAATGGAACATTTTGCGGAGCGTCCCCTTTCGGAATATAGCTTGGTAGAATTAGAAGCACTTTGGCAGCAGGCTAAGAAGGAATTGAAATAAAATCTTAAATTTCAATGGGGAAATGTTGGCTTGATGAGAATGTTGCAAAATGTTAGATAAATCAGACTGTGCATGGCTTTGATTCTGTTAAAAAGTACTCCAATACTTACATCCTGTAAAACAAGGAAATGCCAAATAGAAAGCCCCCACATCTGCCTCTTATGATGTGGTTTATCTCGCTTTTCCAAGGATTTTTTTGAGGTTTTCTTTTGGCGTTGTTTTTGTATTTGGTGCAGATTTTTCGGCTTCGATTTCAATTTTATCTACAAAACTGTTTGATTTTATAAAATTACCGCTTGATACAATCAAGGCGAACTATAACTGTTATCAAATTGAAGTTTAAATTTAAGAAAAGTTTATTCAGTTATTATTCTTATATTATCATCGATACTTCTGAGTTCAAGGTACAAGTAGCGTAGTAAGTAGCCTAGATTGACAAAAATGAGTTTTTCAACTTAGAAATAACTAAAACAATGAATGTAAATTATGCTTGGCGAAGCTGAAATTCAATAAGGTTTTTTTTGTCAAATAGAAGATATCATACTGTCATTGTAATTTACTAGGTAGATACTAATTATAATTATCTTTTTTTTAACCCATTTTTTTGTCAATACAAATTATTCTGAATTCTCAGTTTCTATTTGTAAAATAAGTAGTAGGCAATAATGTTAATTATGCCAAATGTAAGGTGCAATTACATTGAATCAATCCATATCAAGACATTTGGTTTAATTAAATAGCCTTCAATTGGTGTAATTAATTTGATTTTTTAATCATTATCTTCATGCCTAAATTAACGAAATTATTTCTAGTTCTGAGTTGCTTAATTATTTTTTTACTAAATGGCTGCACGCCTAGTAAGGAGAATAATTGGACGCAAAATTTTTCTCGTATCTTTGGGGATGATTACAGAGTTACTTTGTATTCTGGAGGAAAAGCTGTTAGAGAGTGGCAGCTAAGACACGGCAATGTTAATTATGAAAAAAACGATGATGGTTGGTTTTTTTCTTGTCGGAAACATCTCGTCGTTATCAGAAGTGAAGAGATTGTAATCGAACCGTTAGCTTATTCCCAGCAACAAGTAGAGAATCCGATTATTTGTAATTGATTAAGTTACTCTTATCCCTCTCCAAAGTAGCGGAGAGTGAAGCCGGAACTTATTTTATATTTAATTAAGCCTACCGACTTAATAAAGTATACATGCTGAAAAATCAGAAACAATTAAATAATTAACAAAAAAACCCGGTTTTTTCACAAAACCGGGTTTCTTAAGTTTTGGGTGATTTTTCACAAATAAAATAGGATTACTTCAAATTATGATCTGATAAGTGGTTATTAAAAAAAAATGTATATTTTATATTAATTTTTAATAGCTGTACTCGCGAATTTTACTTAACTCGAACCAAGTGCGATCGCCAACTATTCCGTCTGGGGTTAATCCGGTACACTGTTGCAAATCTTTGATAGCATTTTCGGTGACGATACCAAAATAACCGGTAATAGCTGATTGAAAAAATCCCGACCATAAAAGTCTTTCCTGAATTTTTTCAACTAATTCGCCTTGGCTGTGTTTTTGTAATACAGGCATATCTACCGGGGCACCTTTATACAAAGATAGCCAAGTGTTTTCATCAACTATGCCGTCTTCAGCTAAAAACATCCAGTACTCAAAGCAGTTAACGGCGGCTGTTGTTTGGGGTCCAAATATACCGTCAATTTGACCGAAGTAACACCGCCAATTTTTTAATAATTTTTGTAATTCTATTACAGCTTCTCCCTTAGAACCTTGGGTTAATACAGGTTTATTCAGCTGACTTTGAGCAGTATGGAAGTTAGAAATAGAAGTCATGATAGTTGGAGGTAGCGATTAATAGGAAAATTACTGTAGTTTATGCCTACAGCTTAAATTGAAAAGATATAAAAGCTCGCTAGAAGAATGAATTTATTTTTCAGTTCCTGATACTAAGTTGATAAGTCGCTCAGTTACGAAAAGATTTGGATCCTATAATGCAGGCATCCAGGCTGCGGCTTGTATACAAATGAGATAGGCAACAGCTGATTAAAAAACGGGGAACAGAATTTGTAAGGATTTGTTCACAAACTCTATTTAAAGTAAGAGAATGAACGTTAGTTTTTATATTGATAGCTGCTAACTGTTAACTGTCAATTTTAAACAAGATTGATTTCAACAGGAAAAGCTACAGAAGCGAGTTCAGACATTCCGGATGGTGCCTGAAATTTTTTTTGAGAGATCAAAAATAACTATTTATAGGATAGAGTATCAATCAACCATTGCTTTTCAACCATTACAAACATTTATCCTTGATGCTTGATAGTTCATTCTTAATATTTCCCGTTGGCAGTTAGGATTAAAGATAAGACTGCGTTTTCGGGGATTACTATGACAGTTCTCACTTATAATTCTGATTTAATTCTGACTGCGAAACAAACTCGACTTGCAGCTATGAAGCTAGCGGTTTTGTCTACTGCTGCAAAAAATGAAGCTATTGAAGCTATAGCTGTGGCGCTGCTATCAGCACAAGATGAAATAATTCAAGCAAATATTGCTGATTGTGAAGTTGCTGCAACTGAAGGAATTGCCAAGCCACTTTATAAGCGCTTGCAGTTAGATGAGCATAAATTAAGAGATAATATTGCTGGGGTAAGGGATATAGGTAAACTTTCCGATCCCGTCGGTAATATTCAAATTCATCGTAAACTAGATAATGGTTTGATTCTCAAGCGTGTAAGTTGTCCCTTGGGAGTTTTGGGAGTAATTTTTGAAGCACGTCCGGAAGCGGCGATTCAAATTGCTTCTTTGGCGATAAAATCGGGTAATGGTGTAATTCTTAAAGGTGGAAAAGAAGCGATTCGTTCTTGCGAAGCTATAGTTAAAGCTATTAAACAAGGATTATCTCAAACTACAGTCGATCCAGATGCGGTACAGTTATTGACTACTAGAGAAGAAACTTTAGAATTATTGAAGTTGGATAAATATGTAGATTTGATTATTCCTAGAGGCTCTAATTCTTTTGTGCAGTTTGTTCAGCAAAATACTTCGATTCCTGTATTGGGACATGCTGACGGAATTTGTCATTTATATATCGATAAATCCGCAGATATCCAAAAAGCGGTAAATATTACGGTAGATGCTAAAACTCACTATCCAGCAGCTTGTAATGCAATCGAAACATTGCTGGTTGATCGAGATATTGCCTCAACTTTTCTACCCCAAGCAGCACAAGCTTTACAAAACTTAAATGTAGAATTGCGAGGAGACGAAGCAACCCAAGCAATTTTACCCAATGTCGTACCGACAACAGAAGCAGATTGGGAAACAGAATACAGCGATTTGATATTGTCAATCAAAATTGTTGATTCTTTACCTGAAGCAATTAGCCATATTAACGAATACGGTTCTAAACATACCGACGCAATCGTTACCGAAAATATAGAAGCAGCAGAAAACTTTTTATCCTTAGTTGATGCAGCAGGAGTTTACCATAATTGTTCTACTCGTTTCGCAGACGGTTTCCGTTACGGATTCGGTGCAGAAGTCGGAATCAGCACCCAACAAATACCACCAAGAGGACCAGTTGGTTTAGAAGGCTTAGTAACCTATAAATATAAAATGACAGGCAACGGTCATATTGCAAGTAGCTATACCGGTGAAAATGCAAAGCCTTTCCTGCATAAAGATTTATTACAGTGAACAGTGAACAGTGAACAGTGAACAGTTAACAGTTAACAGTTAGCAGTGAGCAGTTAACAGTTAGCAGTGAGCAGTTAACAGTTAGCAGTTAGCAGTTAACAGTTAGTAGGGAACAATTACGAATTACCAAATTATCAAAGAAAAAGGCGAGAAATAAGTGAAATTACTCTTACTTCCCGCTTCAAACATCACCTTGAGCATATTTTCGATTGACAGACTTTGATAGTTTTTTCAGCACCCTGAACTAAGCTAAGTAGACTTATTAATTTGAATAATAATTCAGAAAAAGTCTTACAGGTTGCCACTTTGGCAAAGTGATAAGAATTAAACGATAAAGACAGATGTAGAAAGTATAGCGGGGTTAAATTGCGTAAAATACAGATGTTTGAAGTTTCGTAGAATGTTTTATTGCTGCCATCAACTCACTGTTTGTTCTCCTAGGAACTAATTTTTCAACCGATGCGTTAGACGGGAAACTTAGAGGATGTTTGAAAAGTATAGTTTTTTAACCCCAAACTGGTATTATCCCCCCTTCCCCCCTTACAAAAGGGGGGTAAAAGTATAGTTTTTATCCCCAAACTGGGGTTATCCCTCCTTCCCCCCTTACAAAAGGGGAGGGTAAAAGTCCCCCTTATTTAAGGGGAGCCACTGCGTTGCCGAGGAACACGACGGTTGTAGCAAGTGAAGCAGCGCGTTCTTGGGGGTTTCCCCCATGTAAGCCGGAGGCTTTCTCGCAGAGTGCGACTGCTGTAAGCGTTCACGCAGAGGGTGCGGCTCAGCTTTCTCGTAGAGTACCCGAAGGGTGGCGTGGATAATGGGGGATCTGAAAATGTTAGTTATTTAAGTTAAAGCTTTCAGAAGTGCTTGTAATTTGAGTTGAATTTCTGCAAATTCTTTTTGTGGATCTGAACCGGGTACGATGCCCGCACCTGCATAAAGTAAAGATGATTTAGTAGAAGTATCAATCAGCGCCGAGCGGATTCCGACAACAAACTCACAGTTACCTTCGGCATCTATCCAACCCAAGGGGGCAGCATATAAGCCCCTCTCGAAACTTTCATAACGACGAATTTCTTGACAAGCAACTTCTGGTGCCACACCGGCAACTGCTGGAGTAGGATGCAGCACAGAAACTATTTGTAAGGGATGCACGTTAGGAGGCACTTTCGCGATGATTGGTGTCCACAAGTGCTGGATATTGGATAGTTGCCGCAGTCTGGGGGCGGAAACTCGGGGCAATAAGCCTAGACTGAGTAACTTTTGAGTAATAAAATCAATTACTAGGGAATGTTCGTGTCTTTCTTTTTGACTGTTGAGCAGAAGATTAGCCTTTTTTGCGTCTTCCCCCGGTGTTTTACCTCTGGCAGCGCTTCCAGCTAAAGCATCCGTACTTAACTTTTGCTTGCGAATTGCAATTAATGTTTCTGGAGAAGCACCGATAAAATTTTGCCCTTTACCGTTACTTGTAGAGAATACGCAGCAATTGGGATGTAGTTGTCGTAAATTATTTAAAGATTTGAATAAGTTTAATGGAGTGCTTGATTGAATATTTAGAGCATCTGCCAATACAATTTTACTATAAGTACCTTTACGAATATCTTCTAAAGCCGATAATACCGATTGCTGGAATTTGCTAGATTTCGTAATGGAATTTTTAATAAATTGAGGTTGAGAATTATCTAAATCAACAACATCGTATTTTAAGCGATTGATTGATGTAATTTTTTGCCATAAAATTTTTAAAGTTTTTTCTATATCTAAATCAGCATTAATTTTAAAATTTGCTCTTAATATACAGCATTTGTATTTTCGATTCACCTGCCATTTAGGTAAAAAAACAGTAGCGGGAAAAAAAGGATAGTTTTCCTGAAGATTTGTATCAAAAAAACTAAAACTGCAAAAAAATAATGGTTGGCAGAAAGAATGATTTACGTAGCAAAAATTAATTATTTCGTCTAGATTATATTTAATAAAATTTTGGGCTTGAACAAAACGCTCTTTACCTTGAATGTTAAATTTTGTGACTGCATCAATGGCAACAATGGCTTCTTGTTTACTTGGATTTTCCCAGTAAAAATTAAGTTTATTTGATGCAGCAAATTTCTGGAAGACAACCAAAGGGTCTACCGAGTCAATTTCTAAACCAATACTAGCTATTTGCGTGCAATTATTCTTAATACAATATGCTCGTTTTTTTACAAGAAATTGGTATAGCTCCTTATTGTATACAAAAAACTCGGCAGAACATGGTGAAACTGTCATGGATCTAAAAATAGTAAATTTTTTTGAAGTTCTCTTCCTAAAGCATCATGAATCGTGGTCGTATTTCTACAGGTAGCACATTCAGATGCTGTTTTACCAGAAGCGTGAATGCGGGTTCATCAAAGTTTATGGTAAACCTTTATTACTGCTTCGAGTCTAGATTTTACAGGAGCTTTCGCTGTAAATACAGCCCCGATACACAAGGGATGTAAGAAAATTAGACTATGTGAAACAGAGGTTATGATGGATGCGCTTGCGGCTTTGTGCCGATGGAAAATTTAGCAATTTTATTGATTGCGACTGATGACTACAAAGCTGATTTTATATCCCAACATAAAGTTATGGATGGCGGCATTAAAACCGCCAATGTACTGCGTTGCGATTATGCCGATTTGGGTCGGAACGGCTATCGCTTTTGCAGAAACAAGGGTGCTTCATGCAGGGGTTTTCTGCACGTTTTTAGCTGCTGCAATTTTGATTCTTGCTTGGGAAAATTTGAGTAATGATGTTTTTGATTCTGATACGGGAATTGATATTAACAAACATCATTCTCTTGTGAATATGACGGGCAGCAGACAATTAATATTGTGGTTGGGAAATTGCTTTCTAGCTTTAGGATTATTAGGAATATTAACAATTAGTTGGTGGCAAAAAGACCCGACTTTAATTGGGATAATTTTGATTTGTTGCGGCTTAGGATATCTCTACCAAGGACCTCCTTTTCGTTTGGGTTACAAAGGCTTAGGGGAAATACTTTGCTTTTTTGCTTTTGGTCCTTTGGGAGTAGCCGCAGGTTATTACAGTCAAACTCAAAGCTACTCTTTAACAAGTTTAGCTGCTTCGGTAATAGTCGGTATAAGCACAACTTTAATCTTATTTTGTTCCCATTTTCACCAAGTTGAAGATGACTTAGCAGCAGGTAAGCTTTCTCCTATTGTTCGTCTGGGAACTTTAAGAGGTTCGCAAGTTTTAAAGTGGTTAATCGGTAGTATTTATGCACTGATATTTATATTTTTACTTTGCTCCATTTTTCCTTTATGGACGCTTTTGAGTTGGTTTAGTCTACCTTTTGCGGCACAACTATCTAATCACGTCTCGCAAAATCACGACAAACCCCTGGAAATTAGTAACTTAAAATTTTTCGCGATCGCAGTCCAATTTTGGTGTTGTCTACTATTAGGATTGGGTTTTGTTTTGTAATTGGGCATTGGGCATTGGGCATTGGGCATTGGGCATGGGGCATTGGTAATTGGTAATGGGTAATTGTTAACTGCTCGCTGTTAACTGCTCACTGTTAACTGTTAACTGTTAACTGCTCACTGCTAACTGATAACTGATAACTGCTCTTATCTCCGAATCCAAAATCTAAAATCCAAAATGTAAAATTCAAAATCATCAGGGATGTTTTACAAGTTTGATTTTCGTACTTACAGTAGAAAATTCGTGATTCCCTTAAATACGTCTCACGGTGTTTGGGAAAGTCGGAATGGGCTTATCATTCGTCTTAGGGATGAAACAGGAAAAGTCGGATGGGGGGAAATTGCTCCGATTAGTTGGTTTGGCTCGGAAACTGTAGAAGAAGCGATTTCATTTTGTCGTAAATTACCGCAGACAATTACCGAAAATATTATCTTTTCAATTCCCGATGAATTACCTGCTTGTCAGTTTGGGTTTGAGTCAGCCAGGGAAATGATTAACAAAAATTATTTTTCTGCTGAGTTATCCCCAATTACCAGTAGCATTTTGCTGCCTGCTGGTAGAGCAGCTTTACATCAATGGCGAAATATATGGGAATATGGCTCTCACAGTTTTAAATGGAAAATCGGGGTTTATCCCTTTGATGAAGAAATATTCATTTTTGATTTACTCGCTGGAGAATTACCCGCTTTCACAAAACTACGTTTGGATGCGAATGGTGGCTTAAGCTATAGTGAAGCTGAAATTTGGCTGCGAAAATGCGATGAAATCAATAAAAATGATGATATTGATTTGAAAATCGAATTTATTGAACAACCGCTTGTGGTAAATCGGTTTTCCGAAATGTTGGAATTAAGTCGGATTTATAATACAAAAATTGCTTTAGATGAATCTGTTGCTACACTCGAACAACTTGAAAGCTGCTATCAACGAGGTTGGCGAGGGATTTTTGTGATTAAAGCCGGTATTATTGGTTCCCCCTCTCGTTTGCGCCAATTTTGCTTGAATCACGAAGTTGATACTGTTTTTTCGTCGGTTTTTGAAACTAATATTGGCAGAGAAGCAGCATTATCGTTAGCCGCAGAATTATCGCAACAAAAAAGAGCAGTTGGTTTTGGTGTCAATCATTTTTTTGCAGACGATGAGCAAACTTGTTTAGAAAATCTATGGAAGGAAACTTCAAGTATTTTGTAGATAACGACTGTTTAATTTGTGAAGATAGTCATTTATTAATTGAGTTAATCGAAAAACTCGATTTTGAGATTGTTAAATTTAAACAGCAATATTTTTATCTACCAAAAATTATTTTAAACCAACGTCACCCGGTGCGTTTTTTAGCAGGTTTTATCGCTGCCTGTAGAGCTAATTGCCCAGTATTTTTATGCAATCCCGATTGGGGAAACCAAGAATGGCTGCAAATATTTAATTTAGTCAAACCAGATATTATTTGGGGGATAGAAACAAAATTAGTCGAAGCATTACACTCTTTAGATAATTCTATTAATATTAATAATCCCAATCCCCCATGCCCAATGCCCAATGCCCAATGCCCATATATTATGATTCCTACCGGTGGCTCTTCGGGAAAAATAAAATTTGCAGTTCATACCTGGGACACTTTGACGGCTTCGGTATTGGGATTTAAAAAGTATTTTCAAGTAGATAAAATTAATTCTTTCTGTGTGTTGCCGCTGTATCATGTCAGCGGTTTGATGCAGTTTATGCGCTGTTTTATTACGGGTGGAAAGTTAATAGTTTTACCTTTTAAATCCCTGGAATTAAAACAAGTAAATTGTAATAAAAATAATTTTAAGAATAATGTTTATAAGTTAAATAGTAACTCAGAATATTTTATATCTTTAGTTCCGACTCAGCTAGAGCGTTTATTGCAGAAATCAGGTTTAACTGAATGGTTGAGTAAATTCCAAACTGTACTTTTAGGAGGTGCCCCACCTTGGAATGAATTATTGCAAAAAGCAAGGTTTCATTGCATTAGATTAGCTCCCACCTACGGAATGACAGAAACCGCTTCTCAAATAGCGACTATGAAACCAGAAGATTTTATTCAAGGTAAAGTTGGTTGCGGTAAGATTCTTCCCCATGCAAAAGTAAAAATTTGCGGTAAAAAAGGGGAAGATTTAAAAGTTAACCAAATTGGCAATATTAATATTCAAGCAGAATCTTTAGCTCTTGGTTATTATCCTCTTAGTAGTAAAACACAAACTTGTTTGCAAATAGACGATTTAGCTTTTTTAGACGAACAAGGTTATCTAAATATTGTCGGCAGAAACAGCGATAAAATCATTACTGGTGGCGAAAACGTTTATCCTACGGAGGTTGAAGCCGTAATTCGAGCAACTGGAATGGTGGCTGATGTTTGTGTAATTGGCTTAGCCGATAAACATTGGGGGCAAGTTGTAACTGCTATTTATGTTGTTAATTCGGATATTAACCATCCAGCAGTTAAGATACCCGCAGTAAAGCAAGACAAAAGTGAACTTATATTTATACAGACTTTGCTGAAAGAAAAGCTTAGTAATTATAAAATTCCTAAAGTTTGGATTCCTGTCGATTCGCTACCTCGTAATTCTCAGGGTAAAATTAATCGACAAAAGCTTTATGAAATTGCCACCGCTGAATTCTCCATCGCTACCGCAAAATAGGAAGACATAGCACTGTGCCCGCCTTTAGACTATAGTTCTTTTCGGTTGCGTGCAATACAGTTTTATACCTCACCCCGCCCTACGGGCACCCCTCTCCAAAGTAGCGGAGAGGGGAGGGGGTGAGGTTTCGAGTGTATATTTATTAGTATGACTATTGACGTAATTTTTCGAGACATTTAACGATTTCTGCCGATAATCCAATTTTTTTCCTGCTGGCTACATCAATACAAACATGACGAGTCATTGCTTTGGCGACTAATTTATCATTAATAGAAAGTTTATAATCAACTTCAAACTCCTCTGTACGAATTCTTAAAGGAGTTAAATCAACAAATAATTTATCGCCGCAATACATAGGGCGCATAAAATCAACATCAGCATGAATAATGGGAAAAGCAGTTGATGGATTTGTAAAAAATTGCTTGATATCAATTCCTAAATATTCTAAACCAGCTTCGTAAGCTTCATGACATATAGCTAAAACATTCGCAAAGTAAACAACCCCAGCAGCATCGGTATCTTGAAAGCGAATAGTACGATTGTATGTGAAAGACATAGCAGAATTAGCAGAGTGGGGAGAGGGGAGAGGGGATAGAAAATTATAGCGAATTTCAGTTGAGTAGAATACAACAGCTAACTACGCCCGCCCTGCGGGCACCCCTCTCCTTATAAAGTAGAGGGGAAGAGGTAAGGAAATCGCTGTATTATACCAACTGAAAACCGCTATATTAATTCAATTTACAATGCCCAATGCCCAATGCCCAATTCCCAATTCCCAATTCCCAATGCCCAATCCCCAATTCTTAATTACCAATCATAAATATCTTCAGAGTTTGAATTTAGGTAAGGGCATTCTAAATTAACTGACTTCCAAGCAAAGTGCTGACAAATAATATTTAATTTTTCTTGGGGTGACTCTATACGCTTTTCCCAAGCTTCTAGTAAAGCGTTTGCAATAATTTGACAGCGATTTACACCAAAACTCTGTTTGTTAAGAGGCTTTTCTATGGGTTGTTCGGCTACACTTAATCCTGGTGCTAAATATTTGCTAAATAATGGTACTTCTGGTTGAAAATTGGCTTGATTATTTATGTAAATTTCTTTTAATAACTCTTGCACTATGGGATAGTTTTGCTTTTGAAAATTCAGTATCCCCGAATCATAGCGATGGCAACCTAAAGGATGATGGGGAACTTGAAAGGTGAAAGGGATTTCCACATTATTTAGTTTGTCTGTGAGACTATGCATTAAAGCAATAGCACCTTGTGGGTTTAAGTTAAAAAAGATGCCGATCACATCTACATCACTCCAGAGATTCTGTAAATCATCTTGCTGTTGTTTACCTGAGTTACTAACTGCTAAATAAAAACCATTATTTAAACGATTTTTGGGCAGTCGGATAGCAATTAAGTCATCAACTTGACTGGATAAGGCGGCTGTTTCTAAATCATTTTCTTCAACATGCAGCGTCAAACCACCTTTTGTTACGGCAAAACTTCCATCAGGCTCTTGTCGTAACACCCTCCAACCAGCATCTAAATAACCCGTACCTTGATTACTTTCGTGGAGTCGATTGTAAAATTTCGTATCTCTTTCAAATACACAATTATTTTCTAAATCTTGATGTAATAAAAGGTTGGGATTACTAATGTTTGCTGCTAATATACTTTCTAAAGAATTGTTATAATAAATACCGTAAATAAAATTACGCAGTAATAAATTGAGATATTTCTCTTGCAATGCTCCCGAACTTTTTTCTAGGGTTTCTGCCATTAAAGGCGGTAAACGGAAAGGTTGATAATCCGGATGGATGATAGAAAAATTAGATTCTATTTGAATTTTCTGAGCAATTTCTAAAAAAGTATTGGATAGAGAATTTTTATAAGAAGTTATCATGGCTGTTTTATGTAGATTTCCGAATCAAGAGTTTATAACAATAAATGCAGCCCTGTTGAGAAAAGAAAAGTTAACAGTAACCAGTAAAAATTGGTTGCTGTTAACTGCTAACTTTTAATTGCTAAATTTTTGCTGCTTAGCACCCGCGCAAACGAGTTTTTTCGTAGAAAAGAGGAATCAAATTATTCTCTTTTTGGGCAACAGAAACCTTCGCGGTTTTTACAAATGGTTTCAGAATTTGCAATTCTGATTTACCAAAAATATCTACTACGTATTCTGGAGTTCTAGTTAAGATATTTTTTGCAAAATTTAGAGCAATTAAACTAGTTTGATGCAAATTTTGCTGGTTGTTAATCTTATCCTGGATTTGATTGATTAATCCTAAACCGGCATACTTGATAACCGACTGGATAAAATCTTTACGATAATCCAGAATCATTGGAAAAGCTTTCAGATAAGACTCTGTTAAAGCCAACATTGAAGGTTGAAGAATCTCCAGCCCAATAGCTGCTAATTCCAAAGATTCCTCTAACTCTAAAGTCGAATCTACAACTAAACTTTCCAACCAAATTTTTAAGTAACCGGCTAGTAAAGTTCCTAAATCGTAAGCGGGATCCCCCCAACCGCAAGATTCCCAATCAATCATCTTCACATCTACATTATCCAGATGCTGCCAACGAGAATGTACTAAAACGTTCTCTAGTTTTAAATCGTTATGGGTTAAACAGCAAGGATCCCATGTGCTTGCTAAATCGGCGATTGCAGACTCTAGAAAGTCAGAACTTTGATAGCTAGAGTAGAACGAAAGCCCGCTACTGCTAACTTTGCCGAAAATAGAGGGTTCTAGAAAATCTACCCCTTGTGCCGGATTAAAATACTGATAGCGAATCTGTCCGGCTGGAGCAGTAGCCATATGATCGCGGCACTTTTGACGTTTGAATGTAGCACGATGCAATGATGCTAAAGTATCGCCGATGGAGTTTGCTAGTTCTGGCGGAAAGTATAGGTTATGCCTGTAATAGCTTGCTAACCCTTGGTATTCCCCAAGATAGTTACGCACGAGGATAGAGTTTTCCTCATCGTAATGTACTACTAGTGGAGATAACGCTTTTATGTTGCCGAGAACCGGAAATGATTCAAGCAATTGGTGAAACAGCCATTCATTATAGAATTCACGAGGGATACCGTTAAATTCTTGGGCTAGTTCTTGTTTGACCAAAAGCTTGCGATCGCCATTCTTAGTGACCAGTATACTAAAATTCTTACGGCTACTACTGTGTGGCAAATCTGCATCGGCGGTTGCGCCATCTTCTGAGCTACTCAGCCCTGCTTCTTGCAGATACTGGATAACGTTTTGAGAAGACAGTGAAAGTTTCATTATATTTGTTACTTCCTTAGATTCCTTTAAAATTAGCTTTTTTTGGTTTTGGCTTGAATAATGGCAGCATTCCCCAGCGAAGCCCCTTTTTTAGGGAATCTTAAAAAATGATGACTACGCTTTAGTAATATCGTATTTCTGTGACAACTACATGCCAAAATGCCATTAATGTCTTTACTGTCGCTTTAAATTTCACAACGTTTAAACGGTGAAATCTTTAATTTTTATTCAAATTTTTATTTACGCGAATATAGAAATTTGTGCTTTAACCTTTTAAGGCCTGTTCGTTTCCCAAGATTACGTTTTTGAACAGCCAGCAGACTAACAAACATTAATGTAATTATCTAATACAACAGCTAACACTCACACAGTACAAGAACTTTTACACATTTTCCGGAAGAATACAATTATTTTTATTTATTCGTAGTCTAATCATTCTCTTTGCAAAGTATCAACAATCCTCTATACCGAAAATTCTACGCAAAACCATCAGCTTTCTGGAAAACCCATATTGGAATAGCTGCACATTATTCTCATCTTGCAACATCTCTACACAATATTTCCGAAGCTAAATATTACTATGAATTTGTTTTTTTTTGATTATAGAAATAATTCTTAATAAGTAAATTGAAAATTCATGATAATTCTTTGAGTGCAATATTCTCCTATAGTACAATCATATTTATCAATCAACTCAATACTTGTAATTATTTGCAATTAGCACTTACGCAGAAATCATGTAATTACGTCACAAAGGGTGACACCCTCTACCGCAATATATAAAAGTTCCTCAACGGAACTTTTACGTCACATATTGCATCGAAATTTCGTTAAAAATCAGACTATATGCAAAAATTTGGTCGCCATTGGTAGTGACTGAGGTTGATTTTTCCTGCCGAATTAAATTCAATTCCTTCTTCTTCCAACAAATGCTTTTGTAGATAATCCCTCCTTCACGCACAGTTGAATAGGAAATTTCACCTTTAGCATTAATAACTCGATGCCAGGGAATATCATTGCAAGCTGTATCTACCTGAAACATTGCGTATCCCACCAAGCCGGCTTTACCGTGAATTCCAGCTAAATCCGCGATTTGCCCGTAGGTTGCAACTTTACCAGCAGGAATTTTACGAACAGTTTTGTAAATCAGATCGTATGTAGACATTTCAAACTTCAGCTAAATATGCCCAATCCAAAATTACCAGCTAAGGCTAGAAAAGCTTTAAACACCAAAAACTAATTTAGACAACATCAAAAATAATGACACCAAGCCTAAAATAACCATCAATCCTGCTGGCATGAATTTGCGTGTTTTAGCGAGTCTGATAGCAAAAACAATTACTAAAACAATAGTGATTATGACAGCTAAAGTCGAACCCCAGCTTTGCCCCTGTAGTTGCAGGTAGGCAGCAATCAGCAATAGTAAACCACTAATTGTTCCACTTATCAGCGAAACTTTGCTACCTGCAGTTTTATAACCAATGATGCCGCCGATAATTGATAAAATGCCATATAGGCTCGCAGCTATAATGCTCTGCATTGTTAAAACCTGTTGCGATTTCCAGTTATTGTTCTGTGCGTAGACGGAAAATTAAATATCTTCCGTTTATTTATATAATCCCTGCAAATAAATGAATAATCAAGCGATTGCCAAAGTTCAATTTCTCCAGCGTCAAGCAGCTTCTCTTTTACTGTACCAATCAGTTTTTGAAGGGGAAGTCGGCAAAGCTTTTCTTAATTTATTGCAGGCTATACGCTACCCTAACGCTGAAGCCCGAGACTGTCTTCAAGCTTACGGTAATTTTTTCAAAATTCTTGCCGACAAGAACCAAAATTGGGAAGAATATTTGATTTCACAAATCTTGATTTCTGAAAATGCTTTTAGTAAACAATCTCAATTAGAAACTTTACCCCCAGCTTTAATTGCAGCAGCAAAACACGATTTACAAGCATTGCAGAGTTTTCATGAATGCAGCGTTGCTAGTCTAAGTGAATGGGTGCAGTCTGCCGCCCGTCTTCCTATATTACCAATTGTATGGTATACAGAACAGAAAATTCAGGCTAATTATCAATTGCCCCTGATAGAAAAATTACGAACTTTGGAAGATTGGACTGATGTTGTAGAAGATTTAACAACATTTTATCGCCAATATGGTACGGGTCTATTTGCTGAATATAAAGCTTTTCGTTGGCAGCAGGGAGAATTTATCGGTATAAGCTATCCTGACGAAGTAAAGTTAGATGAGTTGGTTGCTTATGAATCTCCCAAACAAACTTTGATTCAAAATACGGAATTTTTATTATCGGGACAACTGGCACTGCACGTTTTACTTTACGGTAGTCGCGGCAGTGGTAAATCTTCTTTAGTCAAAGCTTTATTGAATGAATATGCCGAACGCAATTTACGCTTGATAGAAGTTGCAAAATCTGAGTTGAAACATCTACCACAAATTGTAGAGTGCTTAAGAAACAAGCCACAAAAATTTATTATATTTGTTGATGACCTTTCCTTCGAGGAAGATGACGATGCTTTCAAAGCCCTGAAAGTTGTTTTAGAAGGAGCTATTACAGCCAGACCCAAAAATGTTGTAGTTTATGCAACTTCCAATCGCCGCCACTTGATTCGGGAGTATTTTGCAGACAGACCACAACCCAAAGATGCCGACGAAGTCAACGCTTGGGATACAGTCCAGGAAAAGCTTTCATTTAGCGATCGCTTTGGTTTAACTCTGACTTTTGAACCCGCTTCTCAAAAGTCTTATTTACAAATCGTTCAACATTTGGTTAAATTATCTAACATCGAAGTTAGTACTAGTGAACTAAACAGTCAAGCTTTGCAATGGGCAACTCGTCATAACGGACGTTCCGGAAGAACTGCACGACAATTTGTAGATTTTTTAAGGGCACAGAAGAAGATTGCTCAAAACGAAACAGAAAAAGGTGAATAAATAAATTTTATTTTTACGTAGATATATTGACTTGTTAATTATTTTTTTATACTCATATTGAAGTAATGTGACAAAACTAGTCTATCTGGTGCCAGAGTCAGATATGTGAGCGTTCATACATCGGCAACATATTTTGATCAATGAACTATGCTAAAAACAAGCAACATGCAAGACTCTATGGTCAGCAATCGATTTATTATAGGTATAGTTGCCTTCGGGGTGAGTTTCGGTTTAACTTTAGTCTTCACCTGGTGGAATTTTTATAGTGCCATTTTTACGGGTATCATAACTATACTTGCTACATATACAGCAACATTTATTGTAGATAAGAAAGCAGAAAAAAAACGTAGAAATTATGAATTACAGGTTGTAGATTCTTACTACAAGCGAATCCAAGAATTGGAAAGCGTGCAAAACGGCATTACTATAGAAGTCAATAGGTTAGAAGCTACACGTCGCACTTTGCATCAAGAGTCGAATCAACTGCAACATCAAGTAGGCTCGCGCCGCAATCAAAGAGATTCACTGAACCGAGAACTAAGTACCTTTGCGCTCCAAAAAAGACACTTAGAATCAGAAGTGATTAATTTACGGGATGAACTTCAAAATTTAGAGAAATCCAAACAAGAAACGGAGAATTCTTTAGCTAATATTACGGCGGAGAAGCGGCGTTTGGAAATAAATTGTAATGTATCGAAATCTGAGATAACACAGTTACATGCAAAAATTGGCGAACTTCTTCAAGAGCGGGAAGAATTAGACAGTAATTTAATTTTATTAGATAGATTAAAGCCCCAGTTAGAAGAGAGATTGCACGAGTTACGAGTGCAGATTGAAGAATTAGAAAACGAAGAGAAAAAGCAACAAGAGCTATTTAATAGTAGAAATAAAAAAATTGATCAATTAAAAGCAGATATTAAGTTATTAAAAAATCAGAGAGCAGAAGAGAAAAAGCACTTAGAAGAGTTACAGGGGCAAACTTCATTGCTTTATGAAGAAAGAGATCTATTACAAAACCAAGTTTTGGAGTTGCTGCAACAATTAGAGGGTTTGAACCCCGATTTACCCATAGCTCAAGCACAAGCAGAGGAAGAAACAGAGCCATTTCCCTTCGCCGACTTGATAGAAAGTATTTCGATTGAACCAGCAGAAACTACATCAGATGAACTACCACAAGAGTGGAAAGATTTGCAGCAAAGTTTGCTAGAGCATGAAATAAAGGTGTTAAAAGCGATATTAGAGCAGGTAAAAGTTAACTCCACAATTAAGAAAATTGCCCAAGAAAATATTTCAATGCCAAATCTGCTAATTGATTCGATTAACGAGCGGGCTCAAGATACCATTGGTGAATTAATTATTTCAACGAGTAATGATATTCCCGAATTCTACGAGGAATATAAAGAAAACATTACAAAAATTATTGCTATGTCTGAAGGTGTGAAAAGTAAATAGTTTTTTGTGAGTGAAAGGGATTTATAGTTTTTGTAGTCTCTGCCTCCAGAAGAAATGAGAATAATTCTGTAGGGTGTGTTAGATGCACGACAACCTACCTGTTAATACAAAAAATTTTTCGACATCATCTAACGCACCACAACGTTGACACAATATATGTGTGAATTTTAATCACTAATTATGAGTATTTTTTTACCATCATAGTGCGTTGCACTCTGGGACAACACACCCTACTATAGAATTTCATTTGAAAACCTTGATGGAATATAAACTAATCCCATCACGCAAAATCTAAAATCCAAAATCCAAAATCTAAAATCGAATGACAAAGCCTAAAATCTCTAAAAAAGTATCTACAGCTTTGATAAACTCCTTGGGTGCGGGGGTAGTACCCAGAGTTGGGTTGGAACATGTAGCAGTAGGTAGAGACAAAGAACTAAAAAGCCTTGTGCAAAGTATTGAGGATATTGCACAAGGTGTAGCAGCATTTCGGTTTGTAATTGGAAATTACGGCTCCGGTAAAAGTTTTATGCTGCAACTAGTTCGCAATCGAGCCATGGATAATGGTTTTGTTGTTACCGATGCGGATTTATCTTTGGAAAGAAGATTAGCCGGAAGCAATAATCAAGGATTGGCGACTTATCGAGAATTGATGAGTCGTCTTGCGACAAAAACTCGTCCTGATGGTGGTGCTTTTATTTCCATTTTGGAAGGATGGATTAATAAAATTCAGCAAGAAGTAGTTCAAAACAGCGGCATGAAACCCAATGATGAGGGTTTTGACGATGCTGTAGAAGCGAAAATTCGAGAAGTAGTTCAACAGATAGAAGATTTAGTCCACGGTTTTGATTTTGGCAGCGTAATTGTTGCTTATTGGAGAGGTTATCGTTCGGATGATGATGATTTGAAAAATGCAGCATTGCAGTGGTTGCGGGGAGAGTTCAATAAGAAAAGTGAAGCAAAAACGGCTTTGGGTGTACGGGTAATCATTGACGATGAAAGTTGGTATGATTACGTCAAGTTGTTAGCAAAATTTGTTGCTGAAATTGGCTATAAAGGGCTGATTGTTTTGTTAGATGAAGCGGTGCATTTATACCAGATATCTCCTACAGCAAGTCGGGAGAAGAACTATAGCAGGCTGCTGGCTATTTTTAACGATGTAATGCAGTGCAAAGCCGAATATTTAGGTGTAATTATTGGCGGAACTGTCAAGTTTTTAGAAGATCCAAATAGAGGGTTATTTTCCGATTCAGCTTGGAGAAGACGTACAAAAGAAAGTCGTTTTGTGGCGAAAGCAGGAGTAAGAGAAATTAACGGACCTGTAATTAAACTTAATCCTTTAAGTGAATCAGAAATCCTCAACCTTTTAGAGAAATTAGCCGATATTCATGGGTTTAATTATAATTATCAAAAAGCTTTAACTAAGAATGATTTGAAAGAGTTTGTTCAAGAGATTGTTAATCGTTTGGGGGCTGAAGCTCTACTAACTCCCGGCGAAATTGTTCGCGATTTTATCAGCGTCTTAAATATTTTGCATCAAAACCCGCAAATTACTTTGAATAAAATAATTCATGATTCTGAATTTAAACCTACTAAGATAGGTGCTAATACAGAAGTTGATGATTCGGATGTTGCTGAATTTAGTTTATAATTTATTTCTGTTTTTTTGCTGTTTTCTCTAAATATATGAATAAGTACAGCATATTTGATTTTATTAACGTACATTAGGACGGGCAGGGATGCCCATCCCAAAAAACTTTTATAATACAAGTCTGTACCTGATTTATCTGCAAAGTACTGTATATGTACAGCTAAATCCGACAAGAAAAATTTAGAATTCACTGTAAGCGAAAATCCTGTCAGCGTCTCAGAATATAAATTAAAAAGGAAGCATCCCAATTAGAATGCTAGCAAAATGGAACCGATTATATATTGTCTGGAACATAAATAGATAATAAATATGTTCGCTATAAACTTTATTATCATTTATAGCGAAATAGGATTTTATTGTATTAATAAGCAAATTTATATTTTATTATTCCAACAAATAATTATAGAAAATTTGTCCTGGATAAATTAAACATTGCTAAGTAATTATATTGATTACTTAACTTATTATTGGTCTAAACTTATTTAAAAACACTTTGTGACATAAGTCAGTCCAATACAAGCAATGTCGGTGTAAACTTTGACTTGGGAAAAATACCCATAATATTTATTCTATAAATTGTAATCTCTATGCAACTTGTTCACGGCTTACATTTTAGGAACCTGCGCGGAGATTTGTTTGGTGGTTTGACTGCTGCAATTGTTGCTTTACCCTTAGCTCTCGCATTTGGGGTTTCAGTTTCACCAGAAAATGGTGCAATTATGGGGCTATACGGTGCGGTTTTTATTGGTTTTTTTGCGGCATTGTTTGGTGGAACTCCATCCCAAATTTCTGGCCCTACTGGTCCGATGACAGTGGTAATGGCAACGGTATTCGCTAGCTTCGTTAGCCAAAACCCAGGAACAGAAGGTATAGCGATCGCCTTTACTGTGGTGATGATGGGAGGAGCATTTCAAATCCTTTTCGGATTGCTGCGGTTGGGAAAATACATAACTTTAATACCTTATACTGTCATTTCCGGCTTTATGTCGGGGATTGGATTTATTATTTTATTTCTGCAAATCGGACCGTTTTTCGGACATCCAGGTTCAGCGAATGTCATCGAATCTCTGCAAAAATTTTCTGAATTTGCAAGCAATCCCAATCCTGTAGCTATGGGGTTGGCTATTATAACACTAATTATAGTATTTGGTTCTCCTGCGAAACTAAATCGAATTATTCCTTCACCTTTATTAGCGTTGGTAGTTTGTACGCTGATTTCCGCTTTTGTATTTCCCGATAGCGGCATTCCGGTAATCGGAAAAATTCCTACGGGTTTACCTCAACCGCAATTACCGCGATTGAATTTTGACCAAATCAGAATAATGGTAGAGTATGGTTTGATGTTGGGAACTTTAGGCTCTATCGATTCGCTACTAACTTCCTTAGTTGCAGACAATATTACTCGTACAACTCATGATTCCGATAGAGAATTAATCGGACAAGGAATAGGTAATTTACTCGCGGGTTTATTCGGGGGATTACCGGGAGCCGGTGCAACAATGCGAACTGTTGTTAACGCTCGTGCTGGAGGCAAAACTCCCATTTCGGGAATGGTTCATGCTTTGTTTTTATTAATTATTGTTCTAGGTGGCGGAAATTTTTTACTCATAAAAATAGAAGATATTCCTAATGCAGTATTAGCGGGTATTTTAATTAAAGTTGGTATCGATATTATTGATTGGAGTTATCTTAAACGCGCTCATCAAATATCAATCCGGGCAACTGGATTGATGTATGTAGTTTTATTTTTAACGGTATTTGTAGATTTAATTACTGCTGTAGCTGTTGGGGTATTTTTTGCTAATTTATTTGCTCTCAAACGTTTAACTGATTTACAAGCAAAAAAAGTAAAAGCAGTCACAAATCCTTATGAAGATGCCCATCAATTGGATTTGAGTCTGGCAGAACAACAGATTTTAAATAGAGCAGATGGTCGTATTTTATTAATTCATCTTGGTGGTCCGATGAGTTTCGGCGCTGCAAAAGCAATTTCGCAGCAAATGTCGATTGTAGAGAATTATGATGTTTTAATTTTGGAATTAAATGAAGTACCTTATCTTGGGGTAACGGCAACTTTAGCTATAGAAAATATGGTCAAAGAAGCTTATGAAAGAAGACGAATTGTGTATCTTGTCGGGGCTAGCGGTATAGTAGAAGACAGATTGCGACGGTTGAAAATTTTGCGACGGGTTCTAGAACAAAATCCAGTTCATTCCCGTTTGGAAGCTTTGGAAAGCGGGATGGCTCTTATTAAGCAACGTCATGTAAAATCTAGCTAATTAGTAATTTAATTAATAGTTTTCTTGTAGGGGAGGCAAAATGCGGTGTAGATTTTCTGACCGCATTATTGCCGTTGCTTGTACTAAGACGGTGAGTGTACGGCACCAACTAATTATTGTGACAATCGCGTAAGTATAGATTAGTGTATTTAATAGTTTAATTAATAGTTATATTCATTCTTAATTGTATTTTATGTTATGAGAGTCAACTTCGTAGATAGTGCTTATTAATAGCAGCATTTTCTATCTGGTTACGAAATATATCTAGCATTGCAATAATTTCTTCATGTAACTCTATATATTGTTCTTTATCAAATAATGAATATTCACCATGTGCAATTTCATTTCTAGCCTTTAGAAGCTTAGTATCAATTAAAACTGATTTTGTAGAGTATGGTGAAAAGTCAATTCCTAGAACATGAGTTATTTCTTTAAAAATTTCGGAAGAGAGATTTGAAGCGGTAGAAATAACATCTTTTGGTAGCTCACACCTTTGATTTAATTCGTCTAAGAAAAAATCACAAACAGGTATATATAGTGAAGGTTTATTTGTCTCTTTTGCCTCATCAAGCTTTTCTTTCATTGCCAAAGCCAAAAAATTATTAGCTAGTTTTTCATAGGAAAGCTTTTGCATCCTGACATATTCTAAATATGAATTTCCTGCTATTTTAACGAAACCTTCCCAATGAGCATAAAGAAGGCATATTCCACTCCTAATTAAGGCATTATGTTTGGCTAGAGAAAATTTAGTTTCTATTAAGGATTTAATATCTGAAAGCTCTTTTTTTCGCCAAGCAAGCTCATTCGCTAGTTTATCACTTAGTTGTTCCGCAGTTCTAAGCTTCATTGGGGAGAGAATTCCTTTCTACCAAGAGGAATAAGATAGCGCAAACGTCTTGCTGCATTTTTCCCTGCTCCCGACGATTCTTGATAAGTTGGATTTGACCAAATACTTTTGATTTGAGAAGATATTTGGTTTGTTTGGGGGGGATTTTTGTAGTGGTATCCAATTCCTAATGCTATTACTTCATATGCTGATAATAAAAAGCCTCCAAGAAATTTATCTTGATCGGGTTTGTATCTCTTGAAGCTTTCTTCGCCTAAAGTTGAATCAAGAATATCAAATGTTTTTTTAAATGCTTCTTGTATATGGCTTAAATCCAATTCTTTGTTAAGAGCTATTTCACGCATACCATCTGTCAGAAAGACACTTACATCTCCCCTCAGCTTTTTAAGGCTTTCCTCTTCTTTATCAAAAAGAAGGATAAAACGCAGTACTAATTCCATATCATACTGCTCTTCATAAAGCTTATCACTTAGAGCAATACAACTGATGAATGATTCATAATTCGCAAGCGAACGCATCAATTCATATAAATTTTTATTCAATATTAAAAGAATACGATTTCTGAATTCTTGAGGCGTAAAAATAGAACTTCCCGTATTTAATCGTTGAAATAGTTCATATTTAACCATTTCATCACTTTCTTTCTCTTTTTCAATAATATTGACTGCAATTTTTGCTCGCTTAATCAATAAACGTTGTGCTTGGGTAAGAGAATTATCTTTATCATTTGGATCGTCCCACTTTTTGCCTTCTAAAGAAGGCAAGTAGGAAGTTTTTTGTAAAGTAACAGGCGATTTATACTGTTCTGGATCTCCTGTTTTTAAAATACCCACAAATTCAAATATTGTTGATAATCTTTGAACACCATCAACAACATCCCAAACACCATCATCTCTCTGGCTAACAAAAATAGGTGGAATTGGTATTCCTAAAAGAATTGACTCTATAAACGTTGATTTTTGATAATCTGACCAACGAAAAAACCTTTGAAAATCGGAATGTATATCAATCTCATCATTCTGATAAAGGCTAATCCACTCACCAATAGACATTGAATATCCATCGGTACGAATTTCTTGCCTTGTTCTATCAATTTCTTCTTGCAGGGGCATAATTTACATTACTCAAAAATGCTTTCTGTATAGCTAGTTTTTATGAATAGCGATACTCAACTATTTTATCGCTAACCCAAGATATATAATCTGCTAATTGCTTTGATGATTAAACATCAACTTTAATTAGTTTGTTTGTAAAGAAAGCAAATGCTTTTGATTATACATGCCTTGTAGGTCGGATGTAGTTAATCTTCATTTATATATGCCTCTAATTTGTGTAAAAATTATGTACTGATGTAGAAAAAATTTTTCAATCCTCAATTTGGGAAACCACAGTCATGCAAGAATTCACAACGCGGAAGGCGCTCATCACAGGCACCGCCGTTTCATGGCGGTGTACCGATGACTCTCTGTGGAAAAGCTAAAATAAAAGCAGGGGTTCAAGACTGTGGAATTTCTGTATAAAAAAATATGAAAAGTGAAATTTTAGGTTGCCGCTACTCAATCCGAGAGCAACTCGGTAAGAAACCTGGAAGATACACCTATTTAGCATTAGACGAAGCAACTCATGATTTAGTCGTCGTCAAATTGCTGAAGTTTGATAGTGATTTTGAATGGGATAGCTTAAAACTTTTTGAACGAGAAGCGGAAATTTTAAGGAATCTATCTCACCCTTTTATTCCTCAATATCTTGATTATTTTGAGGTAGATTCAGCCGAAACTAAGGGTTTTGCTTTAGTTCAAAGCTATATCGATGCAAAATCTCTAGAAGAACAAGTTAAAACAGGAAGAACTTTTAACGAAGCTGAATTAAAAGAAATAGCTGAGAAACTTTTAAATATTTTAATTCATTTACATCAACTCAAACCTGCAATTGTTCACCGAGATGTGAAGCCCAGTAATATTTTACTCACAAACCGTTCCGGGAATAGCGTTGGTGAAGTTTATTTAGTAGACTTTGGTTCGGTACAAAATATTACAGTTGTTGAAAATGCGACTTTAACTGTTGTGGGAACTTACGGTTACATGTCACCGGAACATTTCGGTGGGCGTGCTGTTCCTACTTCCGATTTATATAGTTTGGGAGCAACTTTACTTTATCTTGCAACTGGAATTCACCCAGCAGATTTTCCTCAAAAAGATTTACAAATTCAGTTTGCAGACAAAACCCAATTAAGTCAGCATTTTACTCGCTGGTTAAAAAAGGTATTAGAGCCGAGTAAGGAAAAAAGATTTAATTCAGCTAAAACCGCATTAACAGCTTTACAAAAACCGGAAATAATTAAGCAAACTATTGAAAATAATCTTGGAATTAAACCCGTTGATACGAAAATACATTTAAATAAAAATGGCGATAACGTAGAAATTATCAAACCATCAAGAGGATGGACTTTCGCTTCCATTGAAAAATTGGTCGCAAATACATTCTCTACTGTTATTGGATTAGTTTGTATTATGTTTCTATGGCATATTCCCCTGATTGGATGGGTGATTTCAGTGATGCTTGCTTGGTTAGGAGTTTTAAACTGGATTGATTTTATCTTTGAATTATTTGGCACAACTCAATTAGTTATCAACCAAAAGACCATTTTTTTAAGTTATCAACTCTTTGGTATAAAATACGAAAAAGTTAGACCATCTGCGCGCAAAAATATAATTAAATTAGAATACACTAATTCTTTTATTAAAGAAGCTACAAAATCAAACGGAAAGCTCTCATACAAAGAAGTTTCACCCGCAATCATTATTTGGGCTGGAAATAAACAATACAAACTTACCGGAATAACTCAAACAGAAGTCGAATGGCTGCTCAAAGAACTTAGCGATTCTTTAAAACTACCTTTTCAACGTCGGGTAATACCTATAGTTCAATCTGATTAATTTCTGAATATCGAGCAATAATCGATTACCAATTACCAGCTATTAATTGCTGGTAATATCAAATTCCTTGGCATCGGAATTATTTTTTACAGCCTCGGAGGGCAAAGGTAAGTGCAGAGGAACACAGAGTTTTTACAAAAAGCAATATACTCCATCCACTACCGTCATTGAAAATCTTTCTGTTTCTTCTACCATGGCAAACGACTACCATCCCAAGAGAAAAACTCTCCACTATCTTCTGGGTTCAGGTTCTTAATAACACTAAGTAATAGATTGACTGTATGTTCTACAGGAAATAATTTTTCTGGGGGTACGTTGCGTTGAAAAGGTTGGGAAAGTTTGGTATTTGTTGTTCCTGGATGCATTGTCACGACTATAGTTTTAGGACATCTTCTGCTATATTCGATTGCCGTAGTCCGCATAAACATATTTAAAGCAGCCTTCGATGCTCGATAACCGTACCATCCACCCAAGCGGTTATCACCGATACTGCCTATCTTGGCAGAAATACATGCAAAAATATTTTTTTCTTTATGTTTGAATAAAGGTTGCAAGTGTTTAGCTAATAATATTCCCCCGATACTATTTACCTGGAAATAGCGGATTAAATTATCGGGGTTGATTTGTCGCAGGCTTTTTTCGGGTTGCATTTCTCCTTCATGTAAAATGCCGACGCAGTTAATTACTAAATGCAGCTTGTCTGTTTCTGCGCTTATTTTTTCTACTGCTGCGGATATTTGGGATTCTTGAGTAATATCCATTGCCAGGCAAACTAATTTTTGTGCAAATTCTTGTTGTAGAGAAATTAATTCCTTGGCAGAATCAGCATTACGATATGTAGCATAAATTTTAGCAATACTATTATCTTGTAATAAAGCTTTAACAAAACCGAAACCAATCCCTTGACTGGCACCAACAATTAAAGCGTTTGCGTTATCAATTTCTTCTATTACTGGCATAATTAACAGTTATCAGTGAACAGTTATCAGTGAGCAGTTATCAGTGAGCAGTGAGCAGTGAGCAGTTAACAGTGAGCAGTTAACAGTGAGCAGTTAACAGTGAGCAGTTATCAGTGAGCAGTTAACAGTGAGCAGTTATCAGTGAGCAGTTATCAGTTAACAACTAACAACTAACAACTAACAACTAACAACTAACAACTAACTCTTAATCCTTTCTCCAACAGCGGATGCAAAAAGAAAGTACGGATATTAGTCCTGTAAGTTCAACCGCGACTTGAATAGTTGTAGGGCTTAAATTCTCGGTAAAAAATTTCTTGGGGTGCCCCTGCCCCATTTTTTAGTCATAAATATTACATAGATACTGATTGGATAAAAAAAACAAAATTGATCGGAAAGTAGAGCGATAACAGAATTATCAAGAGGATTTTTTATTTTAGGGCACAACAAGTATTATCTCTCTGAATCTGGGAAATATAAACTATACCAATTCAGGTACTAGTCTATATTCCCGCATACAACTAATGAATAGAAATCTTTTACTTACATTGGCATTCGGCGTGGCTGTTTTCCTCGGAACAACAAGCTGTAGCTCTAGTAACTCTACGCAACCAAAAGTTAAAACTCAAGAGGAAATCAAGCTTGGTGGTTCCAGTAGCACCCATATAGCAATTGAGTTATTAGGTGATGCTTACGCAACTCAAAATCAAGATATCAAATTAACTTTTTTACCCAAAGGGCAATCCGGAGGTGGTATCGCTGGAGTCAAACAGGGATTAAGGGATATTGCTGCTGTCAGTCGCAAGCTCAAACCAAAGGAAGATGATGGTTCTGTGGTATACAAGCAGCTTGCTACTGATGGATTGCTTGTAGCAACTCATCCCAGCGTCACAGGAATAAATAATTTAACCACACCGCAGCTCAAAGCAATTTATAGCGGTGCGGTGACGAATTGGGAGAAATTAGGGGGACCAAATGCGGAAATTGTGGTTTTAGATCGTTCCGAAGATCAGTCTGCTAAAAAGCTTTTACGCAAGTACTACCTAGGAAAACAACTTAAAAATGCGCCGAAAGCAGCAATTATGCGTTATGAGCCAGAATTAATAAACGCTTTACAAAATACTCCCTATAGCATTGGTGCTTTTTCCCTTGCTTACACCATCTCGAATCAATTACCAGTTAATCGTTTGAGGATTAACGATATGGAAGCCACTCCAGAAAATATTAAGTCTGGTAAATACAAGATGGTACGTACTATTGGCGTTGTTTGGGGTAAAAAACCCTCAGAAGCAACCCAAAAATTTCTGGATTTTGCCTTTAGCGAAACAGGAGCCGAAATTTTAAATAAGTCTGGCTTTGTACCTTCAACTGAGAAATAGAAACAGATGTTGAAAAAAAAATATTTGCAACTACCTTTAAAAACTAAAATTCTTTTACCTTTACTTTTGGTTTTTATGAGTATTTGGACGTTAGGAGCAATTGGCTTCGGCTATTTTTTTACCCAGCGTCTAGAAAAAAAGCTCAAAGCAGAAACCAAGGCAGTTGCTTCTTTGGTGACAGATACTTTAGAACGGGAAAAAGAATTATTATTTCTCAAATCAAGATGGATAGCGGACTCAAAAGAAGTTTTTCAGTTAGTAGCCCGAAAAGATAAAGCTACATTACTGAGAACTTTATTACCCTTAAAAGAATCATTACAACTCGATTTAATTAAAATTCTCGATACCGATGGTGAGGTACTCGCACGAGCAAAGCAAAAACAAATCATTTCAGTTGAGCTAGATAATGCAGCTATTCATGAAGCAGCTAGTAATGGGATAAATTATTTTAATGTTATAGCAACAGAAGATAATACAGCCTCCTTACTAATTGGTTTAGCTTCGGTAAAATCTGATGAAACAATTTTAGGAGGAGTAGTTGCTGGGACCATAATTAATGATGAGGTGTTAGCTCGTATCCGTTCTAATGCTGAGCTACACTTGGTTACAATCCAAAACGAACAAGTAACTGCATCTACTTTAGACAGCGCTAAAAGCGATTATTGGCAAGCTCCTAAAGCTAAATCGCCACCACTACAAGTTAATATAGCGGGTCAAAATTATATTGCTTATTCTGTGGAAATTGTGGGATTAGACAATAAAAGCTTAAAACTAGTACTGCTTAATTCGGTTGCGTATTTAGAGAAAACTCAACAGAAAATGTGGATTAGTATCATGGTTTTTTCTATAATTTTTGCAGTTATATTTAGCTTAGTTGTATTCAAAACAATAACTTTGGTTACTAATCGAATTATCTATTTAACTGAAGCTACAAATACAATAGCAAAGGGTAATTTTTCTATTTTTATTGATGTAGATGGCAATGATGAAATTAGCATTTTAGCTAAAAGTTTCAACTATATGAGCGAGCGAATTGCTTTATTATTAAAAAATCAGGAAATAATAAATGAGAAGTTAGAAATCAATAACCAACATTTAGAACATAGAGTAAAAATAAGAACTTTAGAGTTGAATGACAAAAATACATATCTTGAAGAAACTTTGCAGGAATTACAACGCACCCAAGCCCAAGTAATTCAAAGCGAGAAAATGTCTTCTCTCGGACAAATGGTTGCAGGTGTAGCTCACGAAATTAATAATCCAGTCAGTTTTGTATATGGTAATCTTGTTCCTGCCTGCGAATACGCTCAAGATTTAATTAAAATTATCGAACTCTATCAAGAGCATTATCCCCAGCCAGTAGAAGAAATTCAAGAAGAAATCGAAGCTATTGAACTGGATTTTCTCAAAAAAGATTTTGTGAAATTACTTGATTCGATGCAAAATGGAACCGAAAGAATTAAAGAGATAGTTCTATCGCTACGAAATTTCTCCCGACTTGATGAAGCAGAATTCAAAAAAGTAGATATTCATGAAGGTATTGATAGTACGTTACTAATTTTGCATAATCGTTTAAAACCGCAATCCAATCATCCCGAAATTGAAGTCATTAAACAATATTCTTCCTTACCAAAAGTTGATTGTTATGCCGGACAATTAAATCAAGTATTTATGAATATCCTGGTTAATGCAATTGATGCATTAGAAGATGAAGTAAATAAAAATATAAATATAAATCAAACTTTTAATCCTCAAATTCGAGTTTATACAGAATTATTTGACAATCAAAATATCCTTATTCGTATTGCCGATAATGGTTCGGGAATTCCGCCAAATCTTCAATCAAAATTATTCGATCCATTTTTTACAACTAAAGAAGTCGGCAAAGGTACGGGATTGGGTTTATCTATTAGCTATCAAATTATAGTAGATAAGCATCACGGTCAATTATCTTGCAATTCTTCTGAGAAAGGAACAGAATTTATTATTGAAATTCCGATTAGTCAGAGTTAATTATTTGATTGAATTATAGCGTTTTTATTTGTTAGCGCATTTTCACAAACCCGGTTTCTACTTGCTTCAAAACGAGATAATAATGCTTTCGCTGCAAGAAACCGGGTTTCTTTAGATATCAGCTTTTAAAGAATGTTGCTGTTCGGTTAGACTATATCCAATACTGCTCGGTTAAGCAATTAAACTCATTGTCAGATCCCCCAACCCCCGCAAATTTGGGGGCTTTTATCCCCTCCTTTGTAAGGAGGGCTAGGGAGGATCTCCCTTAACCGAGCAGTATTGAGACTATATCTGATAAATGCCTAGCTAAATAATTACTGCTTGCTTTCGCAGACTTTTGACTGTAGAAACAAAGTGTTCGGCAACTCGATCAATTTCCTCAACTGTATTAAATCTTCCGATACCAAAACGAACGGAAGCATAAGCTAGCTTTTCCGAATTTCCTAATGCTGTTAAAACATGGGAAGGTGCGGTATTAGTAGACGAACAAGCCGAGCCAGAGGAAACTGCCATGATTGACTGCAATCCTAAGATTAACGCCGAGCTATCAACTCCTTCAACGCTCACATTTAGATTTCCCGGTAATCTTTGGGTGGGATGCCCGTTGAGATAAACACCTTCCAACTGAGAAATCTGTTCCCACAAGTTTTGTCTGAGTTGAGCGATAAATTCGTTTTCTTTAACTTGGTTTTGTAAAGCAATTTCTACAGCTTTACCAAATCCAAAAATTTGCGGTGTATACAATGTTCCCGAGCGCATACCCCGTTCTTGCCCGCCACCGTGTAGCTGGGAAGCTATAACCACTCTAGGATTGCGGCGACGCACGTACAAAGCCCCGATACCTTTTGGTCCGTAGACTTTATGTGCGGTTAAAGACATTAAGTCGATATTCATTTTTTGTACGTCCAAAGGTATTTTACCAATAGCCTGAGCGCTATCTGAATGGAAAATAATATTACCTTCGCCTTTGCTGCTAGCGCGGCATATGGCACCAATTTCTGCTAGCGGTTGTAAAACGCCAATTTCGTTGTTGGCAGCCATAACTGAAACTAAAATAGTATCTTCGCGGATGGCTTTTTTTAAATCATCAAGATTAATAATTCCATCTTTTTGTACGGGAAGAAAAGTAATATCAAAGCCAAGAGTTTTTAAATAATTACAGGGATCTATAACTGCACTATGTTCTGTTGCAACAGTGATAATATGTTGCCCGCTCGAAAAATAAGTTTCTGCAACCCCTTTAATAGCTAAATTATTCGCTTCTGTCGCACCGCTAGTAAAAATAATTTCTTCTGGAGTTGCATTAATCGCTGCTGCAATTGTTTCTCGCGCTTTTTTGACAGCAGCTGCGGCTTCCCAACCGTAAATATGACTGAGACTTGAAGGATTACCAAAATGTTCGGTTAAGTAAGGTAGCATAGCATTTACTACTTTTTCATCGACTGGTGTTGTAGAGTGGCAATCGACGTAGATTGGACGTTGGGGCATGGTTACTTGCTTGTAGCAGCTAAAAAAATACTTTTTCGTGAAAAATTTACGACAAAACGTTCGCGCTAGATATATAGGGATATTGCGCGAACGTTATTAGTTGAATATGATTTTCTCAAGGATAATGATAGGAGTTAAAAAGCAGCCAGGGATATAGCGATAGTAAATACAGAAATAAATACTATCAGTAAAAAAGCAATGGTGAAATAAGGAGCGCGATTAATGCTATCCAAATACTCGTTTCTTTTTCTGTCTTCTTCTGTTAAATTTCCCAAATACATTTGTTTCATGATTCTTCCTCCTTTGCTTAACCGTTGAAAAAAAGAAGTTGTATAGCTATCGACTTGATACTCTTGTACTTTAGCTATAACTTTTACTTGAATCACCAACAGATAAACAAATATCTACAAACATTTAGTTTTTGTAATTGATTAAAACATAACTTAAAGATTGGGTTTACTCATAGATGTTTCTAAGTTCATGGAATTAGATATGTTTTAAAGCTTTTATATCTTATTTTTTTTAATTATGGCAAGTTCAGATTTATTTCCGAACAACTATAGTTTTAGCGAATATGTCATGTAAACCTTGTTTTTTTGAAGTAAAAATTGTCATGATAAATCCTATCATTAACATGATAATTGAAATCAATTTGCTCCAATACCGAATATTGGCTTGCATGAAAGAAATTTTTTCATTGTTTAAATCGACAACCTTAATACCTAAAAGTAATTTTCCTAAAGTACCTTTTAATTTAGAGCTTTCTAAGCCAGTAAAATAAATCCAATTAAAAACCAAATTTATAACTACAGAAAATTGCGCGATCGCAGAAATATTAGGGGCTAACAAAACTAAACTACCCAACAACCAACCCGTAGCTCCAAATAAGCCTCCTGCCATACTTTCTGAGGTAAATTCATTATCAAAACCAAGGGAAGAACTTAAAAAACCTCCCGTGAATATACCTATTAATGATAAGAATATAAAATCAATTTGATAAGCAAAAAACCTCCTAATAATACTTACATAATGCTTTTTTTCTTTAGCTACATTCTTGCCAGGGAGAATTGTAGGAGGTATATTCCTTTGTAGTTGATTATCTGGTTTATTTGTTGGTGAATAGCTATTAATATCTGCTAGCTTTTGTAATATAACTTGAGTATTTTCAGGTCGTGATGATGGTACATGTTGCATCATTTGGTCGAGTAAAGATGCAAATTCTGGTTTAACTCCGACTGTCGATTCTTGCCATGTTAATTCCCCGGTTTGAGCATTATAAAAATCACCCGGTTCTCTTCCAGTAAGTAAGAAAACAAAAGTACGTCCTAAAGCGAAAAAATCCGATTGCTGAATCGCTTGTCCGTGCATTTGTTCCGAAGGGGAATAACCAGCAGTCATGATTCCCGTAACTTGTCCTTGAACCTGCTTAGAAATATAAGTTTGTGTAACTTGACGCGCGCTACCAAAATCAATCAAAGCTAAACGACCATTTGGTCTTAACATAATGTTTGATGGTTTGATGTCGCGATGGAAGAAGTTTTGACTGTGAACTTTTTGTAGAATCTCAACAATTTCCCCTAACCATTGTACTGCTAATTTTTCATCTATAGGACGTTGTTGTCGTCGTCTAATATATTCCCACAAATCCAAACCTTCAATTTTTTCCATTACCAAACAATGAAGCGGTTCATTACTGTTTCTGGAAAAATAAACAAAATAGCTATCGGATTCTACCTGGGGAATACCGGGATGATTCAAAGACTTTAAAACCTCCGCTTCCCGTTGGAATAATTCCACAGCTTTGGGATGATTATTAATCAGCACTTTTAGTACCTTGTTGGTATTGCTTCGTGTTTCGTTAACCTCATAGGTTTTACCGAAGCCACCACCACCAAGTTCCTTAACTACCCGATAACGCCCTTCCAGCAGCAATTCCGAACCGCAACCAAAGCAAAATAGGGTATTATCAGGATTTTCTGGCTTCTGGCACAAAGGATTAATACAGAGGCTCATTTTTACGGATGGAGTCACAGCTTTACGTGTTAGTTTAACTCCACTCGGATGTCAAACAAGGGTAATTTCCCACAAGAAGCATGAGGAAATCATGAAGAGGAGTGTAGAGACGGGGCGCACTGCTACGTCTGTAAAGTTAGGAATTAGAAGTTAGGAGTTAGGAGTTAAACCCCATCTTTAGATCCCCCAAACCCCCTTAAAAAAAAGGGGCTTTTATTCCCTCCTTTTTAAGGAGGGTTAGGGAGGATCTCTTCTTAAGCGAGTAGTATTGGGAGTTAGGAGTTAGAAGTTATCAAAAATAAACCTTTAATTTATGCTCCACATCCTTCGAGTGAAAATTAGTAACTGATAACTGATAACTGCTAACTGGACAAAACCCACTCATACCCTTTTGTGAGCTTTTCTTTTCCTGCTTTTTCAACAATACTACCGTGAGCTACAATTACTCTTTCAAATTCCCATTTAAGTACTTTTTGAATAGATTCTTTTACTTTTTGTTTTTCTCGTATTGCGAGCTTTTCTAATATTGAAGGTTCTAGTTTTTTGTAACCTCCCATAACTCTCATAATTAGCTGGGTTATCAAAGGAAAACTATCATCAAAATGAAAAGCCGTATCAGTTAAAATCAAAGTTTTACTTTCTCTATGAAATAAAACAACTTCATTTAAACAAAATACTCCTTTCAAGTCTAATATTTTAAATCCTTCAAATAAAAAATATTCAATTTCGTCTTCTTTGCCGAGTTTACCTTGATTCAGAACCTTGTCAATTTTAATATCTGGACGCTTAGATTCTAAACCCGGAGCAGCAAAAATCTTGGCATTGGGATAAATAGATTGGAAATCAGAAATAAAAAGATGATGATAAAGATTAGGAGCAATTATCTGACTGACTTCTCCAATATCGTTAATTTGATTAATAGTGACTTCATCAACCTTTATTGGAGAAATAACTAAAATTTCACCGTTTTTCAGATGAATAACAGTCATTCTCGTACCAACTTCTAATCCCCAATATCTTAATTTTTGTTCGGCAACCCAGACGTTTCTATCGACTTTCTTCAGCATAGTCAATCACTTATAAGGGAACAAAACATAAGCATAAGAGACAAGGAGGTTGAGAAGTAAGAAATTAGTCATTTCAATTTACAGATTCGTTATTGGCTAGCCATTACTCAATCCAGATTACCGCGCTCTGTAGGCTGATTGCATTAGGGAGATCCAAAAAATAAATTATCCCACCGTTTAACAAATATTCCGGACAAAACCCAGACGTATAATGGTGTTGCTCACGGTAAGCACCGACGGTGGGATAATTTATTACTTGTAAGTGCCTTATACCGATGCCTAAATTTTCTCAAAAGCTAAGACCTTACGGTTATATAATAACTATTTTTTATACTTAAAATTAAAAATTTTCAACTTCTCCCAATGACTTATAGCATCTTTTATACTGGGGTTAGAATATAAAAAGCTTTCGATGTGAAAGTATTTTTACTTGAATAAAATGTATTTTATTTAACTGATGTTATTTTGAGCAAAGTTAACACAGATGAGAAATAAACCGAAATTAAGTAATCTCAAATATTTCAAGCCGGTAACAGTAATAATTATCATCTTAATGCTAGTGTTTGGCTTGCAGTTTTTACCGGCAGTAGCACAATCAAATCAATCTGCTACGGTAGACATTGATGGTATACCAATTTTTAGAGTTCATAATACTGTTGATAAACAAGCTAAAGATAGGGCTGATACGATTAATAACATTCTTGAAAATGCAGTTAATGCTGAAACAATTCCGGAAATAAAGGTTGAAAAAGGTGATAATTTTGCCAAGATTTTAGTTGGTGATAATCAGCAATTTACTATCACTAGTAAAGACGTAGATTCTGAAGCAAATCCCAACGAACAAGCTAAAAAATGGGCGGATAAAATTCGTGAAAAAATTAATCGAGCTAGACAAGAAAGGAGTGAAGAATTTATTCGTAAAACATTAGCTGCAAGTTTTATGCTTGTGGTACTTACTGCGGCACTGCATTGGGTTCTAGGAAGAGTTTGGATTACATTTGAACGTAATATTTCACCTCTAATAACTTCTGAAGATTCTTCCGATCAAAATCAGCTACAAAGTAGCTTAAATATATTATTAAAAGCAACTTTGTTCTTAACCCGTACAGCACTTTGGATAGGGATAAGTCTTTACATTACTAATTTATTTCCCCTAACCAGACAATGGAGTTTTGATATTGCCGCTATTATACGGGATAGCTTAACTTCCCCAATTTTTAAAGACTTCTCAATTACAGGTATTTTAGTTTTAATTGGTTTATTTTTAGGGTTAATTGTACTTGCGGGTGCGGTTACTAATGTATTGCGATCGCGAATTTTGCAAGTACTGCGAATTAATCGGGGGGCACAGGAAGTAATCGCAATTGTTTTTAAGTATACGCTGATTGCTGTAGGTTCAGTTGTTCTTTTACAAAGTTTCGGAGTTGATTTAAGTTCTTTAGCAATTTTGGCTAGTGCCTTGGGTGTTGGTATCGGTTTTGGTTTCCAAGATATCGCGAAGAATTTTGGTAGCGGACTTGTATTATTATTTGAAAGACCAATTCAAGTAGGTGATTTTATAGAAGTTGGGAAATATATGGGAACTGTGGAGCATATAGGTGCCCGTAGTGTAGTGATTCGTACTTTGGATCGAGTTTCGATAATTGTACCAAACTCGCGTTTTTTAGAAGATGAAGTCATAAATTGGAGTCACCACAACCCAATTTCTCGGATTAACGTACCGATAGGAGTTTCTTATAGTGCTGATGTAAAAATCGTGAAAAAAGCACTTTTAGAAGCAGGAAAAAATCATCCAGAAGTACTTTCAATTCCCCAACCCCAAGTATTGTTTACAGGATTTGGTGACAGTTCCTTAGATTTTAAACTATTAGTATGGATAGATGCACCCAGTCATCAAGTATCTATTAAAAGCGATTTATGTTTCAGAATTGAAGCTACTTTGAAACAATATAGTATTGAAATCCCATTCCCACAAAGAGACTTACATTTACGCACTGGAGAATTACCTGTCAAGCTTTCACCAGAAGTAGAACAAGCTATATTACAACAACAAAATGAGCATAGGACATAGAGCATAGGGCATTGGGAATTGTAATATTAATTAGCTTTATTTATTAAATTAAATTCTGTCTTTAAAAGCTTAATTTGGCACATATGGATACCCCTCTCCAAAATATCGGAGAGGGGAAGGAGTGAGATTAAATTTTTGCCATTCATACCCAGCAATAACTCTAATTCCCAATTCCTAATTACCAATATAATTCTAAATTGTCACCGGAGCTTCAATATAAATATTCGGCTCTTCCATAACAAACTTAATACCAAAATTATTTAATTGGTAAGAAACCTTTTCGTTAGCTAAATCTACCAATTGCTTTCTTAGCTCAAGAGAATTTTGGTTTGAACCTAAAAGGAAGAAAGTAATTCTAGCTCTAGTACGCTCCGGTTGTGAATCTTTGTCGGTACTAAGAAGAGTAGTTGAAGATTTAATTGCCTCTGCATTATCAACTTTTTGATTCTCGTTGATAGTTACATCAATATTTGAGTTGAAGTCTTCAAACACTACTTTTGTAGTCTGGGGTTCTACTCCAAAAAGCGATTCCATACTTTCTTCAACAACTCGCCTTACTAAAGCCTTTCCTTTATCTAATAGCTTCTGATTGAAGTCAAGATAAACCAATACCATAACTTTTTTACCGCGAGTCACATTTTCGACTTCCACATTAGCTAATATCGAGTTAGGCACAATTACCAAAGTGCTTTTACCAGAAGAACGAATTTTAGTAGAACGAAATCCGATAGATTCAACTCTGCCATAAATACCATCGGTAAACTTACCACCTGGAGGTAAATGTATGTATTCACCCGTGGTAAAAGGTCTATCTAAATATATAACAATAGTACCTAAAAATTGCTCTAAAGTTTTTTGAGCAGCAAAAGCAACAGCTAATCCACCAATTCCCAAACCGGTAATTAAGCCAACTAAATTGAATCTACCGTTGGCAAAAACTAAACAGGCAATAAATCCGATAATTATATTAACTATAGTTTCTACTATCAACAGTAAATCGTCGGCTTGATAGCCTAATTTACGAATAATAGCTACGCCATAAGTTCTAATTAGCTGTCGAAAAATTCCTGAAGTAAATATAGCAATACTGACAATAACTGAGAATTCGATAACATTTTTTAATAATGTATGAAATTCTTTGTAATCATCAATAAAAACTAGAGATAACAAAATTAAAATAGACGTTCCAGCCCATTTTAATGGCTGCCGATTTGTATAGATAAATTTTTCGTAGATATCAGCGACTTGCGGAGGTAAGAACCGCTTGATAGCTATCTCAATTAGTGAAGGAGTGTATCTGCCAATAAAAAAAGCAGCTATTACACATACAATAAATATTTCTATATTACGAATATCTTCTCGTAATAGAAAATCAAAAATTTGTTTAACAATATTCATAGTTACCTCTATATTGTCACGGGTGCATCTACATAGATAGTCGGTTCTTCGATTTCAAAATCAATACCATAACCTTTGAGCTTTTGATTAATAGTTTCTGTTGCCATATCAATTAATTGACGGCGTAATTCCATTGATACTTTGCCAGAATCTAAAATAAATAAGCTGACTTGAGCTTGAGTTTTTAGTTGAGAGTCTTGATTTGTCGTTCTAAAATCTATCCGAGTACTGCGTGAGTCAAGTCCAAAAATATCCTTTGTACCCGTCAAAACCACTTGCTCTATTAATGCTTGTTCTTTAGGTTCAACTTTACGATTGAAATTCAAATCAAGAATAGAAATAACTTTTTTTGCACCAGAAAAATTTTCGATATTCATTTGGGTGAGAGAATTATTTGGAATTACAATTACCGTTCCTTTTCCCGAAGTACGAATTTTTGTGGAACGCCATCCAATCGATTCAACTCGTCCAAAAGTTCCATCTGGTAAGCCAATATAGTCATCAATATAGAAAGGATGGTCAATATATAGTACTACTCCACTCAGAAGTTGTTCTACTGTTGTTTTAGATGCAAAAGCAATTGCGACACCACCAATTCCCAAACTAGCTAGTAAACTGAAAATATTTATATTATGAGTTTGAGTAAAGAAAATAATTCCTGCAAAAACAATTGCTAAGTAAACCGTGTACTTCCCTAAATTTAGTAGTTCGCTATTAGCTTTACGACCACTTTTTAAAGCAGATTCTAAAATATAATCATCTATATACTTGCCAAAAATTCTAATAACTAACCAGCAAGCTTCTATAGTCAAAATAAAACTAATAATCTTTTCGATAACTGGATAATCATCTAGTACCGGGATAAATAGAGCAACAATATCTAAAAAACCTAAACCGAAAGCAATTCCGATTAAATGTCTGTAGGGCTGCAATAAATTTCCGATTTTTTCCCCAGCTTTAGAAGAAATAAATAAACTCAACCAAAACTTAGTTATGCGAGGTAAAATATAACCAATAAAAAATGCTACTAAGCTAAGAACTCCGATAAAAAAAGTCAATTGAATTTTGCGACTAAACAAAATATTATTTGACAACAGTTCTATCATCAAAAAATCTCCTAATTTTCAAGTATGTGTTTATCTGAAGTAATATTGTTCGCATATTGCTTCTGCACTAGAAATTGAGAAAATGTAGGCGCAAACTACTATATTTCCGGTTTTTGTGTGCAACTAAAAATATGCGGATTATAAACCACTCATTGTGTCTCTACAATGTTTATGCTCTTGGTTTACTATTTATACTTGACAGAAATAAAAAGTAATCTAGTTAATTAAATGGTATTTTAAATGACATAAAAGTATCTATTTCCTAAAGGTATAAGTATAGCTTAGACTTAGATAGCCTTGTCACAGATTACTTGGCTTATTAATAGTTCACTTTAAATAATCTATGTATAATGCATTTTTGTCTGCTAACTATATTACTTATAATTATTGATGCTGAAATAAAAAAATAAAAATAAACAGTGAAACGGGAGCATGCCAATTTTTACCAAACATTTTATGCGACACGCCCTAAGAGTATGTTTGAAAAGTATAGTTTTAATCGTAACTCTGGGATTATCCCCCTTCCCCCCCCCCTTACAAAAGGGGGGTAAAAGTCCCCCTTATTTAAGGGGGATTTAGGGGGATCTGAAAGTTGATGGTTGTATTTATGACTTCCCAAACATCCTCTAAAGACTCAGCATTAAGACGGGCTTTGTTATCCTAGCTCCAGGCTTATAGCCTGTGCGCTTTTGAAAATTAGCATTATAGAATAACTCAGGGTAAAATATTTTTTCAAAGCTGAGATACAACAGTCTCAATTATATTTTTTTACACTTAACTACTTAATATCCAGATTATGAGCGATGCATATAATAGACTCGCACCTTTTATACAAGAATACATTTATAACAATAATTGGACGGAATTAAGACCAGTCCAAGCTGCCGCTTGTCAAGTTATATTTAATACAAATAATCATTTATTAGTAGCCGCCGGAACAGCTTCAGGTAAAACAGAAGCGGCTTTTTTACCTGTTTTAACTCACCTATACGAAAAACCTTCTAAGAGTATAGGAGCAATTTATATAGGACCAATTAAAGCATTAATTAACGACCAATTTGAACGTCTGAATGACTTATTAAGAGAAGCCTATATTCCGGTTTCTCATTGGCATGGAGATGTTCCTCAAAGTAGGAAAAAGCAACTTTTAAAAAATCCCTCTGGTATTTTGCAAATAACACCAGAGTCTTTGGAAAGTTTATTAATCAACAAGCATGATGACTTAATTCGACTTTTCGGTGATGTGCGGTTTGTAGTCATTGATGAAATTCATGCTTTTATGGGTACCGAAAGAGGGTATCAAATTCTTTGTCAGTTGGAAAGATTGGCAAATATAACTAAAAATCAACATCGTAGAATTGGTTTATCTGCAACTTTAGGAGACTATTCTCTTGCAGAAAATTGGCTAAGTTCCGGTACCGATAAATCGGTGGTTACACCAAAAGTTGAAGCCCCAAAAAGACAAATAAAATTAGCTTTAGAACACTTTTATATTCCAGAGTCAGCTGACGAATCTGAAGTCACCGATTGCGACAAATATATTTTTAATTTGAGTCAATCCCGTAAATGTCTTATCTTTGCTAACAACAAATCCCAAACTGAATCTGTAATTGCTTCCTTGCGTCAAATTGCTGCTAGTCAAAGACAACCAGATATTTATCACGTCCATCATGGAAGTATATCAGCTTCTCTACGCCAAGTTGCAGAAAATGCCATGAGAGAACCATTAAAACCTGCCGTAACTGCTGCAACATTGACTTTAGAAGTAGGGGTGGATATTGGTTATTTAGAGCGAGTAATTCAATTGGAATCACCTACTTCCGTAGCAAGTTTTTTACAACGTTTAGGACGTACCGGAAGAAGGGGCAAACCAGCAGATATGCGCTTTGTTTGTCCAGAAAAACAGCCACCTTTAGAAGCACCACTTCCCAAACAAATTCCCTGGCAACTTTTACAATCTATAGCCACCATTCAACTGTATCTTGAAGATAGATGGATTGAGCCAATTCAACCAATTAAATACCCGTTAAGTTTGCTTTACCATCAAACTATGAGCATCTTGGCTGCAACAAAAGAAATTTCACCATCAGCCCTTGCCAAAAAAATATTTAACTTATCATCTTTTCAATATATATCCCAAGAAGATTATAAATTATTGCTGCGTTATTTAGTCAGTATTGACCATATTAATAAAACTGAAGAAGGCAAATTAATACTAGGTTTAGCAGGTGAGAAAATAGTTAAAAGATTTCAATTTTATGCAGTCTTCCCCGAAACCCTCGAATTCACCGTTAAACATGATTCAATAGATATTGGTACCATTGTCATCATGCCTAAAGTTGGTAGTGAATTCGGTTTAGCCGGAAAAACCTGGCAAGTTTTAGATGTAGATTTTGCCAAAAAAACAATATTTGTCAAGCAGGTAGAAGGCAAAGCCGGTATTTTTTGGCGCGGTGGCAGCGGTACAATTCACAGCAAAATCTTAGAACGTATGCGTCGTGTTTTATTAGAAGATACAGAGTATGCCTATTTACAAACAAACGCTAAAAAAAGATTACAAGCAGCCCGGCAATTAGTTTCAGATTTTGAATTAGATAAACGTAATATTATTAAATTAGAAAAAGGTAAATGCTGCATCTTTCCTTGGATGGGTACCATAGCTTACAACACTTTACAAAGATTGCTCAATAATTTTTGTCGAGAATCCTTAGAAATTAAATCCCTCGGCGGCGTAAACCCTTATTTCATTATCCTCAAATTAGGAAAAGGTAAATTTGAACAACTGGAAACAGAAATTTTATCATTGTGCCAGCAGCGTATAGTCAACGAACATTTAGTCGCAGATGCAGAAGCACCAGAAATACAGAAATACGATAAATTTATTCCTCATCCGTTATTAAGAACAGCTTTTGCAACCGATTATTTAAATGTAGAAGAAGTTAGACAGCAAGTAGCGCTTTGGTAAACGTTAATCTACTGATAATAGCCTCTTATATCAAGTTTGGATGATTACTTATGATATAAGGCTCGTAGTTGCGCTTCAGCGCCAAAAATGTCGAGGGTTCAACCGCAACTACGAAAATATTTCGGTTCGTAAACTATTAAGCGAACCTGATATTAAAAATGCATTACAAGGCAGAGTCTTGTAACGAGGAAACGAGGAAATAAAAGTTTAAAATCCAAAATTCCATGTACGATTATGTCATAGTTGGTGCTGGCTCTGCTGGCTGCGTATTAGCAAACCGTCTTACAGAAAATCCTCTAATTAAAGTTTTACTTTTAGAAGCAGGAAACCCCGATAAATCTCACAAAATTCATATTCCTGCTGGCTACCCAGATTTATTCAAAACCAAATACGATTGGGCTTTTTTTACAGAAAAACAACCATTCTTAAATAACCGTCAACTTTATTTTCCTCGGGGAAAAGTGCTGGGTGGAAGTAGTTCAATTAATGCCATGATTTATATTAGAGGCAATTATATCGACTACGATAAATGGCATAATTTAGGCAATCAAGGATGGAGCCATCAAGAAGTACTCGCTTATTTTAAAAAAGCCGAAAATCAATCTAGAGGTGTCAGCGAATATCATGATATCACAGGTCCTCTTCACGTCACTGATTTACGCGATCGCAATCCTCTATCTGAAGTTTTTATCAAAGCTGCAACAGAATTTGGATTAGTTCCCAATGATGATTTTAATGGCAAGCACCAAGAAGGAGTAGGCTTTTATCAAGTTACACAAAAAAATCAGCAACGTCACAGTGCTGCTACTGCTTATTTAAAACCAATACTATCTAGAAAAAATTTAACTGTAAAAACTCATTGCCTTGTCACGGGGTTATTATTTGAAGGCAAACAAGTTACTGGTTTAACTTATCAAAATCAAAATCATACAAAACATCAAATTACAGTTAATAAAGAAGTTATATTAAGTGCTGGGACAATAAATTCCCCTCAAATATTAATGCTTTCCGGAATTGGTTGTGCAAAACACCTCAAATCATTGAATATCCCAATATTAATTGATTTACCCGGAGTCGGTAAAAATTTACAGGATCATTTATCTATCTCTATTGCTTATAAATGCACAAAACCTATAACTTTAGCTAACCTCGAACAGCCATATAATCTTATCAAATATCTATTATTTAAAAAAGGTGCATTAACGTCAAATATTGCCGAAGCCGGAGGTTTCTTAAAAACAGTAGAAAATCTCAATCGTGTTAACCTGCAACTGCACTTTGTTCCCGGATGTTTAATTAATCACGGTTTCACCAAGCGAAAAGAACATGGATTTACTTTATGTCCAACTTTGTTATATCCTCAAAGTAAAGGTCAAATTACTCTACGCTCAAATAATCCCTTAGAAGCACCAATTATTCAACCTCATTATTTGACAAATCAAAAAGATTTAGAGGTTTTATTAGCAGGTGTAAAAATCAGCCGTCAAATTTTACAGCAAAGAGCATTTGACAAATTTAGAGGTGAAGAAATAGTCCCCGGTTTTCACATAGAATCAACCGAAGATATTTGTACTTTCATCCGTAACACCGCAGAAAGTTTATATCATCCAGTCGGAACTTGTAAAATGGGTAATGACTCAATGTCAGTAGTTAATTCAAACTTACAAGTGTATGGAATAAAAGGACTAAGGGTTGTAGACGCTTCAATTATGCCCACTATTGTTGGCGGCAATACCAATGCTCCTACAATTATGATTGCCGAGAAAGCTGCTGATATGATTAAATCAAAAAAACACTAATTTTGAGTCATAATTCTAATTACTGTTGCAGCAAACAATGTATTTAATAACTTCATAACTTAGAATTAACCTTACCCGTGACATAAATAGGTATTATTACTTGTGATGGATACAAAATGTATATTGTTTACTAAAGTAATATGAACGGAAATATAAATCATTAAAAATTGATTTATATTTTCATTTATAAAATAACTAGTTAAAATAACTTGTGTAGTAATACAATTTTATCTGTCAAGATAAATAGCTAGTTGTTTAATATACTGCTACTGAAGATTGATTTTGATACGCTAGGAGTATTGAAGTAATGGGCTTTATTAATTTATGCACTGGTTACTGACCGGACCATTAACTGTAGAAAAAATCACAGTTCGGATTCCAGATTTGCCAGCATCCTTAAAAGGTATCCGTATAGTGCAAATGACAGATTTTCACTATGACGGCTTACGTCTATCAGAAAAAATGTTAGAAAAAGCCATAATTGCTAGCAACCAAGCCGAACCAGATATAGTTGTTCTGACTGGCGATTATGTAACTGATGACCCCAGTCCAATCAATAAATTGGTTTCTCAACTTAAGCATTTACAAAGTCACTGCGGTACTTATGCAGTGCTTGGCAATCACGATATATATTATCCCCATTCAAAAACAGAAATTTCATCTGCTTTTACCAGAGTTGGAATTAAAGTACTCGAAAATAGCATTGCCTACCCATTCGGAAAAGAGTTACCACTAGTAGGAATTGGTGAATATTGGTCTCCTTATTTTCGTCCCGAATTAGTGATGAATCAATTAGATGCAGCACAACCTCGGATAGTTCTATCTCATAATCCAGATACTGCCGAGATTTTACAAAAATGGCGAGTAGATCTACAGTTATCGGGTCATACTCATGGTGGTCATATTGTAATTCCCGGTATTGGTCCTGCTATAGCAGCTTACAGCAATCTAGTTCGCAGCGTACCAAAAAAAATGCGCCGTCGGATGCCCCTTGTAAAAACAGAGTTTTTCAACGTTGTCAGAAATTGGCAATGGGCTAAAGGATTTCATCGAATCGGCAGCAATCAACTCTACATTAACCGTGGCTTGGGAACTTATCTACCAGGAAGACTGTTCTGTAATCCAGAAGTCACCCTTATAACCTTGGAATAAAGTCGAACAACTGCTCACTGTTCACTGTTAACTGTTCACTGTTAACTGCTCACTGTTACACTAAAGGCGCTGGTATAAAAAGTGATATAGCCCTATGCATTGGTTGTTAACAGGTCCTTTAAGTGTAGAAAAACTTGTAGTTAAAATAGAGGGTTTACCAGCATCTACTAAGGGTACTCGGATAGTGCAGCTTTCCGATTTGCATTACGATGGCTTAAGGTTATCGGAAGAAATGTTAGAGCAAGCCATAATTACCAGCAATCAAGCTGAACCAGATTTGGTTGTGTTGACTGGTGACTATATAACTGATGACCCCGCACCAATATATAAACTAGTAAAAAGACTTAAAAAACTAAAATCTCGTCTTGGTATATACGCCGTACTTGGTAATCATGATATTCGCCATCGCACAGCGAAAGCAGAAGTTACAGCAGCACTAAAAAGTATTGATATTAAAGTTCTTTGGAATGAAATTGCTTATCCTCTGGGGAAAGATTTACCATTAGTCGGATTAGCTGAATATTGGTCTAAAGAATTTAATCCTGCATCGGTAATGAATCAATTAGACGCTGCAAAACCATGTATTGTTTTATCCCATAATCCCGATACCGCCCAAATATTGCAGCAATGGCGAGTTGATTTGCAACTATCAGGTCACACTCACGGAGGGCAAATTGTAATACCAGATGTTGGACCTTTAGTAGTTTATTACAAAAAGTTTGTCCGTAAGATTCCTAGAGATGTGCGTCGATTAATTCCTTTTTTGCGACCAGACTACGCAAAAGTTCTCCGCCATTGGGAATGGGCAGAAGGATTTCATCAAGTAGGTAAAAATCAGCTATACGTTAATCGCGGCTTAGGAACATATTTACCAGGAAGGCTTTTTTGTAATCCAGAAGTCACCGTAATTACCTTAAAATGAGGACATAAGGAGATGGAGTAATGTCCTATTTATAACTGGTTAGTGGTCACTGTTCACTGCTAACTGAATAAACCGCTTTTATTTACGACCGAAAAATGTCAGCAACTAAAAGCGGTTTATTAAATATTTAGTAGATTGAGAAGAGTTGAAAATTAGAGTTTACTTTTAATATAGGGTGAACCGGAATCGCAATTTTAGAAACGTTTGTTACTTGATTTACATCCTTACTTGCTACCCAAGCAGACTATTTATCTGCTTAACAAAACCTCCATATTCACTTATTGATTTACTCAAGGCGAAAACACAGAATTCATTTTGAGGATGTAATAATCGAGAAACCATTGCGATGTGATTAGAGCCGGAGACACAAACTCCAATCGGAAGATTGATTTGTTAAAGTTTTAACTTTCTTGTGCCTTATTTATAAATTTAGCATCCATTTTCTTAAAGAAAAGCTTATTTTACTGTCTGTAACTATTGGTAACTTTTCGCAATATTTGTCTAGTTTTTTTGATTTAACTTGGAGTGATTACTTGTTTTTTTGCTTACTCCCTTCCCGGCTTTATGATTACCTATGTGGTAGGTTGAGTTGCAATACTTCTCGCTTAAGAAATCTAAAATTTGCTAAATCCTCCAAATCCCCTTAGAAATGGGGCTTAATCTCCTCCTTTTTTAGGAGACTTAGGGAAGGGAAGATCTAGCCTTAACCGACAAGTATTGGCTTGGGTTGAATGACTGCGCGATCCTGGTCTATCTTGGTTTTGGATATATTGCTTCAAGATTTCAATTGGCGCAGCATCAGCAGAAGCAACATTATCAGAATTAGACCAAATACTAGAAAATATCTGTGATTCAATCTTTATATGCTGTATTTGCCTCAAAATTTCCTTTCCTTCACTCAAACCCCTCATAGCGGTTACCACTGGGATGGCGGGGAACGTCGTTTTTTTGAAGGTTGGTATTACCGAGTAACTCTACCTAGAGAAAATCAAACTTTCGCTTTCATGTATTCCATTGAAGATCCCGTAGGAAAAAAACCTCACAGTGGTGGTGCAGCACAAATTCTAGGTCCAAATGATGAATATTTGTGGCGTACTTTTCCCGATGTCAATAAATTTTGGGCAAAGCCTGATGTTTTAGCTTTCGGGCATTGGGGTAAAACTAATATTGAAAGTCAACCGCTTTATCTGCTGCCTGTAGAGTTTGCAAGCTACATCACAGAAGGTTATCAAGCCACAGCAACCTTAAATCAAGGTACAATTCGCAATCCAAGTAACGGTGACTACTGTCAGTGGGAGTATGAAATTCAGCCCGTTTATTATTGGGGAAACAGAGGCAGCATTCAGCAATCAACCGCAGGCTGGATCTCATTTTTACAGATATTTGAGCCGGGATGGCAAATTTTGATGGCTCACGGTTTAGCTAGTGGTTGGATAGATTGGAATGGTAAACGTTACGAATTTACTAACGCACCTGCTTACAGTGAAAAAAATTGGGGAGGTGCTTTCCCAGAAAAATGGTTTTGGTTGAACTGTAATAGTTTTGATTCCGAACCAGACTTGGCTTTAACCGCAGGTGGAGGTAGGCGCGGTGTCTTGTGGTGGATGGAATCTGTAGCCATGATTGGCTTGCATTATCAAGGTAAATTTTACGAATTTGTACCTTGGAATTCACAAGTTAGTTGGAATATCGAACCTTGGGGTAAATGGGAAATGCACGCGAGAAATTCGCAATATGAAGTGACTTTAATCGGAACAACCGATAACAGCGGTACCCTATTGCGCGCACCTACCGAAAATGGTTTAATATATGCTTGTCGCGATACTATGCAAGGAAAATTAACTTTAGAATTGCGTCAATTAAATACAATTGAATCCAAAATTGTCCTGAAAGCAACCAGCGATCGCTGTGGATTAGAAATAGGGGGCGGAACTTGGGATAGTTCCTGGCTTAATGACTAGAAATGTTATTATTAAAATAACAGTTTGGGGCTGTAGCTCAGTTGGATAGAGCGAGCGCCTCCTAAGCGCTAGGTCGTAGGTTCGAGTCTTACCAGTCCCGTTTTCCTAAAAATTGATCAAGTTATCAACTATAGTTTTTATTTGACCTGCAAAACATATAAAATATTTTGTTGCGTCTAGTATTCCTTGTTGCTGGAAAGTAATAGCAAGTGCATATAAACTGGTAAATAATTATTTACCCACTATGGCGAACATTAAATGATATCTATACGTCAAAAACGCTAGTTGTGGTGCAATTCTATACTTATTCCTAACTAATACAATAACCAAAACCGTTGCTTCAAATAGCTGAAAATAGATTTTGGTTTAAAATTTTTTGTTTTAGGGGTGTAATCTTCTATACATTTTTCAACAAAATATAAGTATTTTGTTGAGCCTATTTTTGTTGGTCATATTAATTATTAACAACCTATAGATTGTTGATTGATTTTTATTTTTCTAGAAAAATTGTTCCCTAGATACTCTAAGCGATAAACCCTTGGATAAAATGCTTAAATCAGGAGTTTCTTCTCGGTTAATGCTTGCTATTTTACCTCTAACCTTATTATGGGGTTATAAAAAAATTCAAACTGTATTTGTTCAGCCACAAGCGATTTTAGTTTTAGGAGGTTCAACTAAAAGATTAGAGCGAGAAAAATTTACTGCTAAATTTGCCAAAAAACATCCCAACTTGCCCATTTGGATTTCGGGGGGTAGTCCTCAAGGTATTACAAAAAAAGTGTTTCGCAAAGCCGGTATTGATTCTCAACGTTTATACTTAGACTATCGAGCCGAAAATACGGTAGAAAATTTTACAACTTTAGTAGACGATTTAAAAAAAAGAGGTATCAATAAATTATATTTAGTAACTTCTGACTACCATATGCCTCGTGCTAGCGTCATCGGTGAAATTGTTCTGGGTAGTCGGGGAATTGATTTTAAACAAGTATCTGTACCTTCAAAAACAAGTTCCGAACCAGTAGAAAAATCCATTAGAGACGGATTTAGGTCAATTATTTGGGTTGCTACTGGTTTCGGTGGTGGTAAGAAGTAAACAAGAGGGGATTAAGATTTATGCCGCAGCTTTTTCTTGAACCAGTACAAAGGGCTGCACGATCAATGTATTGAATCGTTTTTCTTTTTGCATATTCCATTCCCCCATCTGTACTGCTGAAGGTTTAGATATTAATGCTTCATCAATCCAATTTTGCACTTCTGTAGCTCTATCGCTAGCTATAGCTTCACCGACATCTAGTAAATCTAATTCTGTAGCAACCACAATTACAGAATCTCTTTGTACGTGAGGAATCAGCCATTCCCATTCCGCTTCATCAAGGTTTTCATCTAATTGCGATCTTAAATCTTGATTTGTCATAATAATTATTTATTCTTCAATAATTAATATATAACAGTTTAAATTTATTTGTGAAAAATAAAAATAGTATTTTAATCAAAATTATGTTTTATACTATTTAAAAATCTGATATATATCATGATTTTACTGATAGATATTGATTAAATCTCTGCTTTTATTTCATCTATTTCAAATAATGAAACTATGACTCCGGCAATTGGGATAGAGATAAAAATACCTAATAAACTCGCGATTATAGCACCTATAAGTAAAGCAAAAAATATGACTACCGGATTTAAATTAAGTGTATTTTGTATTACTATAGGTGCAATTAAGTTGTCCTGAATTTGCTGGAGTACAATACAAGCTGCTAATACCTTCAGCGCCAACTATACACCTTGAGATAAGACAATTAAGGTAATTACACCAATTCCTAATGTCGCACCAATACCCGGAATAAAATTAATAAAGCCAACTATCACAGACAATACTAAAGGAAAAGGTATTCCTAAAACCACAAACACCAAGAAAGTACTGACTATAAAATATTGCTAAGTCTTGAAATAGCTTTTTCTCTTAATATCTGTTCTACAAAACTCAAATATATTTGAAGATTCCCGTTTCTGAGCGTCTCTTGCAATCGCTCGACTAAAAGAACTAAATCGTTCAAAAAATTGGCAAAACAATCAATTAATTAGGGCTTGCTGAATAGTTCTATAACTCTTACTATGATGGGTTTTTAGGCTGTAATGAAATAAACAAGTGCAAGTTTATAAGGATATGATTCTTGAAAACCTTGCATTATTGATTCTATCTCCACAAGAAAGATATGTATAAAACTATTGCAAGAGTGCCTATCCCTACTAAAAGACTTTTTGCAAACCCTAATTACTGTCCTTGAGATAAGAGTCCTAATACTGGGATTTTCACCGTCTGAATCGTTCATATAATTTTAAATAAATAAAAATAAGGAAGTAGGGAAGAACTTGCATAAAAATTAAATCCCTTACCCCAGCATCCTCCGAAAATTAATTTAAGCAATTTCTGCTACCAAGATTACTTCCTTAAAGGATATTTATAATATAAATTTTTGGCGTTTTTTTGCTTCAACGTCCCAAATCGTGCAATTTATTAATTTCTACAGTACATTTTTCAGTTACAGCAGCTAAATCTTCCTTAGTTGTAGAATTTGGGGGAGAAATTAATTCGCCAATTCTGACTGTAACCCGAACCCTTTGAGGAACAGCAGAACCTTTCTGCTCAATATCTTGAGTACCGTACAAACACACTGGTATAAGCGGTGCCTTAGCTTTTGCTGCAATTAAAGCCGCACCTTTCTTGGGGTCTGTAATCCGCCCATCTTTAGTACGAGTTCCTTGCAGGAAAATACCTACAGCCCAGCCGTTGTTTAGATACTCTAAAGCTTTACGAATTGCATTGCGATCGCCGCTTCCCCGGCTGACTGGATAGGCTCCGTATAGTTCAATTGCTTGCTTTAGAACAGGAATTTTGAATAATTCTTCTTTGGCCATATATGATACAGGACGACGAACGCTAGTCGAAACAATCGGCGGGTCAAAATTACTAGCATGATTGCTAACTATTACTAATGGTCCATTCCGAGGGACATTTTCGGCTCCATAAATACGTCCTCGGAAGTAAACGCGAAGCATAGGATTAACTACCGAGTATTTAAAAGCGCGGTAAAGAAGAAGACTAGCAAATGGTTCGCGATTTTTAGGCATAATCAAGAATGGTCATGAAGAAAGTTGGGAGTAAGAGGTAAAATTTCATTTCAACTTGGAAATATTAACTGTTCGCTCCTTACTCATAACTCTTAATCCAAAATCCAAAATTTAAAATCTAAAATTTATAACTCTTAACTCCTAACTTTTAACTCTTAACTCTTAACTCTTAACTAATTTTGTTTCGGCAGCAGAACGCACGTTTTCTAATTTTAAGCCGGAAGCAGTACGCTTAATTAAACCGGTTAAAACATTTCCCGGACCAATTTCTACAACTCTTTCAATACCTTCTTCTGGTAAAGCTAATGCTATTTCTCTCCAACGCACGCTTCCAGTCATTTGCTCAATTAATCTTTGCTTTAGAATATCGGCTTCCACGGCGGCTACTGGTTCTACGTTAGATAAAACTGGTACGTTTGCTTGATGGAATTCTACGGTCGCTAATACATCTTTAAATTCAGCAGATGCCTCCGCCATCATCGGGGAATGAAATGCTCCCGATACCTTCAAAGGAAGTTTGCGTTTTGCTTTTACTTGAGACAAAACGCTGTCTATAGCTTCAGGGGTACCGGAAATTACTACTTGTGCCGAACTGTTATCATTTGCCAATACCGCATCGTCTGTTTCGGTAAGGATTTTGTCTAATTGCTCTCTATCGAAGCCAATCAAAGCTGCCATTTTACCACCAGCAGCATTTTCCATAAGTTTGGCTCGACGTTTTACCAAACGCAAACCAGCAGACCATTCAAATACACCCGCTACGTATAAAGCAATATACTCTCCTAAACTATGCCCCGCGACTAAATCGGGTTTCTCTTCTTTACCAATGAGATCGGCAAGAATAGTTTCTACCACGTACAAGCAAGGTTGAGTATAAAGGGTACGAGCTAACTTGTCTTCGTGCTGAAGGCAGATGTCGCTGACACTCCAGCCCAGAATCTCCTCAGCTTCGGCAAACTTTTCTTTCGCTTCTGGTAATTCAAGTAAATCTGTTCCCATCCCCAACGCTTGGGAACCTTGTCCGGGAAACACCCATGCGGTTTTACTCATTAGCTATTAGTTGTTAATTGTTAGTTGTTAGTGGTTGGTGGTTAGTTGTTAGTGGTTGGTGGTTAGTAGTAATTAGTAAAGCAGCAATTAAAAACTATCAACTAACAACTATCAACCATCAACTAACTAATTTTCACCTTCCCCATTCAAAAATCGCCGCACCCCATGTTAGTCCAGCCCCAAAACCAGATGCAGCAATAGTATCTGCCGGTTTTATCTTGCCTTCTCTTACTGCTTCATCTAATGCAATTGGTATGGAAGCAGCGGAAGTGTTGCCATAATTAGCAACATTACTTATAACTTTTTCTGATGGAATAGAAAGACGTTCGGCTACTGCATCAAGAATGCGTTGGTTGGCTTGATGTAGTAGCAGCCAATCCACCTGTTCAACGCCTATATTGGCGCGAAACAGAGCTTTGTCAATCACTTCCGGTACTCGCTTAACGGCAAAACGATAAACTTCTTTGCCGTTCATAGAAACATTGCCAAAACTACCTTTGGAGATATTTACACCATCAATTAATTCTTTGGACTCCGGGGTGTAGGCAAGGTTGAGGCTGCTATTAAGGCTTCCATCACTTTTAATTTCAAAGCCTAATAAACGGTCATCCTTATTGGCTTGCAATACCGCAGCACCAGCACCATCACCAAATAATATGCAGGTGCGTCTATCTTGCCAATCCACCCAACGAGATAGGATATCAGCCCCAATTAACAGTACATTTTGAAATACACCTGTTCTAATATATTGAGCGGCAGTTACTAATCCAAATACAAAGCCAGAACATGCCGCAGTCAAATCAAATGCCACTGCCCTAATAGCTCCCAATTCAGCTTGAATTTGGCTAGCGCTGCCAAACAAATCATCGGGAGTAGAAGTAGCGAGCAAAATTAAATCCAAATCTTTGGCTTCAATTTCTGCCATTTCTAATGCTTTGAAACCTGCTGCAGCACCAATACTAGTGACTGACTCTGTAGCCGTTGCTAATCTTCGTTGACGAATTCCCGTTCTTGTGGTAATCCATTCATCCGATGTTTCAACAAGTTCGCTCAGCCCCTGGTTATCAAGAAATGTTCCTGGCACAGCCGAGCCACTTCCTGTAATTGCTATTCCTAAATTTTGCACTCATTTTCTCCACAGCTATCCGTGCTTAAGGACTGTTGAAAACCTTTCGATAAAAAATATTAGCCTATGGGCAGTTTAGAGTTGCCGTTCGGGCAATTGTCAATAAGCCTTTTCCCAGAACTAACAAACCCAATTAACGAAAAAAGAAAACAAGAAAATATGCCCACATCGAAAGGAAAATTGACTTTTATCGGTAAAAGTTTTCTTGTCCCTTAGAATCTTTCTCTTACAAAGAAAAGACATAAAATATTATTCCTTAATTTCGATTCCAACAATTAAATTGTGGAGCGATACTCCCGGTTTGTTAAGTTCTGGGCTTTGATAAGGCTAATAATTTGACTGCCCCGGAAGGCTAAATCATAAAACGCTTTTCTCGTTCAGATTTTGGGAGTGAATCCGTTCTAATACCTGATTGTCCACCGCTTCTTTAGCTAAACGAATTGCACCAAAAATTGAAGGAGCTTGGGAGCTACCATGACCAATTACACATATGCCGTTTACGCCTAAAAGTAAAGCGCCGCCATGTTCTGCATGGTCTACTCGTTGCTTAATTCGCTTCAAATTTGGTTTTAAAATAGAACAACCAAGTTGACCGCGCAATCCTTGGGGTAATTCTTCGCGAATAATTTGCAACATAATGTCCCCAACAGCTTCAGCAAATTTCAATAAAATATTGCCTACAAAACCATCGCATACAATTACATCAAAATCACCAGAAAGCACATCGCGCCCTTCGGCATTGCCAACAAAGGAGATGTAGGGATTTTCAGTAATCATTTGGTGAGCGCGTATGGCAACATCATTGCCTTTACATTCTTCCTCACCGATATTTAATAAACCGACCTTTGGTTCTGCTACACCCAGAACATACTGAGAGTAAGCCGAACCTAGAACGGCAAATTGCTCCAAAAACTTAGGGCGGCAATCTACGTTAGCGCCAACATCAAGTACGAGGACTTGTTTGCTCGCTACCATCGTAGGGAATACCGCACCAATTGCCGGACGATCAATACCCGGAAGTCTTCCCAAGCGAAGTAAAGCTGCTGCCATCGCTGCGCCGGAATGACCGGCACTAATTACAGCATCAGCTTGTCCCTTTTTGACCAAACTCATCGCCACATTGATGGAAGCCTTGGGTTTGCGTCTAATGCCGCTTAAAGGTTCTTCATCCATCGCGATCGCATCTTCGGCAGGGACAATTTCTACTTGTTCCGACTTTATTGATGGAGGCAGTGTTCGTTCAATATCTTCGGGGGAGCCTACCAACAATACTTTTACACCCAATTCTTCGACGGCTCGCAGTGCGCCAGCCACGATTTCACCGGGTGCATTATCTCCTCCCATTGCATCAATAGCGATTCTTACGCCAGTCGATCCCATTGCTCAGAGCTTCCAGAAACCTTACAAATTTTACCAGATGCCCCTGCTAGTCGCAGTAGATTTTTAACTACCAAATCTCACTTTTTTAAGTAAGGCATCAACTTCTACTTTTGCTCAACATAACACGAATTCACCTCTATCACTCACTCTCATCTCTTTACAGGTAAATGTTTTAAGCGATAAAAGGTCAGCGAACGCTAGGGAACAATATTGCTGTTGAGCGTCACAATTCCTCTATCAAAAAATGGGCAGGTTTCCCATTTTTTTAAGAGTACGTCGGTAAAGCAGTATTAAACCATCAGATAGGCAAAATCAAGAATAAATCAATTGTAAAAAGCAATAGCAATATTTTCTCCGCAAAAAAATATGTACGGCTTCCACAAAATCCAAAAATTTCTTATTTGTGATTCAGACTTTTATGTCAAGTCAAGGGAATAATCACGAATTTCCTCCCTTTTGTATAAGTCCTAACAAAGTCCAAAAAATAATCAAATTTGCCTGATTTGGTCAAAGATATCCAGAATATATTCAAAGCAATGAGAGTGCGACCCTTAGAAGACAAGCGTTTTCAATATTATTTTGCGCGCAAAAGATATCTTTGATAATTTTGTGGGATTTTACTAACCAAAATGATATTACTGTCGTTTATTTTACTTGTCCATCAGTAATTACAATATCCGCCACATTGATTAAATCGACGCATGAAATTTACTCCAAGAATTGCTAAATCATATTTTTATGAACTCTACGATTTGCAGCAATATTGGCGATAAAAATGACTTTAAATCGATATATCTCTTGAAATCTACTTGAAACACCCGTTGTTTTCGATAACCCTTTTTTGTTAATCAATTTGGTGCGATCGCAACCAGAAGTGTGATAATAAAACCCATTAGATGAAAATTTAAGCATAATGGTTGAGGTAGATTGCAAAACTTTGTTATATAGCTCTCTTCCACAACCTTGGCTAGAAAGCTATGATTACTCAATGCTAATGGGTTTGCTTTGTGCGTAATATTACAGCAAAATGCGTAGCAGTTACTTGTATAGGAGTGAAGGATGTTGGAGTTATTTGGTTCGGGTTTGATTTCATTATGGTTAGATATGGCAGGAGTGAAATTAAAGCCAATGCAGGCTTTTGATACCTTAGCTTGGCAAACTGGTACAAACTTAGTTCTTGCCCCCGACCCAAATCCAGCCAGAATTAATACGATACGAGAATATCTCAAACAACTACAAGCACTAAAACTAATCAAACCCGAACAAACCCAAGTTCAAGGCATTTGGATGCAGTCAGGTCCAATGCTAATGGCTAACCATCAAGGTACAAAACCCTTACCTGCGGCTTCTTTAACTAAAATTGCAACTTCACTTGTAGCTCTCAAACATTGGGGTCACGATCATAAATTTGAAACTTTGATAAATGCGACCGGACCAATTAAAAACGGTGTATTAGAAGGGAATTTGGTCGTTAATGCCAGCGGCGATCCATTGTTTGTTTGGGAAGAAGCAATAACTATTGCCAATGAACTCAATAAAATGGGCATAAAGCGCGTTAATGGAAATTTAGTTATTGTTGGCAAATTTGCAATGAATTTCCAACGCAATCCTCAATTAGCAGGGCAAGCATTAAAAAGAGCATTCAATTTTGCCACTTGGTCTAGGACAATAGCTTTACAGTATTCCCGAATGCCCAAGGGCACGCCCAAACCTCAAATCGTAATTACTGGAAAAGTTGAAGTTAAAGACAAGATTGAAATCTCTCAAACAAAGCTGATAAGGCATCGCTCGTTACCGATGGCACAGTTAATTAATGAGATGAATGTTTTCAGTAATAACGAAATGGCAGAAATGCTTGCAGAATCAGTAGGAGGAGCCAGTGTAGTCCAATCGACTGCAGCTAAACTGGCAAGAGTACCTTTAGAGGAAATTCAACTGATTAATGGTTCCGGACTCGGACAAGAAAATCGCATTTCTCCTAGGGCTGCCACTGCGATGTTAATGGCAATTCAACGTTTAGCAACGCCTCATAATCTGACTGTTGCTGACTTTTTCCCGACTTCTGGTTTAGACCATCGTGGCACCACTTACGCCAGACGCATTCCTAAAAACACTGCTTTTAAAACCGGTACTTTAAGAGATGTTAGTGCTTTAGCAGGAGTAATGCCAACAAAAAATCGTGGTTTAGTTTGGTTTGCAGTTATTAATAAGGGTGTTTATGTTCCCGGTTTCCGTTCCGAACAAGACAAGCTACTGCAAAAAATGCTTAAAGATTTACAAGAGCCAGAAACTGCTGCAACTGCTGTTAGTCCTACTGAGGGGGAAAAAGCCATACCCGAATTAGGTAAAGTAAGTCGTAATGAGATTTTATATAAAAGCTAAATTCAGTTAACAGTTAACAGTCAACAGTTAACAGTTAACAGTTAACAGTCAACAGTGAGCAATTATCATCAATTTATAGACTTTAGCTAATAATTGATAACTGCTAACTGATAATTGTTAATTATCAAAGTTAGGAATAATCTCTGTAATCACCCGATTTCCAGATTTTCCTCCTTTAACAACCACATTTTCCGTTTTAAAGTTACCAGTGGCAGTATCGCCTTTAAAAGTTAATTGAGGGTCAGTTTGAGCATATATTACGTTGCCAGAAGCTTCCACTAATTGTTTATTCAAAAACCAAGTCAAATTATTCGATTGAATAGATTGACCTTTTTGTCCGACACCTCTAACGTCTCCTTGGACGTAAACTGTGTCTGATGGTATTTTTAGTTCACCTCGATTTCCACTCACTGTTATATTTTCCGCACGATGCACCACTTTTACTGGTGCATTTGTTTTAATATTTTCAGCATTGACATTCCAAGTTATGGAGTTACTAGCTATTTGCACTAAGGGATCTAGTAATTCGATAAAAGCATTTTTAGTGATATTAACAATTTTTGTTTTCAAGAAAACTTCAGCAGCGTCTCCTCTACCACGATCCGTAACTTTATTATTCTTGAAACGGTCAATTTGCATGGTGCGATTGCCAATCAATCTTTCCTGTTCAATCATCCAGGTTAATTGTTCAGTTCGCATTTGCAGTTGAGGTTCCACCGATTTTGCTACAACACCTCCAGAAAAATCGATACGCTGTTCGCGGGTTTTAACTTTTGCTTCTTTTGCTACTGCTTGTAGTTGTTTGTGAGTACCGTTAATTTGATTGCGAACAATCATTAAGTCTTCTTTAGGTCGCCATTCTAATTCATTACCCCGCAATACCACACCATTTTTCGGGTCGGTTGCAACAATTTTACCTTTGAGAAATAATTGCTTTCCGTCTTGCCTAATATCAGCTTTTTCGGCTGTAATTTTATATACTATTTTGCCGTCTTGGTATAGCTCGCCATAAGGATTCTGGGCATTACCTATTTGTTTTTCTTTAGTATATTTAGCTTGCTTGGCATTTACCTTCCAAATTGGTTGACCTTTCTCATCAAATTGCTCTAAAGCTACACCTTGGAAAGTAAAGTTACTTTCGTCTTCTTCTACGGATTCGTTTTCGACTGGCTCCTCGTCAATGTTAGCCTTCTCACCTCCACAACTAGTTAATGCGAGCAGACACAAAGCGCAAGGCAGAAGGCAGAGGCTAAAAGCCTTATGAGTTAAGCTTTTCATCCTGGATATTTTAGAAAGTTTTTTGCGCCATACTGCATTCATAGACGTAGAAAAAGTTAATATTATCCGTATTTATGATTTATTTTTTGATATACACTTTTGTACTAAGTAGGTTGGCATTGAAAATAGTAATTGGGATAAGGCAATAGGCTGTCTTGCTGTCTTGCAATAAGGGTAAGGGTTTGAGCGTCAAAAACATTTTGTAATATAGCTTGCTTTATTTGTGCCCACCTACTTAATTTTGATTTATAAAAACAGATTGATAAATCTATTATGCTGTTGCATATTACGTGATTGAAATTACCATACTTCACATCAAAAACTATCCTCATAATTAAAATGCGTTAGTGTCTAAAATTCCTCATCATTGAAAGAATTTAGCTAACTAACGCATCTGAATAAAGATAAATTTTGGATAATTTAGTTTTTGATGTCCAATAGTTTATCCGATACTTTTTTGCTCACAAAAGCTAACAAATACATAAATTGATTTTAATCAACCAAGGCGTATCAACCGATGCACGAGATAAACTCACGCACTTTACACTTGTTCTAGCACTTGATTCTCGTGCTTAGAATCAAAAAAACAAACGCTTTGTTACTTTTTTAACGCAGTGACTAACTTGATTTACAGAGGTTAGTTTGCTAAAAGGGCTTTTTTCCCGGCCGAATAGTTTTTTAAAAGCAATTAAACCAATAAGTAAAGGATAGCATTTATTCGCATTGGTTAGCTTTTCGAGTGCTGTTAATTAACCTTCTTTTAAACAGTCACCGAAGGAAGGCAGAGGGCAGAGGACAGAGGGCAGAAGGGAATAAAGTAAGCTTTGATACACAAAAAAGTCCTCTATCCTCTGCTATAAGGCCTGAAGCCCCTGCTTTCAAGTATGGAGGGAAATAAATGCGTAGCAACATTATTAAATTCCTCGTATTTATACGTAGGGATTCCTTCTGCCTCCTGCCTTCGTACTTCTGCCTTCTTAATACACTTTTTCTAATGTTAAAGTTCTATTCTTGAACTTCTAAACGAGGATCTACCATACCAGATGTAGGTGATTGCTCCAGAAAACTCATTTCGGGCAATGGTCGATAAGGATATCCTTGACGAGGTGTCTTTTGAATATCTTCTTTAACAGCTTCTAAATCAATGTAACGGTCAGAAACATTAATTAAACTATCGCTAGTCATAGAACGTAAACTAACTACTTCCACCCTAACCCCACGATAACTAACGGAATTTACCGCATACGCTAAATCCCCATCACCACTAACTAAAACAGCAGTATCGTAGGAATCAACCAAAGCCATCATATCTACAGCTATTTCTACATCTAAATTAGCTTTTTTTGAGCCATCTGGTAGTTGTACTAAATCTTTAGCTATGACTCTATAACCATTACGACGCATCCACAACAAAAATCCCTGCTGTTTCTCATTTGTTCTATCAACACCTGTATAAAAAAACGAGCGCAGCAATCTTGAGCCACCTGTCAGCCTAGAAAGCAATTTAGTGTAGTCAATTTCAATTCCCAATTGAAGCGCTGCGTAAAACAGATTGGAGCCATCAATAAATATAGCTACGCGACCTCGGTTTTCTAAAACTTGTTCAGGAGTAAATATGGACTCTTCCTGTAAATTATTCAACATTTTTCTGATACCTCATTTTTTATTTTACAATCTGTTTGTTATTATTGTAATAATTGAGACTTTCTATGCGCCTATACACGTAAGTTTCGGCGATTTATGATAATCATTCAAGGCTAATACTTACACCTTGATAAATCAAGCTCTGCAAATAGGACCAGCACAATATTACTTTTGCTTCCTTGGCACAATTTACAATTTGTTTTTCACTTCAATACTTTGAAAAATTGGTTTTGCTTTACCTAACTGTTGCTCGCTACTAAGCAAACCCCATTTTCCATGTACGGCAAAGGGCGCAGAGTTTGCAGTTTCAATTTGATTATTAAAATCAATTCCAAACCCTAGTTGTTGATATATATCGCTACTAATGCTAGGAATTACGGGAGAAAGTAGATAAGCTGCTAATCTTATGGATTCCAAAATAACGTACAAAACTAGCTCTACTTCGTCCTGTTTTCCTTGTTTATGCAATTTCCAAGGAGCTTGTTCGTCAACGTACTTGTTACAAGCTTGAGAAAATCGAAGAACAGCTTCGCAAGCTCTATCGAAAGCCAAAGCTTCGTAGTTAGCTTTTACTTGCTCTCCTAACTTTAAGCCAATAGCTTTCAAAGCATTATCTTCGGCAACGCTGTCGCTTGCAATTAATGGTACATTTCCAGAACAGTATTTTTTGACCATGTTTAAATTGCGATTTAGCAAATTACCTAAGTTCTTCGCCAAATCTGCATTTACAACCTCAACGAATCTATCTTCATTAAAATCGCCATCTTTACCAAATGCGATTTCCTTAATAAAGTAATAACGAACTGCATCCGAACCATATTTCTCTACCAAGGCTATGGGGTCAATGGTATTACCAAGGCTTTTACCCATCTTCTGACCATCTTTGGTTAAAAAACCGTGTCCAAATACTCTTTCTGGTAAAGGCAAATTGGCACTCATTAACAATGCAGGCCAGGAAACCGCATGAAAGCGTAAAATATCTTTACCAATTAAATGTAAATTGATTGGATACCATTTAGCTAAAGCGTTTTCTAATGTTGGTTCTTCACCATCTTCTAGTAAAGCCGTTATATATCCTAATAAAGCGTCAAACCAAACGTATAAAGTGTGTTTTGGGTCATTAGGTACTGCGAAACCCCATTCTAAATTCACCCGCGAGATAGAAAAATCCTGTAACCCTCCTTTTATAAAGTTGAGGATTTCGTTTCGCCGACTTTCTGGTTGAAGAAAATTTGGTTGCGAGCTATACAACTCTTCGAGATGGCTTTGATATTTTGATAGCTTAAAGAAATAATTTTCTTCGTCTCGCCATTCAACTTCTTTATTTGTATGTATAGGACAACGCTTTCCTTCTAACAATTCGCGTTCTTCTTTAAATTCTTCGCAGGAAACGCAATACCAACCTTTTTTCTGACCAAGATAAATATCGCCGCTTTTCCATAGTCGTCCGAAAAACTCTTTTACTACTGCTTCATGTTTGGGATTCGTAGTGCGGATAAAGCGGTCATATGGAATATTGAGCAAGTTCCACAGGGAAACAAACTCAGCAGAAATTTGGTTAGTAAATTCTTCAGGTTGTAAATTTTTGCTCTCTGCTGCACGCTGAATTTTTTGTCCGTGTTCGTCAGTTCCCGTAATTAAAAGTACCTGACGACCTAAAAGCCTCTGAAATCTAGCCATCACATCTGCTGCCATTGTTGTGTAGGCACTACCGATATGAGGCAAATCGTTTACATAATATAGCGGCGTAGTAAGAGCAAATGTATTTTTTGTATTATTCACTAGACTCACGCAAAAATAAAATTACTTCTAAAAAAAACAGTTTTTTATCTGAAATATTCAGGCAAAACCACGTTATTATACAATAATTCCTATCCTTTTTCAAGCGGCATTCTTATACTAACAAATTTATTTGCTTCCGGTTTATTTAAAAACAAGTATCAGTAAATTTGATAATTACCAAAAGAACAGATTAACTATCAAATTTTTATTGATAAAAATTCTAAAAAAATCTTGTGATTATGAATACAAATTATTCTTTCCTAGAAGATTATATATTTTGAAAGAATATTTTTTTAGTCTAAACATAATCACCTTAATATTAAATAAATGTAAAAAATAACTCATGTTAAATAGAAATATTTTGATAAAATTCATATCGAAAACTTCTGAGTTAGATAATCCGCTATTATTTTTTCGGTAATTACCTTCATTCCCTATCTACAGTCAATTCTCAACTATTGCCAGAACTTGATACATAAAGGTGTAAGAATATTGGAAACAATTACCCATCGTAACTTTAAGGATGCATCTGTTTCGATGGCAACATTAGTCACTACTATAGGAATCCGTTTTGATTCTTGTTCACGCAGCGTGGCGAAGCCATAATTATTTGTGTGGGTAGGCAAAAGGCACTCATGCGCTTAGGCAAAAGGATTATAGGAGATTAAACGGTACTGAATTGTTTTCAATATTCAAGTAGGATTCCTATATTCTTTCTAATTGTCAATAAAGAAACTTACAAATAATGAATTGAGGCAGGGATGCTAAAAAAAAATAGGCAAACCACCCCCTGAAAGTTCTTTGCGCTCAATTCAGCATTTTTTTGGCAATTTCAGCAAATTATAAGAATATGTTCCCTTATGAATATTTTTTGAATAAAATTAGATTGCATTTTTTCGCTAATTATAGTTATATGCCGATGTATTAATTAAAGATGTTTCTTAGATATTGGATATTATCCCAGCATCAAGGAAAAAACTATAGTAGAAAAACTTGAATCTTTGTAGTGAGTTAGAAATCACAGACTTACTATATAAAAATAGCTACATGGGTTTATATCAAACTAGCTTTACTTCAAGGCTGTAGCAAAAATTTCAGAATCTAACAAAAATAACCGATTGTTAACAATAAACTATTAACAGATGAATAGACCAAAAGTTGGACTAGAGCCTTGTTTCCTTTATCCGAAAACACTACACCCAGATAAACCACTATTTATATATTTGCCAGGGATGGATGGTTCAGGTCAGCTATTGCGAACCCAAACTGATGGATTGGAAGTTGGTTTTGACGTGCGCTGTTTGGCAATACCGCAAAACGATTTAAACCACTGGGATGAACTAACTTCAAGTGTATTAAGGTTAATTAATGCAGAAATTAAAAATACACCCCAGAGACCGGTATATCTTTGCGGAGAATCATTTGGGGGTTGTCTAGCACAAAAAGTAGCAGTTGCTGCACCACATCTGTTTAAGCGCATAATTCTCTTAAACCCAGCTTCCAGTTTCCAAACTATTACTTTATTTAGCTGGGGTTCTCAATTTACTGACTTCGTGCCTAATTTATTTTATGATGTGGGTACTTTCGGGCTATTACCATTTTTAGCTTCTTTGCAAAGAATATCTAGCAGCGATCGCCAAACACTTTTGAAAGCTATGCGCTCAGTTCCAGCAGAAACAATACGCTGGCGCATATCCTTACTACGAGAGTTTTACATTGACGAATACAAATTAAGTAAGTTAAATCAACCAATTTTATTAATTGCCGGTGCTAACGATAGACTTTTACCTTCTATAACAGAAGCTTTAAGGCTAGGAAATATTTTCGCCAATGCTAAGATTCTAGTACTTCCAGAAAGCGGACATGCTTGTTTGTTAGAAAAAGATATCAATCTTTACGATATTCTGTATCAGAACGATTTTTTAGAATGCGGTAGCGAAACAGTTAAGCCCAAAGCTTAAAATCTATAGAGACTTTTGCATTCTGAAATAATTCACAAAAGCTCGGTATTTTTAAGGTACCGGGCTTTGTTTGTAGAACCAAAAAATCTTGTTAATAGCATTTACGTCATCTTCTGGCGGAATAAGAATAATTAGAGCCAAATTACTTAGAATTCCTCAAAAAAAATAGCTACCAATAATACTTGTTATAAAAAGTACTAGTATCTATAGGACTTTATCGCTAAACTTGCCTCTACTGGTTCTGATGTTTGCCAGTAAAAGTGCCTTACTGGATTTGCAGGTAAATACATATAGAGGGGCAAAGTTTAATGAAATTTGTAGCAATTATATTTTTAGCTTTTGGTGTATTACTAATTTTGTTCGGAATATCTATTTCTACTCCATTTTTATCGTGGGTGGGTAAAAGGTTCAATAGTTCAAACTCAAGTTCTGTTAATTATAAACAGCCATCATCGATACGCATGACAAGTATGTTTATGGGTATTAGTTTTTTTATTTTTGGATTGTTTATTACAATCGTGAGTGCTACGCTTATGAGTCTTTGGGATGAACCGTCTGATAACACATCCTTGAGTAAATCAGTACCACAGTCGGTATCACAAACACCAGAAACTTTTCCAAGCCCTATGGTTGAAAGAAAATATCCTTCAACTCCTCCTATTAAATATGAAAAAAAATCATTTGCTGGTAAATATGGATTAGATTGCCCGCCAAGTGCAGATGGTTTAAACATGCGTAAACAAGCAGGTTTAAATACAGAAATTATTACTGTAATTCCATGCAATGCAATTGCAATCAAAGATAAACAACAAAGATATTATCGAGACGGAGTAGAATGGTATCTTGTCGAATATCAACAAAAGATTGGATGGGTTGCTGGGAAATATCTCAAACAGCAAGTTAATCAACCTAGAAAAACTAATAAATCTTCCGAATTATTGGCAAAAAAAAGACCCTGACTGCAAGCCAGAGTCCCATCATGGTGCATCTACAATTTTTATATTCACCTGCGTAATTTTATTGTCCGTATACTCAGCTAATGCGTTTTTATATTTTTAATAAAAATTTATATAAAAATCTTGTTTATTAAAGTTTATAAAAATACAAGCATAGTTAAATACATATATTGATAAAGCATCACAATAAAGAGGGAGGGAGTGAGGGAGTGAGGGAGAGAGGGAGAGGTAATTGGATGGGGTTTTTACCCCAACCAATTACTAGCACCGTAAAGACGGTGGGGTTTTAAACCCCGATTAAGTTGATAAAGGCAAACTTATAAAAACTAATTATAATTATGCGATAATTTTTAGGTTCTGTTAAGACATTAATTATAAAGCATGTATCAAGCTGTTATAGCTTTATCTGAACCTTACTTATCCCTGTTTTGTCACTCTAGGAAACTAAAAATATAACCTAGTTTTTAAACTTCATACCCGAAGCCAATTTGAGCGTTTATTTCCTAACACAAACTAAAAATCATAAGTTTTTGAGCAAAAAGCTTATGTCGTAAGGCTTTCTTATTATTCTCTCAAGAAAGTGAGAAAAGAGGGTTATAGAAGTGGATCATAAAAACTTAGTACCACATCCTTGGAAGCAATCGAGTAAAATATCAAATCTCCGCAACCTTTAGATAGCTTATTTAACCAATTAAATAGTGATTTTGCATCACCAATATTTTGCTCAGTTTTATCGAATTGCCAAATTAAACCACGAAACAACCCCCGTAGAACAAAGTATAATCAACGCTATCTTTAGTAAATTTGATATTGATTCAAATTCAATCGAGACAACACTAACTACTAATCAATAATAAATTGGTTATTGGGCATCTGGTATCGGGTGTAGGAAGAATTAAATGGGGAGTAGGACTAGAAAAGCGACAAAAAGAAATTAATTACTAACTTCCTACTCGCTATTTGCTACTTATTATTCTTAACTTCTAACTCAATATCTGTAGTACAAAACGCGAATTTTGAGCAATACTGGTACAAGTAAAGTCACTTGTTGGATACGAAATGGAAATTCGAGCGAGTAATACACCGCTTTCAGATTGGTCTGGGGATGCTATAGCTGTAGGATTATTTGAAGATGGGTTAGAGTTAAATGGCGATTTGGCTGCTTTGGATAAAAAGTTAGCTGGTACCTTAAAAGAATTAATAGAAGACGAAGAATTTAAAGGAAAACCTAACAGTACTGCCTTTACTCGCTTAAGTGGTGGTAATTCTATTCGTAAAGTTATCTTAGTAGGCTTGGGTAAAGCCGATTCTTTTGATGCTGAAAGTTTACGACGCGGGGCTGCTTCGGCTGGAAAGTTAGCTAAAAAGCAAAAGTGCAAAACTTTAGGTATTAGTTTACCCGTTTGGAATGATGATAGTGCTCAAACTGCACAGGCAATAGCTGAAGGTGTACAATTGGCGCTTTATCAAGATAATCGCTTTAAGTCTGAGCCAGAAGAAAAAGAAACACAAGTCGAAACTATAGATTTACTCGGATTGGACGGACAAGATGCTGCCGTAACCCGTGCCAATCAAATAGTTTCTGGAGTCATGCTGGCACGGGAATTAGTTGCTGCCCCAGCGAATGAGTTAACCCCAGTAACAATGGCAGAAATTGCTCAAGAGATTGCTTCCGAACATGGTTTAGAAATTGAAATTCTTGAAAGAGAAGAGTGTGAAAAGTTAGGTATGGGTGCTTTTTTGGGAGTAGCTCAAGCTTCCGATTTACCACCGAAATTTATTCACATTACTTATAAACCCCAAGGTACACCCAAACGCAAGCTAGCAATTGTTGGTAAAGGTTTAACTTTTGATTCTGGTGGCTTAAATATTAAAGGTGCTGGTAGCGGAATTGAAACCATGAAAATCGATATGGGCGGTGCTGCGGCTACTTTAGGTGCTGCCAAAGCCATTGGTCAACTTAAGCCAGATGCGGAAGTACATTTTATTTCTGCCGCAACTGAAAACATGATTAGCGGACATGCAATGCATCCCGGCGATATCCTCAAAGCTTCTAACGGTAAAACTATCGAAGTAAATAACACTGACGCTGAAGGGCGTTTAACTTTAGCTGATGCGTTAGTATTTGCTGACAAGTTGGGAGTGGAAGCAATCGTAGATTTAGCAACTTTGACAGGAGCCTGTATTGTTGCTTTGGGTTCGGAAATTGCTGGATTGTTTACCCCTAGTGATGAATTAGCATCCGAATTACAAAAAGCTTCCGAAACCGCTGGAGAGAAATTCTGGCGGATGCCAATGGAAGATAAGTATTTTGAAGGTTTAAAATCTGGCATTGCCGATATGAAAAATACCGGACCTCGTGCGGGTGGTTCTATTACTGCATCTTTATTCTTGAAGCAGTTTGTTAAAGATACCCCTGCTTGGGCGCACTTAGACGTTGCAGGTCCCGTCTGGACGGATAAGGAAAATGGTTATCATCCTTCCGGAGCAACTGGTTTCGGCGTGCGGACTTTAGTTAATTGGGTTCTTAGCTGATAGTTTAATTAGTTTTTGAGGTGGGCAAATTGCCCACCGTGGGTTTGAGTGAAATAGAGAGAGACGATGCTCAAAAATCACTTTTTCTTTGACCGATTTTTTCGGCGAGATTCTTAAAGTCAAAAAGCTGGAGATGACTTATTAACTTATTTCTTAGGTCGTGCAGATGGGCTTTGTTCTTGTAGCCCCAGGTTTCCAAGCTGCGGGCAAATCTATTACTCCCTATGCCCAACGCTCAATCCCCCATTCCCAATCATCACTTCCTTTCCGGATGTTTGGTATCTTCTACCGAAGGATGTCCCATTTGATTAATTACTGCAATCATCTGATACAAGCGTCCTAAATCCTTTTGATTAAAATACAAAAGCAAACGCGGCAACCCAATGGCTTCATCTGCTCCTTCTTGTGGTAAAGCCTGACTTTTCTCAATTTTTCCTTTGACTAAAATATCGCTAAACTCAGCATTTAGTTTACCAACTTCAGCCTCAGATAAATCCGACTTTAAGCGAATCACTAGGCGATCGCCTACGTAACGACTGGAGTGGTAAACTTTGTAAAAATGGGTAATAGCATCACAAGCAACTTGCAAGTTGTCTGTAACTGTATACAAACTAGGATCTTCAGGACTTACTAAACCTTTTGCTACTAACTGCTTATCAATATACTCGCTCCAAGATTTCCAATAATCGCCACCGGGATGATCGATTAAAATCAATGGAACCGGACCAAATTTACCAGTCTGGCTTAAAGTCATGCACTCGAATGCTTCATCTTGAGTGCCAAAACCACCGGGGAATAAAGCAACAGCATCACTTTCTTTAAGCAAAAATAACTTGCGGGTAAAGAAATATTTGAAGTGAATTAGCTTATCATCGCCCTGAATAATTGGGTTTGCTTCTTGTTCAAACGGCAATTCTATATTCAACCCAAAGGAATTTTGCCTTCCAGCACCTTCATGTCCAGCGTGCATTATTCCGCCACCACCACCAGTGATTACCATGAATCCCAACTCAGACACACAGCGACCAAAATCTCTTGCCATTTCATAGTCTGGTGTATCTGGGGATAAACGTGCCGAACCAAATATGGTAACTTTGCGAACGTGACGATAAGTATGAAACAACTGGAAACCTCGCTCCATATCCGCCAGAGATGACGATAATATTTTCCAATCTAAGCGATCGATTTCATCGCCAGCAAGTCGCAATACTGTATTTAAAGTCTGTTCGATGTATTTCTGATTCTTTAACTTTGGTAATTTTTCAATTAACTCCAGGATGTCTGTTTGAAGATGCTCTGATGTATAAAAATCATTAAAGGTCATGACAGATGATGCCAAAATAACATTATAATTTACTAAAATCTGGTGCAGAATCTGTTAGCCGCTCTTGGGGGCACATACTCCACAATCTATTATTTTTAACTCCTAATGCCTTTTAAGGGGATGGTATTTCCACCTATTAATTAATATTTCGCACGATTAAAATTATAAGTATCAGCAAATAATCAAGTTAATAGATGTAAATAATTATCAAAAAAGTAGAGTTATCTGTTCGCATTAAAAAGCACCTCTGGTTAATCTAACCAAGGCGAGTAAGTACGCTTGCCGTTGCCAACTTTTACCGCTGGAGTAATCGTTTATTGATCTAGATTTTGACTTAAAATATAAAACTGACGTATATTAGTACGTCTGTTTTTATGCTAATACTTTGTAGCTCCAAAAGTTGCAATTTAAACTTAACTCAATTTGTATCACCCGTGCAAGCAAAAGAAAATTTTGATTGTAACCTATCAGAAATTGATTCGCCATCTGTTTCCTTAGATAAGAATCCCCGTCCGAGAGCGGGCGAGGAGGCTTTCACAGCATCAGATTCAAAGTGATAACGAAAGCTAGTCTGTTTCGGGAAAAACTTGTACTTTACCATTAGCCCTAAGTACTGCACGAACTCTTACATTTTGTCCGTTGCGACTAGAAGAAACAAAAGGTTGACCAATTTCTGGAATCCCAGCACGATCAACATTATCTCTTGCAGCTTTTGTTAAAGGAAGAATTTGTTCGAGGGCACCATCAACACCTACCGTCAAACTGTACTGTAAAGGCTGTTTTAATCCCCTAGGCGGTTGCCAGCGTTTTCTAAGATAATTTCTAACTTCTGCGACCTGATTGGTATCGAATAATGTTTCCCTATTTGCTGCCGCTGTTGTTGCAGATGATTTACCACTGTTATTTGCTGCGGAAGCAGGTCGATTATTTCTTAATTGTGCTGCCAAATCGTTACTAGATTTTGGCAGCTTTGTAAGTAAACTTTCTTGATTATTCCGAATTTGAGGAATTTTGTTGGCTGGTTGTGAAGGAATTACGGGAGCTTTAGGATTAGATGGATTAGTTAATGACGGCAAACTAGTTGTTGGCAAACTAGTTCTACTCTTTGGAAGTGATGCTGAACCATTGGTTCCAAAATTAGGCTTTGTGGCAATTCCCCCATTAGTTTTTGCAGATGAAGGATTTGGAGAGATAGATAAAGTTTGCCCTCCGGCTTGTGGTTTTGTAGTTCCAGTATTACCAAAACTATTGTTACCTAATGGAGGTAGAGGAATGCTCGATAAACTACTTGATGGTTGTGTCGAAGCAGAAGGAAAAGTATTACTAGGTTTTTGCGGAACTGCTAAAGTTGGAGCGGTAGATGTTAAAGGAGTTGGCAAAGATGTATTGGGGATGTTTAAACCCGTCCCGAGAGTCGGTAACTGTGATATGTTCGGTGAAGGAGAAAAGACGGAGTTTGGAGTCGGTAGCGGCGTTAATGAACCTTTAGAAGCCCCATCATTACCAATATTTTTGTTTGTTGTGGCTACAGTCTCACCCGTCTTATTTTTATCTCGCAGACGGTTAGCATACTGATAGGTAAATGGCATTAAACCCAAACCTAATACCAGTACTGCTGCAACAGGTGCCCAAGCAGGTATTGCAAAACTTGTTCTACGCGGTTGAGTTTCAGTGGGTAAAGCAACAACATCAGCTATATACTCATCTAAAGCTGTTGCTAAATCAAATAATTGCAACAAACCCAATTGAATTGAAGAACCTGTAGCATGGTTAGCTAAAGGACCAAGAAACAGTTTATGAGTCAAATTACTGCTTGGTTTTAAATAAATATTCCCACTGTTGGCAAATTCGTTTCTAGAATTAGCAACGTCTTGTTCTAAGCTAGAAAAGTTTTCTAACGACTTAGGCAATCGTGTTTTACTTGCCGAATTAGCTTTAATTCTCGAATCCCAGAAATTATCGGGAGACTGTTGCAACATTTCTTGCACGTAACCCGATACTGCTGTATATAAAGCTTCTAACTGGTCCCGGTCGCCTTGGACTACAACTTTTTCGTCTTCTGGCTGTCGCGGATCGTCAAAACGAAGATTAAACCTGACCTGCTTGAGAACGGATTTACCCATCCAACGCGACAAAGGAGAACTTTGCGCCAAAACTTCTAACGTGCAGGTAGGCGGCGTATACCGACGAATCACTGAATTTGATAGAGGCATGGCAGTAAATGCGTCTTGGACATTTTAAAATTTTGTAGAACGGTCTATAAGTGCTAGCCAGAGACGGCGATGTCCACCGGAACCACTGTAAAAAACTAAATCTATTAGTAATTTAAGTGCCAAATTGGTGAGTATATCTGTGGAGATTTTCTCATCATCTTCCATCCGCTCTTGATAAGTGTTGCAGAAAGCATCGATGTAATCTCCCAATAAAGCAGAGTAATGAGGTTCGCGGTTATTTTGAGTATTTTGCTCCAACAAGTCCACAGCACGACGAATTAACTCTTGATGCTGCTTGGCAAGATAGCAAGTAATCAAAACTAACGAACGAGCTTCTTCTACATCTAATTTTTTTCTGCCTCCCTGACCTTTCCGTATGGGATTAGACTGGCGCAATCGCCACAGCGCCACCCGGTCTGGCACTCTTGATTCTAAATTCAGATTAATTGCCGCACAAAGCATTGCCTCGGAACCGATTCCTGTCAAAGCTTCTAGCGCCAACAACACCAGGTCAATTTGGGCTTTAATATCGTCCCATTGAATGGATGTCGGCGTGGCAATATTAGTTAAATCCTCCCACTGGGAACTAATAGTGGGTGAATCGCCAGCAGAGTGCATAACTTTAAGCATAGGTGATCGGGCTGGTATGGACTGT